>NZ_SMFV01000003.1 GCF_004339575.1 Phorcysia thermohydrogeniphila
CCCACCTGATAGAGGAAGAACTAAAGGAGAGCTCTTCTTTCTTTGACGCCTTTATAAAAGCTATCAAAAAACTCAAAGGCTCCTACGCAGTTGCAGCTATTACTACCTACGAGCCTGAAAAAATCTTCGTCGCAAGGAAGGATAGCCCTCTCATCATAGGCGTCGGAAACAACGAAAACTTCGTAGCCTCTGATATTCCTGCTTTCCTATCCTATACAAATAAAGCCGTCTTCTTAGACGACTACGAGGTCGCTATCGTTGAAAAAGACTCCTTCAAGGTCTTTGACCTTAACGGAAATGAAAAGAAAAAAGAAATCCGTACAATCCCTTGGTCCTTAGCTCAGGCTGAAAAAGCCGGCTACAAGCACTTTATGCTCAAAGAAATTTACGAGCAACCCCGTGCAATAGCAGACACTATAAGCGGCAATCTTTCTTGGTTCAGCGGAAAAGTCCCTCTTGAAGGTATCTCTCCACAGGACTTTGATAGAGTCCAAATTGTAGCCTGTGGTACTTCTTACCACGCTGGACTCATAGGTAAGTTCTACCTTGAAAATTTCTCCCTTATACCTACCGAAGTTGACTTGGCTTCTGAGTATAGGTACAGAAATCCCGTTGTGAATGAGAAAACTCTCGTCATTGCTATAACCCAGTCTGGGGAAACCGCAGATACATTAGCAGCTGTAAGGTTTGCTAAAAGTAAAGGTGCTAAAGTCCTTGCCATCTGCAACGTTATAGGCTCCACCGTAACGAGGGAAGCCCACGAAACCCTCTACACCTACGCAGGCCCTGAAATCAGCGTGGCCTCTACAAAGGCCTTTACAACTCAGGTAGTAACTCTCTTTATGCTCTCACTGTGGCTTGCAAGGAATAGAAACACCTTAAAGGAAGAAAAGGTAGAGGGACTCCTTCATGAACTCATGGAGCTACCTTCAAAAGTGGAAACTTTCTTAAACGACGAAAGAGAATCTGGAAAGGTCAAGGAAATAGCTGACAGTTTCCACAAGGCAACAAACGCCCTCTACGTAGGAAGGCATGTGAACTACCCGATAGCTCTTGAGGGAGCTCTAAAGCTTAAAGAGATATCTTACATCCACGCAGAAGGATACCCTGCAGGAGAGATGAAGCACGGTCCGATAGCTTTGATAGATGAAACGATGCCTGTTGTTGTCGTCGCAACGAAAGGAAGGGTTTACGAGAAGATGCTCTCAAATATGGAAGAGGTAAAAGCAAGGAAGGGGAAAGTGATAGCCGTTACAAATTCTGAGTGTAAAGAAGTTCAAGAAAAGGCAGACGCCTTTATAGAAGTTCCAGAAGTTAGCGAGTTCCTTTCCCCCATAGTAAACGTCATTCCTTTGCAACTTTTTGCCTACCACGTAGCCGATTTCTTAGGTTACGATGTTGACCAACCGAGAAATTTAGCAAAGAGCGTAACAGTTGAATAAACTTGTAAAATACACTACTACGCTATAGCCATAGGAGGGAAGATTGAACAAAGTACTTTTAATATTTGGTACTAGGCCTGAAGCTATCAAAATGGCCCCCTTAATAAAAGAGTTTGAAAGATATCCTGATAGGTTTAATGTTAAAGTATGCGTAACTGCCCAACATAGAGAAATGCTTGACCAAGTTTTAAAATTTTTCGGAATAGAACCTGATTATGACCTTAATCTTATGAAACCCAATCAGTCATTGTTTGAACTGACCGCAAATTTAATTAAAGAGCTCGAGTCAGTTTTGAAAGACTTTAATCCTGATTTGATTTTTGTTCAAGGAGATACAACAACAGCTTTCGTAGGAGCACTGGCGGGCTTTTACAATAAAGTAAAAGTTGCGCACATAGAAGCAGGTCTTAGGAGTAATAATAAATACTCTCCTTTCCCTGAGGAGGTAAATAGGGTTTTAATAGGAAAATTAGCAGATTTCCATTTCGCACCAACAGAGAAAGCAAAAAGGAACCTCCTTAAGGAAGGAATAAAGAACAATGTATGGGTTGTGGGAAACACAGTTATAGACGCTTTACTTTTGGGTCTCCAAATCATAAAAGAACAAGGAGAAGAGAAATATTATAGATATTTTGATTTTATGGATTTCTCAAAGAAAATTATCTTAGTCACAGGACATAGAAGAGAAAGTTTTGGAGAGCCTTTTAGAAATATTTGTTTCGCTTTAAAGGAGCTTGCAGACTCCTTTGAAGACGTAGAAATAGTTTATCCCGTTCACCTCAATCCTAATGTGAGAAAACCTGTAAATGAAATATTAAGAGGACATAGCCGGATCCACCTAATAGAACCTTTAGAATATCCATACCTCATATGGCTCATGAGTAAATCGTATCTGGTATTAACAGATTCCGGAGGAATTCAAGAAGAGGCTCCTTCTTTGGGCAAACCTGTTTTAGTGATGAGAGAAGTTACAGAAAGGATAGAAGGTATAGAAGCAGGAACAGCCAAGCTTGTAGGTACAAACAAGGAAAAGATCATCCTTGAGGCGGTAAAGCTTCTTGAGAATCAGGAAGAATACAATAAGATGGCTAAAGCAGTTAATCCTTACGGAGACGGAACTGCTTCAAGGAAAATACTTAAAATTCTTATGGAAAGTAGAAACTTATAAGGAGGAAAGTTATGAAACCTGAACCACTGACTGTAGTAATTATGGGATTGGGATACATTGGTTTACCAACAGCCGCTCTTATAGCAAGTAAAGGTATTAATGTCTACGGAGTTGATATCAATAAAAGTGTTGTAGATACCATAAATGAAGGTAAAATCCATATTGTAGAACCGGACTTAGATGGCCTTGTTCACGAAGTAGTCAGAAAGGGCTTACTGAAAGCATCTACTTCTCCTACTAAAGCTGATGTGTTCTTAATAGCAGTTCCGACTCCGTTCAAAGAAGGACATATTCCTGACATATCTTTTGTTGAAGCAGCTATCAAGATGATTACTCCCTATCTTGAGGAAGGAAACTTAGTGATTATTGAATCAACAAGCCCGATAGGAACTACAGAAAAAATGTACGACTTAATAACAAGTGAAAGACCTGAACTTAAAAATAGAATATACATGGCCTACTGCCCTGAAAGAGTACTTCCCGGAAAAATCCTTTACGAACTCCAGTATAACGATAGAGTCATAGGTGGAATAAATCCAGCATCAGCTAAAAGGGCTAAAGAGTTTTATTCACTTTTTGTTGAAGGAGAACTTCATGAGACGAACGCAAAAACAGCTGAAATGTGCAAACTCGTAGAAAACGCCTACCGTGATGTAAACATAGCATTCGCTAATGAACTTTCCCTCATTTGTGATAAGGCAGGTATAGACGTGTGGGAGCTTATAGAACTCGCTAACAAACACCCTAGAGTCAACATTCTGCAACCTGGTGTTGGAGTTGGAGGGCATTGTATAGCTGTAGATCCATGGTTTCTAATAACTCATTATCCTGAAGAGTCAAAATTAATAAAGGTTGCGAGGGAAGTAAACTTGTACAAAACGGAATGGGTAATAAAGAAGATCAAGGAAAAAGCCAAGGAATTTGAAGAGAACTACAGCAGGAAGCCAAAAATCGCTTGCTTAGGACTTACTTATAAACCGGATATAGATGATCTTAGAGAAAGCCCAGCACTTTATATTGTTAGGAGGTTGATTGCCGAAGGATACAGAATTTTAGCAGTAGAACCTTACGTTGATGACTTTAGTGAATTCCATGTTTATGAAACAGAAGAGGCTCTAAAAGAGGCAGATATTGTAGCTATCTTAGTTGCTCACAGACAGTTTAGAAATTTAAGAATAGAAAAAAATAAGCTTCTTGATTTTTGCGGTATCGTTGGGAACTCTTAATCTGAAATTTTCCTTTAGCAGGAGTTACTATTGAATGTGAGAAAAGACGCTATTTACAGTACCTTATCTATTATTTTATTTAATGGCTCTAGATGGTTTTATAATTCTTTTGCTGCTCGTTTTCTAACAGCTAGTGATTTTTCTTTGTTCAGTTTCGTACTGACATCTTCAAATCTAGTTCTTCCTCTATTTACTTTTGGAGTTAATTTGGGATTGATAAGAGAAGTTCCTATTCTTCTGAAAAAAGGGAAAGGAGAAATTCTTTATATCGAGCAAATGTTTTGGGGGTATATTATTTTAATATCTATTGCTGCATTTATTTTTTCCTTGATTTTATCTAAGTTTACAAAGATAGGCTTTTCAACTTTCGCCATTGTTATTACTGTATCTCTTGTCCTTTCTATATTGGTGTTTATTCAAAGTATTCTAAAAGCTTTTTCCCTATTTTTAGAGGAATTTAAAATTAGCTTAACTTTCTCCTTTTTTATGTTAGCAGTTATTGTACTATGGTTTGTATCTGGAACATACTGTTTTGAATACGCTATATTGTTCTTCTTAATACCAATGCTAATAGCTACGGGATATGGTATTAGAAAAGCTTCTCACATACAACTATTTAGTTTTAAGCCAAATTTTAAAGTTAAACCTTTCGTCAGTAACTATTTAAAGTATGGTTCCCATGAAATTTTAGTTGCTATCTATACAAATTCTGTCTCCTTTCTTTCATTCTTCATTTTAACAAGTACAGAATATGCTATTTTTAGGAAAATACTCTTAGTTTCTATTCCATTCACTATGATCTCAGGATCCATTTCACAAGTGTTTCTAAACAAATTTTCTGTTATCTATGTAACAGATAGAAGCTCTCTCAAGAAATTCTTTAGAAAGACACAAAAGTTATATCTACTGGCTGGCATAATAGGGTACGTTATTGCTATTTGCATTTTCTTCCCTGTCTCATCGTTGATTAAACTAGAAAAACAGTACCTTTTACTTTATTCCATTCTATCGTTATCTATATTATTTAGATTTATAAGCTCACTTTATGGAATCTTCTTAACAACGATAGGTTTTCAAACTTTAAGAGTTATAACCGTTATGATAGCGGCTTTAAGTAGTATCTTTCTTTTATTGATTCTGACCCCGTCTTTAGGCTTGTGGGGAGTTGTGATATCATACATCTCAAGTTTTTTTGTAATTTTAACAATATATTTCTACTTTGGAGAACTTAAAGTACTAAGAGGTTCTAAATGATAGTTGCTATTGTAGGTCCTGATGGTTCTGGGAAAAGTACTGTAGCAAGAAAATTGGTTAAGGAACTGGAAGATACCATCTACATTTACCTGGGACATGGTAAAGAAAGGAAGTACTGTCTAAGCAAGTTCAATAGGAAATTATTAAACGTAAAGTTTTTAGGAAGGTTTCTAAAGCTAATAGATGATATATTAATAATCAGTAAAATGAAACTGGATAATGACAAATTATACGTCACAGACAGATGGATAGTTGATTTATGTATTCAATCCGAAAGCAAATTTAAGAGAGCTATATTTTTTGCCATTTTCAGATTACTTCCAAAGCCAGACATTTTTGTTTTATTGGTTGGAGAACCTGAAAAGATTTTCCAAAGAAAAAGTGAGTTACCTGTAGAAAAAATCAGGAAGCAGATAAATGACTATAAGAAGATGCTTATAAAATATAATCTTTTAATTTTTGACACGACATTGGAATCCCCTATGCATATAGTAAACTTAGTAAAAAAAGAAATTGAAACTGCAAAAGGAGGAAAACAATGATTGAAACTGCAATATCTATTTTGGAGAGAGCAAATATTGACTATTTTTTAATTAGACCTGTCTCTAAAGGTGCAAATGATATTGATATATATGTGGATTTTTACAATTTGTTTAAACTAATCTCATATTTGCAGTCTCATAAAATAAACATAAGAATCATTACTTCATACAAATACAATACACTATTTTTATCTATAGGCGAAGTAGTAATCGATGTTCACACGCCGGTGATTGCTTTCTCTCATTTTCGGGATATACCTATTCCTCTTATTCCTAAGAAGGTAGACTATTTCTACTTCGGAAAGAAAAAAATTCCTATAGCCCCAGAACCTTATTTATTCTTCTATTGGTTTTTTCATTATATTTTTGACAAAAAGAGTTTCTCAAAGGGCTCTTCTTGTGAAATATTTAAAGAGAGATATTGCCGAAATTTTAGAAAGATCATAGAGGAAAAAGAATCTTTCTCATTTTTAACTTATCTATTTAGAGATAAAGCTACTGATGTTAAGCAGATACTTGAAAATGATTTGTTTTCCGTTCCTGAAGTGTTACCTAAGCAGCAAATCATATATTTAGATCGAATAGTTGTCCGAAAGAGAGTGTCTTTTAGGGAAATTCTAAAATTGAAAATAAGAAGAAAGATAAAAGGTGTTAAGATGATAGACATTAATAGTTTTAAATGGCAAGAAGAATTTTTTCAAACTTATCCATGAGGTGTTAAATGTTATCCCAGTTATATAAATTTCAAAGGGTGCTGGGTATAAAAGGAGGTAGGTATTTATTTTATCCAAATAGACAAGTTCCTTTTTTATTGTTACCTTATCAGAATAGAAATGTATTCTATAAAGCATTAGAAATACTACCTTTTACTCCCATGAAAATTAGATTTTACAAACTGCTAAGGAAAATTTTTAAATCTATACCTATTATAGCATTATGTGGAGAAGAAGAAAGTCTTGACTTTTCCGCAGAAGGAGACTATTACTCTATTGTGATTTTTCCATTTTCTATTCACCGAAAAATGCTTCTAATCTTGTTCAAAGATAGCGAAGTTTTCGTTAGAAAGGTTGCATTTGAAGATTCTAAAGATTTACTATATAATGAATACAAAGCAATGACAATGCCGTTAATATCTCCAATAGCTCCTCAAGTGATACAATACTGTGAATATGACAATTTATCTATATTAGACATGGAATTTGTGAAAGGGAGTTGTATTAGTGGCAATAAATTACCCGAACAAGTAGTAAATTTTTTCAATAAATTGTATTCCGAGTACTCTCAAGGTTCCTTTTATCCTTCTGAACACTCTTACATTCTTAATATGATAAACTTTGTAGAGTCAAAATTAAAACTCTTTAAAAATGATATGCTGCTGGAAAAATGGATGTTATTTAAGGATAAAATTATGAATATCAATAAGAGATTTTTATTAACTGCAATGCACGGAGATTTTACCAGAAGTAATATAATTATGAGTTCTTCTGTTAAGATTTTAGACTGGGAATTCTTTTCCACGAATGGCATTAATATAGACTTAAGTTATTACTCTTTTCGAAAAGTTTTGGATTCAAAGTTCCCTACATTCAAAAAGAACATCCATACCACTTATCCGATAGAGACTCTTTACTACATTTACTTTTACCTTAAAAATATAGACCATTCAGCTACAAAGATCATAAAAAAGGTTTTAGGATGAAAATGTTTAACATGACCTCAGAAACAATTTTATTTGTTTTAGTATCCTACTTAATATCTTGCATACTAGCAATAATATTCCCATTTGGCATTATTTTTCTCCCATTTTCCATATATATTATTTCTCCTATTCTAAGTTTAAGATTCGCAGTTATTAGCTTTACTGCATTAGTGAATAATCAATATACACTAATAGGTTTAGCTCATAAGGTTGATACTTATAGCTTTCAAATAGCCTATATAGCTGGATTTTTATTTTATTTTGTGGTTTTTGTTTTGTTCTCAAAAGTTTTAAGGCCCAAACTCTCCAAAAGTTTATTATTTTTAATTATTCTTTTTACAATTTCCTTTATCAAAAGCTTTCCTAATTTCTCAAGGGCAGCAATAATATTCTTCAATGTAATGGGAGGTTTCTTATCTTTGTTCCTAATCCTAAATAGTTCCTTGAAAAAGAAAGGAAAGTATTACTTAGAAATCCTTTTAAAGGATTTCTTCGCTTTAACTATAATCATTACATTTTTATCCATTTTAGTGGTAATTATAGATCTTCCTTTCAACCTATGGTTTTTAAAGTTTCATGCTAAATATTTAGATTTATACAGAGGAGAGCATAACAACTTTCTCATGAATATAGCAAATGCTTACATTACCTCTGTCGGTCCCATAGAAAATTGGATTAGATATACTCCGTTACTAAATGATCCTATTAGATCTGCTTACTGGTACCTTTACATACTTTACTTTATCTACTTTTATATACGACCGAATATTCAGAATTTATTTCCCAAATTACTTATGCTGTTTATTAGTCTTTCTTTTCTTCTTGTATGCTTATCTAAAGGTGCTCTTTCGCTGTTAGTATACACTATGCTATTCGCCTTTTTATTTAAGAGAGGAATGTACAAGATTTCACTCCTTTTATTCTTAGTAATACTATTATTTTCAATAGTACTTTCAACGGTTATAAAATCTAGTGCCGCAATTCATGTAATGGGATTACTCTTACCTTTCAAACAAAATTTAGATTTAAGATATTTTATAGGTAATAAATTAGCACTAGCAGGTAACATGGGAAGAATACCTGGAGAAAGTTGGATTGAGGCTGTTGAACGAGGAGCTGAAAGTTTAGTAGGAACTTACATGTATTCCGTTGGCTTAGTAGGTGTTTTACTTTACCTTAAAATTCATTGGAATACAATCAAATTAAAGCTTAAGGAAAGGAAGTATCCTCTTGCAGCTTTACTCACTGGTTCTTTAATTATAACATTCCTTCAGGAAGGACATTATAATATCATGCAAGTTTTCCCACTCTTAATGGTATCACTTCTTTTAGATTTTAAAAGGAGAAGCTATGAAAGCGATTACGGAATTTATAAGACACCAAATACTAAGATTATATGTTAAATACCTTCGGCTAAGAGGATGCCAAATACACCACACAAGTAAAATATTTTTAGGCGCAAAAATTGATCTTACCCATCCCACAGGAATCTTTATTGGTAAATATACCTATGTTGCTTACGGTGCTATCGTTTTAAGTCATGATTATACCCGCTCTCTTAGAACAAAAACGTATATAGGAGATTATTGTTTTATAGGAGTTAACTCCGTTATATTACCCGGAGTTAGAATCGGTAATCATGTCATAATCGGTGCTGGAAGCGTAGTTACAAAAGATATTCCCGATAATTCAATAGCTGTCGGAAACCCTGCTAAAGTTATAAAAAAAGATATCTCAACTGATAAATACGGAAAATTAGTTAAAAGGGAGGCTTCTAATGAAAATAGCTGTTCTTACTAGCAGGTACCCAACTGAAAAAGAACCCTACAATCATATGTTCGTTCATACACGCAATAGAGAGTATGTAGAAAAAGGAGTATATGTAAGCGTATTTGTTCCTTCTAAAAATAAGTATTTCTACACATTTGAAGGAATTAATGTTTACAGACTTCCAACTTTTGAAATAATTAAAAAGCTGGAAAGTTTTGACATTACTTTTATACATTTGCTGCATACTTACCCGATAAAAGAGATAGATGGAAGTATAATATATAACCACATTATTAAGTTTGAAATTCCTGTTCTTTTTTTTATACATGGCATAGAAGTCCAGAAAATTTCAAAGTCCTATAAAGACGAAGTAGAAATAACTAATCCGAAAAGTATCCTTCGAGCTTTATACCATGATTTTTACCAAATTCCTAAAATAAAAAAAATTATTAAATCCCTTTTAAATTACTCTAAATGCAGATTTATATCGGTATCCAAATGGATGCTAAAAGAGGTTTATGATAACCTCAAGATAAATTTGTCGTCAAAGGCAGTAGTTATACCAAATGGAATAGATACGAACCTATTTGTATATGATAATCATTGGAACTATAGGTATAAAGTTCTAACATTAAGACCTTTGATTTTAAAAGGAAAATATGCATTGGACTTAGCTGTTTTGACAATGAAGCACATAAAACAAGACAAAGTAAATTTAACAATATACGGTAAAGGCAAAGATGAATCAAAAATTAAAGACTTTATTAACAAACAAGAATTATCAAGAAGAGTTAAAATCATCAACAAATTTTTGCAACATAAAGAAATACCAATAATTCATAAAAATTTTGGTTTATACTATGCGGTTACAAGAATGGACGCTCAAGGAGTTTCCATGTGTGAAGCTATGGCTTCGGGGTTACCTGTTATAAGTTTTAATGTTTGTGGAATACCGGAGTTTGTAAAGCATAATAAAACTGGTATTCTTATAGAGCCTTTCAATATTCAAGAAGCAGCTAATTGGATAGAGAACCTAACTTATGATAAAAATTTATATATTCGAATTTCCGAGAATGCCAGAAAATTTATAGAAACTATTGATATAAAAAACACAACTCAGAAAGAGTTGGATATCGCAAAAAGTTTAATGTAACCCCCTCAATAAGGAGGCATAAATGTGCGGCATATTAGGAACTGTTAATATTAAATTGCATAAAAAGGATTTAGACCTGCTAAAACACAGAGGACCAGATGATTGGGGGATAGAACTAATAGAGATCGACGAAAACAAAATATACTTTGGACACAGAAGACTCTCCATTCTAGATCTTTCTTTTGCTGGACACCAGCCAATGTATTCCTATGATGAAAAATTTTTAGTTATATTTAACGGTGAGATTTACAATCACCTTGAACTAAGAGAAAAGTTAAAAGAGGTGCCTTTTAAAGGCCATTCAGATACTGAAACTATTGTTAACTATCTAGCAAAATTTGGACCTAAAAGCTTTATAGATTTCAACGGTATATTTGCATTCGGACTTCTAGATATAGAAAATAAAAAAATTTACATAGCAAGAGATAGATTTGGGGTAAAACCTATTTACTATTGGCATGACGGAAATAAGTTTATTTTCTCATCAGAAATTAAGCCAATTCTAAAGTTAACCAACAAATTTGAGATCGACAAAGATGCTCTAGTAACATTTTTGACTCTCCGTTATAATCCTGCTCCTAAAACACTTATAAGAGAAGTTCACAAACTTCGTCCCGGAGATCTTTTAGAATTTGACATAATTACAGGTAAGCTTTCAAAAGTTTTAAATATAAATGAACAAAGAATTCCTCAAATAAAAATCGATAGAAATAAGGGGGAAGACTATTGGACTGATCTCTTAGCTGAAACACTCGAAGAAGCCGTTAGAAGACAACTGCTCTCTGATGTAGAAGTTGGTGTTTTTTTATCCGGAGGATTAGATTCAGCTTTAATTGCTGCTATTGCTTCAAAATATGTTAGAGGAAAACTCAAAACTTTTTGTATAGGTTTTGAAGGTGCTGAAAGTCCCATGGAAGATGAACGCGAAGATGCAAAAAAAACTGCAAAAATAGTTGGAACAGACCATTATGAAAAAGTTGTTAAACCAGAAGATTACTTGGAATTTGTTAGAAAGTCCATTTATTTTTTGGAAGAGCCCAACGGAACAGCCCCTACTTTTGCTCAGTACGAAGTTGCAAAGCTTGCAAGGAAATACGTAAAAGTTGCTCTAGCAGGCCAAGGAGCCGATGAAATCTTCATGGGATATAAAAGATACAACTTCGCAAATAAACTTGAGTCTTTTTTAAGTTTTAGAAAACTTATACTTCTCTCATCTGTATTATTAAATTGGCATCACCAATTGCGAAGGTTATTGTATGCTCTGGAAGGAGAGGATCTATATAAAGTTTTCGTCAACGCTTATTCCGTATTTACAAGGAAAGAACTTGAAAAGCTTTTAAACTATCAATTAAAGCAGAACATAGATGATTTAAAATTCTTTTATAACTTAATAAACAAAAACGACAACAAACTTGTAGAGATTATGTCCATTCTTGATACCTATACTTGGCTTCCAGACGAACTGCTAATGTATGGCGATAAAATGACAATGGCACTATCCCTAGAAATGAGAGTACCCTTTTTGGATAATGAGGTCGTAAAAGTAGTCGAAAGTATTCCTGCAGACTTTAAGATTCGTAACGGCGAGAACAAGTACATACTAAAGCGAGTAGCAGCCAAATACCTACCGAAAGATATTATATATAGAAAGAAAAGAGGATTCTCACTACCAATTTTAAAATGGTTAAAGACAGATCTGCAAGAACACTTAAGAAGATTATTCGTTGAAAATTCACATCCTATTCATAATTTTGTAAAGAAGGAATATATAGAACGTTTACTTGACAATTATCAAAGCGGAAAAGAAAAAGATCATCGCAAAGGAATAGTTTTAATTCACTTTGGGATATTCTTAGAAACATTTGAGAAATTAATAGTACAAGAGGGAAGAAAGTTATGAACCTTAAGAAACACAGGATTTACATTCTTGGTTGTCCAATAGATGTATTAACTTTAGAAGAAACTTTGACTATCATAGATAAAGCTATACAAGAAAAGAAACATATCTACCACATTGCTGTAAATGCAGCTAAACTTGTCAGAATGAAAAAAGATAGAGAACTTTACGAAAGTGTAGTAAATGCCGATATAATTAACGCCGATGGTATGGCGGTGGTTTGGGCTTCAAAACTTATAGGGAAGCCTCTTCCAGAGCGAGTAGCTGGCATTGATCTCATGCAAGAAGTTGTTAAACTGGCCTATAAGCGTGGTTATAAAATCTTTTTCTTTGGTGCAGAGGAGGACGTTGTTAAGAAGGTTGTAGAGAAATATTCAAAAGAATATTCACCTGAGATAATCGCCGGTTACAGGAACGGCTATTATTCTGACGAAGAAGAAGCTACTATTGCCGAACAAATAGCTAACAGCAGAGCAAATATCTTATTTGTCGCTATGAGTTCTCCCAAGAAAGAGAAGTTTTTATATAAATACAGAGATGTACTGAAAAATGTTAACTTCATTATGGGAGTAGGCGGAAGCTTTGATGTCATTGCAGGAAAGGTCAAAAGAGCTCCAAAGTGGATGCAAAACGCAGGATTAGAATGGTTTTATAGATTCTTACAGGAACCTAAAAGGATGTGGAAAAGGGCATTTGTAGATAACAGTAAGTTTATATTATTGGTAGCAAAGGAATTCATTAGAATAAAACTCAGAAAAAATAAAAATTAATGAAACAATCTGAATATCATAATGAAGAGGTTGAGGATAATTGTCTCCTGTAATCCTCATTAACTCCTAAAAAGCCCTGTTATCTTTTCAAAGCATCCAGATAGTGTATGATAATTTTTGTAAATTTGATAATAGATAAAACCCTTTAAATTATGGGAGAAGCTATGAAAGCTATTATTCTAGCAGGTGGTAGCGGAACAAGGCTGTATCCCGTTACTATGACTGTTAACAAACATTTTCTCCCGATATACAACAAACCTATGATTTATTATCCCCTCTCATTAGTTATGCTCCTCGGAATAAAAAACGTTCTGTTTATCGTTAATCCTACAGACTTAGAAACTTTCAAAAGGTTGTTCAGAGATGGAAGCCACTTAGGGATGAATATAAAGTACCGTATTCAGGAAAAACCCAACGGACTGGCAGAAGGGTTAATACTGGCAGAAGACTTCATAGGAAACGACAATATTTGCTACCTACTTGGAGACAACATTTTCTACGGTCATGACCTCGTAAAAATCATGGCAGAAGCTAAAAAAGAAATTGAAGAAAAGGGAGGAGCTTATGTTTTTGGTTACTATGTAAAAGACCCTGAAAGGTTTGGAGTTGTAGAATTTGATGAAAAAGGCAATGTAAAATCAATAGAAGAAAAACCCAAAAAGCCAAAATCAAACTACGCTGTTGTAGGCATGTACTTTTACGACAACGAAGCTATAGAAATTGCTAAAAGAGTTAAACCTTCAGACAGAGGAGAACTGGAAATAACCTCTGTTAATGAGGAATATCTAAGGCGTGGTAAGCTCAAAGTTAAACTTCTTGGAAGAGGTTTTGCGTGGTTTGATGCTGGTACTCACGATAGCTTCCTTGAAGCTGGTGAGTTTGTAGCTACAATTGAGAAAAAGACAGGTCTCATGATAGGGTGCATAGAGGAAATTGCCTACAGAAACGGATGGATAGACAGGGAGCAACTTTTAGAGCTTGCTAAACCCCTCGCGAAGACAGATTATGGGAAATACCTACTGGAATTAGCAAACTCAGAATAAGGGAGGACCTACATGCCCTTTGAATTCATAAGGACAGAAATTCCTGAAGTAATAATCGTCAAACCAAAAGTTTTCAACGATAAAAGAGGTTTTTTTATGGAAACCTACAAGAAATCTGATTTTAAAAAGGTAGGAATAGATACTGACTTTGTTCAAGATAATCACTCTAAATCCGTTAAAGGAGTACTAAGAGGACTTCATTACCAGCTTGAACCAAAAGCTCAAGGGAAGCTTGTAAGATGCATAAAGGGAAAAATTTTTGACGTTGCCATTGATATAAGGAAAGGAAGCCCTACTTTTGGAAAGTGGATAGGAGTGGAACTTTCTGAAGAAAATAAGTTAATGCTATGGATACCCAAAGGATTCGCACATGGTTTTCTAACACTTTCTGAGGAGGCTGAAATCGTTTACAAAGTTTCAGGAAGTGAATATTCTCCGGAACACGACAGATGTATAAGGTGGAATGACCCTGACATAAATATCAAATGGCCGCTGGATAGTGAGCCAATCCTCTCTGAAAAGGATCGTTCTGCACCCGCCTTAAGAGAAGCAGAAATCAACTTCATATATATGGGATGATTCCCACGGAGGAAAAATGAAGTTACTTGTAACTGGTGGAGCTGGCTTTATAGGAAGTGAGTTTGTAAGACAGGCAGTAAAAAGAGAGATAGAAACAATAGTTGTTGATAAGCTTACGTATGCCGGCGATTTAGAAAGATTGAGAGAAATAGAAGGAGATTTCCGGTTCTACAAGGCAGACATAACAAATAAAGAGTTTATTGAACATATTTTTCAAACAGAAAAGCCCGACGTTGTTGTTCACTGGGCCGCGGAAAGTCACGTTGACAGGAGCATCCTTGATGCAACACCTTTCATAGATACAAATGTAAAAGGAACGCAAATCCTTCTTGAAGTAGCAAGAAAAACTGACATATCCCTTTTTATAAACATTTCAACTGACGAAGTTTATGGAGAGCTGGGAAAAGACGGACAATTCTATGAGAACACACCTTTAAATCCAAATTCACCCTACTCTGCAAGCAAGGCTTCTGCAGATATGTTAGGAAGGGCTTACCACAGGACGTATGGACTACCAGTAATAACTGTCCGTCCTTCAAATAATTATGGCCCTTGGCAGTATCCAGAAAAGTTAATTCCTGTAGTTATCTTGAAAGCCCTGAATAATGAACCTATACCTGTTTACGGTACTGGAGAAAATATTAGAGAATGGCTGTTTGTTACTGACTGTGTAGAAGCCATCTTTAAGATAATAGAAGGCGGAAAGCCCGGAGAAATTTACAACGTTGGAAGTGGAGAAGAAAGAAGAAACATAGATGTTGTTAAGTCAATCCTAAAACTATTAGGAAAGTCTGAGGACTTAATAACCTTTGTGAAAGATAGGCCGGGTCACGATTACAGATACTCTCTCAACTCGGAAAAAATAGAGAAAGAACTTGGATGGAAGGCAAAAGTGAAATTTGAAGAAGGAATAGAAAGAACTGTTAAATGGTATCTTGACAATCTCAACTGGATGCTAAAGAAAGTGGACTTCTTGAAAGATTATTGGAGAAAGGTATACCGTTGAGGTTCACAATGAGAAAAATGCGATATCTGGTAATTGGCAAAAACGGTCAGCTCGGGAAAGAGTTTCTGAGAAAACTAAGCGAGAAGGTCAATGTTGAAGTTATTGCTGTAGGACGTGAAGAATGCGATATATCCAACTTAGAACAGGTCCTAAGTTTGTTCAGTACTACTAAGCCTGATGTAGCCATCAACTGTGCAGCTTACAATTTCGTTGACAAGGCCGAAGAAGATTATGTAACTGCTATAAAAGTAAATAGTCTCGGTATTAGAAATCTGGCTTTTGCATCCAAAAAGTACAAGTCTTTCCTTGTGCATTACAGTACTGACTATGTTTTTGACGGTATGAAGAGAAATGGTCTCTACACAGAAGAAGACACTCCCAACCCTCTAAATGAATACGGGAAAAGTAAACTGTTAGGAGAAAAACTCTTAAAAGAAGAAACTGACAATTTCCTGCTTTTCAGGGTTAGCTGGGTTTACGGGGATGGCAAACAGAACTTTATTTATAAGCTTCTGACTTGGGCCAAGGACAGAGAGTATTTAATGATATCCAACAATGAAGTATCTGTTCCCACATCTACAAAGACAATTGTTGAAATGACTCTAAAAGCTTTAGATGCTGACTTGAAGGGTCTATACCATCTTACAAACTCCGGATACGCTTCTCGTTATGAATGGGCTAAAAAAGTTCTACAAGTAAAAGGTATCAGAAAGGTCATATATCCAGTTTCCAGCGAGGTGTTTAATCTGCCTGCTAAAAGACCTGAATTTTCTGCCATGAGCAACAGCAAACTCGCTAAAACCCTTGATGTGGAAATTCCTTGGTGGGAATATGAACTAGAAAGATTTCTGAAAACTGAGAGGTAAATGATTTTAACTCCTTTACTAATAGAACGTAGAGGAAAAATATAACTAATATTCAAGATGCTCACTCCTGACATAAATGCGAGAGCAGTTACTTCTGCCCTTAAGGCAATATTTGAGCTTAGATATTCTCCAGATATCACAGGCAGTCGAAATGCAAGAAGTTGATATCAGAGCACCTTCGGGGTAAAAAAGTATCGTGAAGGGAACAACGAGCAGTTAACAATACCTACCAAAGAAGTGATGAAGAAACTCGTTTACATTCTGCACGCGAGAGAAATGTATAATAACCAAAGAGAGAAAAATCTGAGATGAAAAAGGTAAGCAAGACCTCAAAGGAAGACGTTATAAGGATTAATGAATTTGGAATCATGGAGATTAAGAGGTTGAAACTCAAACTTTCTTACAACCGTAAACGTTTCCGCTTGACTATAGTTCTTTCAGAACTTGGAAGTCACAGATTTGAGAGAAAGCCAGATATTGCTCAAGGGGCAATACATAAATCTGCTCCGTCTTGTACTTTTACTTCTAAGGAACGTTACAAATAGGAGGATGTATGGAATTTGGAGCATATTTTCTACTGTCCATTTTGATTTCAGTCTCTACGATTCTTTTTACTCTGCGATTTTCCAAAAAGGAAGAATTCCTTGATACACATATCAAGGCTCACGCCATACATCGTGTTCCAGTTCCTAGGATTGGAGGATTAGGAATTTATCTAGCAGTAGCTCTCTTTATGGTTCTCAAAGGCTATATTAAGCTTTTCTTGCTATCAACCATGGTTTTTATGATAGGATTTATCGAAGACTTGAAGAAAGATATCCCTCCCAAAGTACGACTTGCAGGACTATTATTGATTTCCTATTTCTCTTGCTTCATATTGGGTATTGATATTAAAACACTTGGATTTCTAGAACTTCCCTACTTCCTCTCCCTAGCTTTAACTGTTGTAGCTATAGCTGGATATACAAACGCAGTAAACATTGTAGATGGTTTAAATGGACTTGCATCTGGAATTTCCCTTCTTTTTGTTCTTTTTTTGGGAATGACTTACTATGAGTTTGGAAATATAAGCATGTTCCTACTCTGCATTGCAATTATAGGAGCTATTGTAGGCTTCTTGATTTTTAACTTTCCAAATGGGAAAATTTTTCTGGGAGATGGAGGAGCATATTTCCTTGGCTATATTTGTGCTATCCTCTCCATAAAGCTAATCAATTTGTATCCCGAAGTTTCCCCATGGTTTCCTCTAATATTGGGAGTCTATCCTGTTTGGGAAGTTTTGTTTTCTGCATACCGAAGATGGAAGAAAGGGAAACCCCCATTTTATCCTGATAAATTACATTTTCATACGTTAGTCTATTATATGGTCACTCGATCAAACCCTGCAGCTTCCTTTATTATAGTCCTCTGGTGTTTTATCTTCTCTGTGATAGCGTACTTCCTGAAAAGTTGTACTTACTGCTTAGTTATAGAGTTTCTTATTTTCGTGCTAAACTACTCTTATTTCTACCGCAAGCTAGCAACCAGTCTAAGGTTAAGTTAACGAATTAATTCCTCTTTCCTACGTTTCAAAGATTACCATGAACACCGAAGATTCTAAGCCCAGTAATAAGGCAGAGCTCTACAAAAGATAAAAGTTCAGATCCGGAGAAGGAAGAAATGATGTTGAAGATTACAACGAAAGAATAGAACATGGATGTCTGGTATATCCAGCATCAATCCCTTTGGCTGGATATTAACCTGCTGCTACCTCAGCCTACGGGAGCTCCACGCAAGGAAAAGTCACTAACGAGATGATATAGTTGCGGAGATTAAAAAGGAGTCTGATAACCCTACTGAAGTCTTAAAAGCTCAAATTTACCCCTGTAGAGAGGATGTAAATGTCCTTATCTTCGGGTAAGAAGTGAAAGTTCTCTACACGATTGTAAGTAAGCCTGAAGTAAAATACTGAACTGTGGATTCTCAACTTATAGAACCCACCAAAGTCAAGACACTTGTTTATCTCAAAGCTGTAAATGTATTCCTTCTCGTTGTAAAGTTTATCTCTTACCTCATGCTTAACGAAATTATAAGAAAAGTTTAAGTTTCCCCAATTAAAGTCGTGTGAGATAGCGTAGTACAAGCTTTTTGAGTTCCCTCCAATAGCATTTCCAATGATGAAATCATGGTAGGTAAAGCCATCTGGATACATGTGATGGGTGTACCATACCCCCGAGTCATCGGTAGTCTCGGTGTACTCAAATCTAAGATCCGTCAATCCCGTTGTCAAAGAGATGCCAAATATGTGAGCTGCACTGGTAGGAAGCGGGAATCCGCCAGGTCCTGGTTTTACAGCGTCGTCGCCGGCGTGAACAAAATACACTTTACCACCCTTAAAGGGTTGAAATTGTAGTTTGCTAAGCCAATCGGCGTAGTAAGTGATATCAATGGAAGCATACTGATTGTTATCGTATACGTGAGCCTCAGGCCTTGGATCTTTAACGTTTTCATTGTTCGCAGTGAATAATTCCCAGAAATCATGCAATGAAGTGTAGTCGGGTCTTCCCTCTCCGCCAAACTGGATGGCTCTTGTTCCAGCAACCTCTAAGTTGTAAAATGGTCTCCAAGCTAATCTCATTCCCCAAACGTGGGCGTAAGACCTCTCCCTTTCTTTTTCTAACTCAGAAACAAATGTAGAAAACCTGTACTCACCTAACTTTTCAAATATCCAAGGAAGCTTCTTATATGAGTCGTTTTCAAGCTTAAACATTAGCCATGGACGGACGTTGTTTGTAAATATAAGGTCTCCGTTTTCAGCGTTCCCCCATATAACATTCTCCCTACCGAATAGAAAATTAAGGCCCTTAAAGTTCCAAGCTACGTAGGCTCTATTGAACCTTGGTGTATCTTGCCTGAGTTCTGGCTCAAGAAAGAACAAGATTCCCGAGTATCTGAGTTCTGAGGAAACGTTCATCCTGAAGTTGATACCCTCTTCTAAGTTAAAACCCTCTGAATAGGGAAGCCTGCGGTTATCAGAACCAGATAGAGTGTACAACTCCGTGTAAACGTTCCTTATCGGTTTAATGTAATTCCTACCTTTTCCGGGAAGGAAGAGGCTGTTTATATCCTCTTTAAACTCCGGGTAGAGTTCGTTGAAAATTTTCCTAGCAAGGTCTGGTGCTACGTTGCGGTTGTTATATATCTCAATAATGGCCCTTGCAAAATCCGTACGGCTCAAAGGTTTAAATGATAAATCTGTTTTCTTCACAAGTCCTACTTCTTTTGCCCTTTCAAGTAGTCTGTACTCCCTTTGGTATTGGTAAGGCGACACAAGCGATGAAATAGGCTTAGCCAGACTGCCTGTTGGCAGCAACCCGGCTATTAACAGTACCGCTATTGTAACTGCCTTGAGCTTCATACCACCTCACTTACAGCTTGGTGATTGTGTAAATCGTTATAGCACCTTGGTAGATAATTTGCATCACATCCTTTATGAGGGGTCTCCACATTGTTGGAACCTTTATCTCTGTTGGAACTATAATTGCATCTCCCGGCTGGAGGGTGTAATCAAGGATATCGCCGCTATCAAGGAGTATCCTGTTGTTTTCGTCATCCCAGTCAAAATTCAGCTTTCCATCTGAGCTGTTGCTAACAACAGAACCGTCCGCTTTTATGACAAAGATTTCCTTTTCGCTTGCATCTTTTGTCAATCCTCCGGCAAGAGCAATGTAGTCCCTTACAGTCATACCTGGCCTGTAAACGTAAGCTGTCGGGTTGTAAACCTCTCCAAAGACAAGGACGCTTCCCGGTTTCTTAGGAACGTAAATCCTGTCCCCATCTTCAAGCAAGATGTTGTAGGGAGAGTTTTTAAGTTCTTCCAGGTTAGAAGAAACGATAATTCCGGATATTCTCCCTGTAACTTGTGCTTTTTCTATCTCCTCAAGGAGTTTCCTTTTGGCCTCAAAAGCTGCCTGTCGCGCTCTTAGTTCCTCTCCTTTAAGGTCTGACTGCATTATGCCGGCTTCTTCCTTCTCAAGCTCTTGACGCATGAGTAGTATAGCCTTTGCTATCCTCTGTTTCTGCATTTCCCTAACAGATTCTCGTAGGATGATTATTCCTTGCGGGTAAGCATTCTCCCTAAACCCTCCGGCCGCTTTTAGAATATCGTAAAGTGTTGTCTTCTCGTTTATACGAAAGACTCCCGGCTTCTTAACGTAACCAGATACGTAAACTTTTTCTACTATCTCTTCCGGTTGAACCTTAGAAATAACAAGTCTGTCGCCAGGTTTGAGCGGGATATCGCACTCAGTATCCTTCTTTACGAGAAGGTCGTAAAGAAAGATTGACGCCACATTTTTCTTTAATGACTCTTCGGTCTCTACTCTTTCTTCCTTGCTTCCAAATTCTAAATATCCTCTATCCTGACGAAGTTGTTTTTGTTCTCCCCCCTTAAAATAGGTGTCTGGACTTCTCCTACTCTCCTTTCCTAAAACACCAGCCTTAAGGAACTGTTCTTCTTCTCCTTCATCTTTAGCTATAGAGTATCCCTTATTTCGCAGCTTGAGTAACTCCTCTCCTTCCTTTTGTGACGACTCTACCTTTTTCTCTTCTTCCTCTGCTAAATCGGAGCTGACTTTTCTAAAAATCTCTACCTTTAAGTTCTTAATATCATCAACAAACTCCGCCGAAGCCAAGGCCTCCGACAACTTGATACCATCATGATAGGGGACATAGTAAGACTTCTTAACAAGCCCCGAGACAAGGATGGGTGAGTAAAGATACTTAGGGTAGAACCTAATGACGTCAAGCCTCTTGATCTCAATGTCCGTCTTTCCATCAAGGATATCCATAGGCACAAACTTTTTAATTTCAACTATGTCAAGCGTACGGGGATCTCTTCTGTCTATTTCGGCGTAGTATAGGTTTGTGTTCATAAGGAGCATTTCAGGACTGAGTATATCTGAAAGCTTTATTCCATCGTGGTAGGCGTAAACTCCGGGATACTTTATTTCTCCCTCTACAACAAAGGCATCTTTTACTCTGTTGAAATCAACGTTTTTTACTTCACCAAACTTGTACAGGGTAATTCTGTCCCTTGGCTTTAGAACGATGTCCCTCTTTCCGCTTAAAACCTCTTCAGGTGAAAAGGTTATATACTCAGGAATAGCACCGGGAGGATACTGCCTCGTTATGAGAGCAAACTTCATGTTAGAATCTGGGAAAAATAGGTCAGGTTTCAGGATTTCTGAGAGTTTCATCCCTTCTCTGTACTCGTAAAGTCCCGGATAAGGAGTATAGCCCTCAATCCTTACTGCATTACGGGGAACGGTTTCTATGGATTTCACAACCAGAACGTCACCATCCTGAATTTTTATGTTCAGGAACGACTTATCACTAAGGTTTCCATCTATTATGTCCAAGAAACTATTGTTCTTGAACCTTTGTATTGTCGCTCTGTACCTGTAACTAGAAGGAAGGAGACCTCCTGCCATTTCTATGAGGTCCTCTACAGTTTCCCCTCCCTTTAATTCATAGATAGCCGGTCTTTTGACCTTTCCGCCAATTCCCGCTACTTTGCCAATCGGTCTTACAAATATTACGTCCCCGTCCTTCAGCTTTATATCAACAGGCTTGCCGTATAGGAGGAGTTTGTAAAAGTCTATATGGATTTCCTTCGTTCCTGAAGGTGTTTTCCTCGTTATAACAACGTCCCGAAGGCTTCCAGATTTTTTCACTCCACCGGCTAGCATCAGGGCGTCAATGACCGTGTTTATGCCAGTAACAACGACAGCTCCCGGCCTTTCTACCTCTCCAGAAACGTAAACAGGGAATGTCCTTAACCTTCCAACCGTTAGCTTTATGTTCGCTCCTACTGCGTTTGAGATAACCTTTTCAGCTTCTCCTAAGGACATTCCCCAAACGTAGAAGACCCCTATCCCTGGGATGTATACTTTTCCTTCTCTGTCAACGACCAAGCTCTGGATGGCTGAAAGATCTATTCCGGGAGGATTCCCTATTACGTAAATGAAAAGCTGATCTCCGGGGCCTAAAATGTAATTTCTGTCAACTGGGGCTGATACCGGGAACTCTGGTTTGCCTTTGAAAAACTCGTAGCCAAACTGCTTAAGCTGAATTCCAAGTTTTTCTGTCCTTAAGTAAAAACTCTCTTCTATAGGAGAAAGCTGTGAGGAATTTGTTTCGTTTACCTCTTCCTCCCTAACTTTCTCCTCTTCTTTTGTTCTCTCTATACTCTCTCCCTTTGCACTTTTTTTAGGTAGGTAATCTTCTGGAATATTAGACCCTTGGATTCTTTTAGGAGACTCAGCTTTTGCAGTTAGAGACGTTTCATCCGGTAACTTTTTTACAGCTTCAGGCGTCACCGTATACGGTGACAATGGAAACTTTTCGCTTGCCTGTGCTACTGAAACCGATATCCCCGCAAACACCATTGTTATGGCTATAAGAAATTTACGCATTTACCTTTTCCTCCTCTCTCTTCTTTTTCACGTTTTCCAACCACTCCCTGAAGAAAGCTGCAAAGATCCCCAAGAACAGTCCGGAGACAAATCCAACAGTTACTATCAGGCCTTTTTTAGGTTTGTACGGCTTATCTCTCGGTGGAATGTACGGAGGGTCTATTACTTGAAATGAAATTTGCTCCTTCATTTCCTGAGCTTTTGCCATTTCGTACTCACCTGCAAGGGTTACCAGCAACTGCTTCACTATTTCCATCTGGGTTTGAAGCTTTTGGAGATTAAGCTGATAGTCCGATACGGAAACATAACTGCTCTTTCTAAGAGTGTTAAGGTGCGCTTTCAGCCTTTCTATCTCCTTCTTTAGTTTCTCTATTTCTGCTTTCTCAGGAACATTGGACTTTAGATCCTCAAGATCATGGTCACCTATGATAAATGGAACATCTTTAATTTTCCCGTTCATGAAGTCCTTGTATATTCTCTCAAGTTCCTGGTACTTTTCTTTAGCTAAAGCAAGTTGTTTTTCAACGTAAATTCTGTACTTCTTTGCCAACGTAAAAGCTTTTTCATTGAGAATATTCCGAGCTTCTTTGAGGGCTGTAATGGCTATTCTATAGCTCATTTCCGGGTCTTTCGGAAAATCAACGGTAAGGGTTACAACGCCCGTTTTCTTATCGGTGGATACGGACATAAAATCCTCAAGCTTCTTAGCACCGTCAATAAGAGTTGGAGGAGTTTCATCTTCAGCAAGTTTCCAGCTTTCCGTAGTCTCATCCCACTTGTCAGGAAAAAGAACAGGTAGAAGGTTAAGGTCTTTTACAATCCTTTCTCTTAGTATTCTACTGTTTAAAACCGATTCAACGGTTATTCCCGCCTGCCCTCCCGGCAAAGGAATGGAAATAGGAAGAGACGAAAGAAGAGAAGATAATTTTGAACTTTGTTCTCCCCCCAAGGGCATCAGCGAGGCTTCCGTTCGGTAAGTGGGAGGCAGAACAAAGCAAAGAACAAGAGCAATTGTGGTGAAAAGGACAGTAATTCCTATTACTGTTTTCTTTCTTCTTTTAAGGGTAAGCCAGAGCTCATACAGGTCTATCTCATCATCAAAGGTTTCAGGTGGCAGGTTTTCTGGCTTCAAGTTTTCCTCCGGGCTTTTAACGTAGTGGTTTATATTATAACCTTGTAGAAAAGGGAACACTGCTTTGAGGATAAAATGGTAACGGTTCATTTAAAACTCCACGAGGAGCTACCGCCCTTTTAAAAAGTTTGGTTTACAGAAAAATTTGCGAGAAAGCCCTGCTTTTCAAAGCAGAAATGAATCGCACGGCGTAAGCCGTTGAATCTGAAAACCGTTGGAATAGATTATAGACTATGGTTCAGACAAAAGCAGAAAGAATTAAAAACACCCTAAGACGAACCCGTGAAAGGAGAAAACACCAAATTCCCCGTGTCTATCAACTCAAACTCCAGAACCTATCAAAAAAAGACGAGGAAAAACTGAATAGACTCTTCCTTGAAGCTAAGTGGTTCTACAACTGCATAGTTGCAGACATTGAAAACCGTCTAAGCGGTAACACTTGGAAACTCAAAGAAGTAGAAATCAAAACACCAGAAGGACTTGAAAAGAGAGAGATAAAACAGCTTTCATCACATATGAGACAGGGAATAGTAGAAAGGATAAAGAGAAGTCTCTACTCCCTCAAAAAAGCAAAAGAGAAAGGAATCAAAGTAGGAAAACTCTCCTTTAAGAGCGAAGTAAGGAGCATACCACTAAAGCAGTATGGAACAACCTACAAGATTTCGGGAGACAAAAATAGAGTAAAGATACAGGGGATAAAGAAAAAATTCAGAGTTTTAGGACTTCATCAGATACCGAAAAGCGCAGAACTTGCAGAAGCTCAGCTTGTAAAGAAACCGTCTGGATACTACCTACACGTAGTCTGCTACCTTCCGAAAAAAGAGGTTTTAAAAGAAATCAAAGAGAAACAGGTAAAAGAACCAGTAGGGATAGACTTAGGAATAAAGCACCAATTAACCCTATCAAACGGAGAGAAATTTAGTTGGTATATACCTGAAACAGAGAGGCTAAAAAAGCTTCAAAAAGAACTCTCACGAAAACAGAAAGGGAGCAAGAGGTATCAGAAGATAAAGGAGAAGATAAGGAGAGAGTGGGAATACATCAACAACAAGAGGAGAGATGTTCAGAGCAAGGTAATAAGCTACCTCAAGAAGTTTCTCCTTATAGCGGTTCAAGATGATAACATCAAAGGATGGAAAGAAGGGTATTTTGGGAAACAGATACAAAACACAGGGATAGGAGGAATAACTGCAAGACTAAGAAGTCTTGCGACTCTTATCCCTGTAGTGTTTGTGGATAGGTATGAACCGACGACACAAGTCTGTTCTTTTTGTGGGAACAGACAGAAGATTTCTCTATCTGAAAGGACATTCAAGTGTCAAAAGTGTGGTGTGGAGATAGACAGGGACGTGAATTCGGCGAGGAACGTACTGAGGGTGGCGCTAAGTAGGCTGGCAGATCCTTTAAAGTCCGCCCTACCCGTGGACTGCGGGGAAGTAACACCCGTGGAGTGGGTGTATAGCCCACGATGAAGCGGGAAGCCCCTCACTTCGGTGAGGGGAGGAAGTCACTCAAGTAACAGGGTTTTTGCCGTGAAGGGAAAGAGCGTATACATCTGTCAAAACTGTGGATACAAAACCTATAGATGGACAGGGAAGTGTCCTGAATGTGGTAGTTGGGGTAGTTTTGTTGAGGAAGTCGTAGTCTCTGCCCCTAAGAAAACAAGAGCTGGATGGGTCAAACCTTCCACATCCGAACCGCTTCCACTTGAAAGGATAGGCGAAAAACAGGCTGAAAGAATTCCAACCGGACTAAAGGAGTTTGATAGAGTTCTTGGAGGAGGAATCGTAAAAGGTTCTGTTTCTTTAATTTCAGGAGAGCCGGGAATTGGAAAGTCTACATTTTTGCTCCAGATTTCAGATATCTTTTCCCAAAGCGGGAACGTACTTTACGTTACAGCAGAGGAGTCTCCTGAACAGATTGCTCTGAGAGCAACAAGGCTCGGAATTAAGAGTAAGAATTTATTCGTCCTTGCAGAGAATAATTTGCAGGAAGTAGAAAAGCAGGTTGAGAGGATAAAACCAGAGCTCGTAGTTTTTGACTCCATACAGACGCTTTACCTTCCCTACATAGAGTCTGCTGCCGGCTCTGTTTCTCAGGTAAGGGAGTCTGCTGCCTTTATCACAAACCTATGCAAGGGTAAGGGAATAACAGCTTTCATAGTCGGTCACGTAACGAAAGAGGGAACAATTGCAGGTCCTAAGGTCCTTGAGCACATAGTTGATGCCGTCTTTCAGTTTGAGGGAGACAGGGGTTACAACTTTAGGGTTTTCAGGAGCTTAAAGAACAGGTTCGGCTCAACTGGAGAGCTTGCCGTTTTTGAGATGACGGAAAAGGGCCTTGTTGAAGTTTCTAACCCCTCTGAATTTTTCCTATCGGAAAGGCCTACCGGAAAGCCGGGGTCTGCTATCTTTGCCGGAATGGAAGGAAGCTGTCCAATACTGCTTGAGGTTCAAGCACTTGTAACAAGAGCAGTATTTACAACTCCCCAGAGGCGAGCTAAAGGAATTGACTCAAACAGGCTATCAATCATAGTGGCGGTAATTGAAAAGGAATTGGGTTACCCTTTGAGGAACTTTGACGTTTTTGTCAACGTTGTCGGCGGTGTGAAGGTAAACGAACCGGCAGTTGACCTTCCTATAGCCGCAGCCATTATCTCAAGCTATTTAGACAGACCCATCAAGGAAAATCTCGTTCTTTTTGGAGAAATTGGACTTACAGGGGAGGTGAGGAAAGTAAGGCTTGAAGAGCTCCGCCAGAAAGAGGCCGAGAAAAACGGCTTTGAGGTTTTAAAAGGTATCAAGACTATCTCGGAGCTCCCCGAAAAAGCGCTCGTTTAGGAGGCAATAGACGGAGTTCTGCACTCTCCCTTTTTCGCCTTTTTATTGCTGTACATTCTCTTATCGGCAATCTTTACAAGTTCCTCTATGTCGGTACTATCTAAAGGAGCTACAGCAATTCCGTAGCTAATAGAAACATTAAACTCCCTAAACTTATCTTCCACCTGTGCCTTCAGTTCTTCAAGCCTATTCTCTATACGTTCTTTTCTGCACCTTGAAACGACTATAAGGAACTCGTCACCGCCTATCCTCGCAACAACATCACCTTTACGGAACTTGCGTCTTATTAGTTCAGCTATTTCTTTTAGAGCAAGGTCTCCCGCCGAATGACCGTGAAGGTCGTTTATGTACTTAAAGTTGTCAAGGTCTATGTAAACAATGCAGAGGCTCTTTATCTCTCCTCTCTTTACTTTCTCAAGCTCTTGTCTAAGGTAGGCAAAGGCAAAGGTTCTGTTGTATAGACCTGTCAACGGGTCTCTAATAGCAGTATTGTAAATTCTATCAAGGTAACTTTTCATCACTGAAGAGTAAACGTAAACGAGAACAAGGAAAGTCATGTAAACCGCTACGGCCTGAAGAAGCGTTATTTGGCTATAAGGAGTTACTTTAAAACCTGAAGATGAGAAAAATAGGATAGAAAAAAGGACAATAATGAATAACAAGTTCCAGATGGCTGCTACGCGGGAGCTTTTTAAAAAAAACGAAACCAGAGGAAAAGTAAAAACCCAGAAAATACCAGTTCCTCTTATACCTCCGGTAAGAAGAAGAACTGAAAAACATAAAAACAGAACAAATAGAAAAAGAGTAGATGAGAGTGAAAAACTAAATTTTCCAAGCTTAAATAGCACAAGATTAATAAGTAAAGCGATTCCAAAACCTACTTCAATTACACCAAGGTAAGGTGTAAAAAGAACTATATTAGCCAAGCCAAAAAGTATAAGCATAAATGCTGCGGTTGCTAAAAAAATAACGAGACTTTTTCCCCTTAACCACAATCCATTTTCTCTTTCCATTTTCCATTCCGCTTATAGGTAAAGAATGATTTTAGCAGCTTTCCCCTCGTGTTAAATCTACCCCTATGGTGTTTATTTTAAGGGACCTCCCCGCAGGAAGGTCCCAATTCCACTTAAGCTCCCCTCTCTACTTTTTCTATTGTGTAACACTCTATTACGTCACCAACTTTGATGTCGTTAAAGTTTTCTAGACCAACTCCACACTCGTAACCAGCCTGAACTTCCCTAACGTCGTCCTTAAAGCGTTTCAAGGAAGCAATCTTTCCGTCGTAAACAACAACTCCATCCCTTACAAGTCTTGCCATTGCGTTCCTTCTTATGACTCCATCCTTCACGTAACAACCAGCAACTGTTCCAACCTTTGGAACTTTGAAGGTTGCCCTGACTTCCGCAGAACCGAGGTAGACCTCCTTCTCCTCAGGAGCAAGGAGACCCTGCATTGCCTTCTTGACTTCGTCAATGATGTCGTAGATAACTCTATAGGTTCTTACGTCTATCTTTTCCTGCTCAGCTGCCTTCCTTGCAGAGGAATCTGGCCTTACGTTGAAGCCTATAACGATGGCATTAGAGGCCGCTGCCAGCATAACGTCGTTCTCGGTTATAGGACCAACGCCAGCGTGGATAATCCTGACCTTAACCTCGTCCGTAGAGAGCTCCTCAAGGGATTTCCTTATTGCCTCAATTGAACCTTGAGCGTCAGCCTTAAGGACAACGTTGAGTTCCTTAACCTCTCCAGCCTGCATCTGGGAGAAGAGCTCTTCAAGGGATACCCTCTTCTCCTTCTCAAGGGCAGACTCCCTTGCAAGCTCCTGCCTCTTCTCGGCTATCTTCCTTGCCGTCTTCTCGTCCTTCACCACGTAAAACTTGTCACCGGCAAGGGGAACGCCATCAAGGCCGAGAACCTCTACCGGCATAGAAGGTCCGGCCTCTTTTACGGAATTACCCTTATCGTCAAACATTGCCCTAACTTTACCGGCGTAAAGGCCGGCAACAATGGCATCCCCAACCTTTAACGTTCCGGTCTGGACGAGGAGGGTTGCAACAGGTCCTCTCTTCTTATCAAGTTTTGCCTCAAGGACAACGCCACGGGCAGGCTTGTCGGGGTTGGCCTTGAGCTCCATAAGCTCAGCCTGTAGGGCTATCATTTCAAGGAGCTCGTCAACCCCCTCTCCGGTCCTCGCAGAGACCGGAACCATTATGGTGTCACCGCCCCAGTCCTCAGGAATGAGGCCGTGCTGGGTAAGCTCCTGCTTAACTCTTTCAGGGTTCGCACCGGGCTTGTCTATCTTGTTTATGGCAACAATTATCGGAACACCTGCAGCCTTTGCGTGGTTTATAGCCTCAATAGTCTGGGGCATAACTCCGTCATCGGCAGCAACAACAAGGACGGCAATATCTGTAACCTGAGCACCGCGGGCCCTCATTGCCGTGAAGGCCTCGTGTCCGGGAGTGTCCAAGAAGACGAGCGTCTTTCTGCCTTCGCTGGTATCTACCTCTACTACCGAAGCACCTATGTGCTGGGTGATTCCTCCAGCCTCTTTTTCTGCAACCCTCGTGTTTCTTATATAGTCAAGGAGTGTGGTTTTACCGTGGTCAACGTGCCCCATTACTGTGATAATTGGAGGACGGGGCTTTAAGTCCTCTTCCCTATCGGGAGTTTCCTCAAGCTCCTTTTCTAAGGATTCAAGCTCTTCTTCTCCTTCTAGCTTGGCCACCTTGCCGTACTTCTCGGCAAGTTTTGCCGCCGTTTCAAAGTCTATCGGCTGGTTTATAGCTACAAACTTTCCAAGAGCTATTAAGTCCTGAAGAAGCTGAGTCGGCTCAACGCCAAGTTTTTCAGCAAATTCCCTTACGGAGATAACCTCAGGTATGACAACTGTTTTAGCTCTCTCCTCTTCCTCAATGAGCCTCTGGAGCTGTTCTTCTTCTGACAGCTCCTCAAAAGGTACCTCAGCTATCTGCTCCTCTTTCTTTTTCTTCTTACGTTTCTTCCTCTTGGCGCGGTTCTTCTCCTCTATTCTGCGCATAAGCTCTTCAAACTTCTTCTGGTCCTCAAGCTCCTTCTGCTCCCTCTTCCTTTCGGCAAGGATTTCCTCGGCAGTTTTGTGCTTTTCTTTTTCCCTCGGCTCCTTAGTTGAAGCAACAAGCTTTTCAAGCTGCTCTCTAGTTACCTTTTCAGGAACAGGTTTCCTCCTTTCCTCTCTATCAGGCTTTTTGAACTTTTCTCTCCTACGAGGTCTAGCCTCTTTTTTCTCTTCTCCTCTCTCTTCTTTCCTGAAAGGTCTTCTCCTCCTACGCCTTCTCCTAGCAAGCTCCTCAGGAGAAAGGATTCTAACGTCAGAGGTTCTTCTCCTACCTCTATCCTCTTTCCTTTCCTCTTTTCTAGCTTCTTCTTTAGTTTCCTCTTCCTTTTTCTCTTTCTCACTCTCTACTTCCTCAGCCTTTACTGCAGGAACAGGAGGAGCAACAGCCTGAGCAACCTCTTCCTTAGGCTCAACCTGCTCTTTTTGTTCTGGCCTCTCCTCCTTTTCAGGCTGAGGAGCTACTACTGTTTCCTCTTCCTTTTTCTCCTCAACAACTTCCCTCGCCGGAACTTCAACAGGCTCCAAGAACTCCTTAACGAGCATTACCTGCTTTTCATCAAGGCTTGAGCTCGGGCTCTTAACCGGAATCTCAAGCTCCTTCAGCTTCTCTATCAGCTCTTTTGAGGACATACCCAGTTCTTTCGCAAGCTGATGAACTCTTACCTTTGCCAAAACAAAACCCCCATTCTAAAGCGGTTAAAACCTTGATAGCATAATATAGACGGCGGGCAAATTATATCAACAGTTTAACTGAAAGGCATCCTCAACGTGAAATACGGTAGATATTTCTCCGTCCTCTATTCCGATTACGTCAAACCTAACCGCTTCGTAAGTGAGCTCCGTTTCGTTCAAGAATTTAAGGGCAGTTTTTATTATTTTCTTCTGTTTTGTCCTGTTAACAGTCTCCAGAGGAGTAGATTGGGCTCCCTTTTTCCTCAATTTTACTTCAACGAACACTATTGTTTTTGTTGACGGGTCAAAGGCAATTATGTCAATTTCGCCGTAGGAGCTCCTGTAGTTTCTCCTTATAATAGAGTAACCTCTCTTCAGTAGATACCGGGAAGCTATCTTCTCCCCCTCTCTTCCTTTCTCCTGCGACCTTCCCAAAGCTCCTCCTGTGGATAGGGGTCACCCCTAAGGATTTTATCGCTTCTAAGTGGTGCTTTGTAGGATAACCTTTATGTTTTTCAAAGCCGTAGCCGGGAAAGAGCTTTGCAAGCTCTTCCATTATAAAGTCCCTTGTTACCTTTGCCACTACGCTTGCACAGGCACAGGAAAAGCTCTTTTCATCCCCCTTTACGAGAACAAGGCTTCTCTCTTTAAACTCTTCTACCCTTAGGTAGTCTGTTATGAGAAAATCGGGAACTACAGAAAGGTTTTCAACTGCCCTTTTGACAGCAAGGAGAGTTGCTCTGTAGATGTTCAGTGAATCTATCTCTATTGAATCTGCAAAGCCGATACCAACGGAAACTGCTTCCTTAAAAATCCTGTAAAAGAGCTCTTTTCTTTCCTTCGCTTTCAGTTTCTTAGAGTCCTTAAATAAAAAAGGATTGACGTCCTGCGGGAAGATAACGGCTGCAGCCACCACCGGCCCAGCAAGTGGCCCTCTTCCCGCCTCGTCAATCCCGGCGACGAACCTATACCCTTTTGACCAGAGCTCTCTCTCAAAACAAAGGATTACTTCTTTGTCATCCACTCTTTTTTCTCTTTAATCTTGGCAGCCTTACCTTTGAGCTCCCTGAGGTAGTAGAGTCTTGCCCTTCTTACAATACCTCTCTTAACAACCTCAATCTTTTCAATTACCCTTGAGTGAAGGGGGAAGGTCCTCTCAATTCCAATACCGTAAGAAACCTTCCTAACGGTAAAGGTTGCGTCTGTTCCAGTACCACCCCTCTTCCTTATAACAACTCCTTCAAAAACCTGAATCCTCTCCTTATCCCCTTCCTTTACCTTAACGTGAACCCTTACGGTATCTCCCGGCCTAAAGTCTACCTTAAGCATATCTTCTCTCATGTATTTTTCCTGCACCGCCCTCATAAGAGCGTCAAGTCCGCCCAGTGCCATAATAGACCTCCCGATGGTAATAAAAAGCGCCTGCAAATTTTATGGATTTTTCAGGAAAAGTCAAGGAAAAATAAAAATGGTGCGCCCGGCAGGGATCGAACCTGCGACCTCGAGATTAGGAATCTCGCGCTCTATCCTACTGAGCTACGGGCGCACAGCAGGATAAAAAGATAGGAAATCGGATTTGCTCTGTCAACTTGTTAGCGTTAAAATTCAGCAAAACTTTCGGAGGTAAAGCGGTGTTAAGGTTTTACACGGCTGGAGAAAGCCACGGTAAAGGGATATTTGCATACCTTGAGGGTATTCCGGCAAACTTTGAAATAGACTTTGAATTTATTAATAGAGAGCTCTCCCGCCGCCAGAAAGGCTACGGTCGCGGCGGAAGGATGAAGATAGAGAAAGATAAGGTAGAGTTCCTTTCCGGAGTTAGACTCGGAAAGACCCTTGGCTCTCCCATCCTTATGGCCGTCTGGAACAGGGATTTTGTCAACTGGACGGAGATTATGAAGCCAGAGCCGGGGGAGCTCCCAGAAGAGAAGAAGGTCACCCGTCCCCGTCCCGGCCATGCAGACTTAAGCGGCGTTTTAAAGTATAGAACCGATGACGTAAGGAGCATCTTGGAACGCTCAAGCGCAAGGGAGACGGCAGGAAGGGTAGCAGCCGGAGCTCTCTGCAAGGATATCTTAAGAAATCTCGGTATAACCGTAGGGAGCTACGTTATTTCTATCGGAAAAGTAGAAGTACCAAACGACTACCTTGAACTTTCATACGAGGAGCGCTTTAAAAACGCTGAGAGCTCTGAAGTGAGAATTCCCTTAAATGATTCACAGCTTGAAGGGGCCTTTAAGAAAGAGATAGACAAAGCCAAAGCTGCAGGAGAAAGCCTCGGAGGCGTATTTGAGGTCTTTGCCTTGGGTTTACCTCCGGGAATAGGCAGCCATACCCAGTGGGATAAAAGGCTTGATGGAAAAATCGCTCAAGCGTTAATGTCAATTCAGGCGATAAAGGGCGTTGAGATAGGTATGGGATTTGAGGCTGCAAGAACTCCCGGCTCAAAGGTTCACGATGAGATTTTCTACTCTCCTGAAAAAGGATTTTTCAGGGAAACCAACAACGCCGGCGGCCTTGAAGGGGGAATGACAAACGGAATGCCTATCCTTGTAAGGGCTGCAATGAAGCCTATACCGACCCTCTATAGTCCTTTAAGAAGCGTTGACGTAAGGACAAAAGAGCCGTTCTTGGCCTGTGTTGAACGCTCTGACGTCTGTGCCGTTCCGGCGGCGGCAGTGGTTGGTGAGGCAATGCTTGCAATAACTATCCTTTCCGCAATCTTGGAGATGTTCCCTTCAGACGATTTTATAAGGCTAAAAAGGTGGTGGGAGGAGTATAAGAAAGAAGTCAAAAGCTTTTAGCACAGGGGGAGCTCCCCATCAACATAGATTCCTCCCGTCTCTGGGAGGAATCTTAACTTTACGCCGAAAAACTCTACTCCGGAGGAAAGAGCTCTTTTAAAGCTTTTAGCAAAAAGGGGGTCAGTTCCGGCATTTGGAGAAAAACAACTACAGGGCCTAAAAGCTAAGAAAAGAACTCCTGTCCTGAATCCCCTTTGACGCAAGAGAATAAGTTCCTGCAAGTGTTTCCTTCCCCTTTCTGTTGGAGCGTCCGGGAAAAGACAGGTACACCCCTTAACAAGGTTACACCCTTTAACTTCAAGGTAGAAGTTACCGTCTATAAGAAGGTCTATCCGGCTCTTTCCGTGCTTAACCTCTTTTCTTATTTCCTTCGGGTAAAAGCCAAGGAATCCCTCTCTTATGAGCCTCTCGGCTATTAGTAGGTGAGCCGGAGTATGAAGAAAAACCCAGTCTTCACCACTCTTTACTGCTACGAGCTTATAGTCAAGTTTACCCTTTGGGTTTTCTGCTAAAAGAAGGGGAGAGCCGGGAAGGAAGAGCTCCTTTAGCCTTCCCGTGTCAGAAATGTGAGCTTTTCTAACTCCAGTTTTGGTTCTAACTAAAGCGCAGAACCTGTTGATTCTTTCAATCAAGCTTGCAAAAGTCAGCTCTTTAAAAAGCTCCTTAACGTTCAAGACCTCATAGGGCCTTCTGGACTTCAAAGTCTATCTCCTTACCAAGGTGGCCGGTAGCGTTAGCAACGTGAATAACAACTCTCTTGGTAGATGGCTCATACTCAAGGACTGTAATTCCACAGTTTGCCTGCTTAAAGGCCCAGAACTTGTTAAGGTCTACACCGAGGAGGTAACACATTAAAACCTTGTTTGTAGCATCGTGTCCAACTATGACGATAAGGTCATCCTCACCGTGTTCCTTTACTATCTCTTCAAAAGCCTTAACAGCTCTGTCGTAAACGTCTTTAAGGCTCTCGCCACCCTCCCCGGGCATCTTTACTTCTGCTGGCCTTTCTCTCCAGAGTTTCAGGAGCTCCGGATACTTTTTTTCAACCTCAGAAGCTAGCATTCCTTCCCACTCACCGTGGTCAATTTCCTTAAAGCCTTCCTTTACCTTTACCTCTAAGCCATGATGTTTAGCTATTTCCTTAGCCGTATCAAGGCACCTTGAAAGAGGACTTGAGTAAACAGCCTTAACGGGAAAGTCTTTCAAGGCCTCTCCGACTCTTTTAGCCTGTTCCTTTCCTTCCTCGTTTAAGGGAATGTCCATCTTCCCCTGATACCTTCCTTCTGCGTTCCAAACGGTCTTTCCGTGCCTTACGAGAATAACTTTTGGCATTCCCAAACCTCGCTTTTCCGATATTTTGCTCAGGGAATTATAGGACAAAAAAAAGAAAAACCCCCGCCAAAGGCGGGGGTGTAAGAGTGTGCTCTAACAATATTAACCACTTGTTGTAGGTGTGTTCAGGGAGAAATAAATAAGTGGAGCTACTCCTATTTGACTTTCAAAGGTCTCGTTGTTGTCAGGCCATGAGAAGTCCTTGTAGATGTAGAGGTAAATGCTGCGTTCGTTGTCGCTGCTCTGAGGGACGTAAAAGTGAGTCGCACTGGAGGTGTCATCTGGAGCACTGTCAAGGGTTATAGCGTGAACGTATCCCTCAATTGCTCCATCATTCAGCACGACTTCACCGTGGGGATTAACCGTTGAACCACCGTCATCAGAGTATTTCAGCTTTACGTGGAAGATTCCGTGGATGTCAGAAGCGTTAGTAGCGTTGTGGTCAAGAGCGTAGAAGACCTTTCCACCTGTAGAAGGTAAGGCAACGTGTCTAAATCCATTACTGTCCTCCCATACAATGAGAACCGGTTCATTTTCATCTACGTAATTATCGTTATCAAGGTCGTGCCAGTAGCGTTCATAACCATCAGGGGTCTCATCCTTGTACTTGTAGCTGCTGTCTACAATATCGTAGTAATCAGCATAAGTATTCGGGGCAGAAGTATGGGGGGTACAGCTTGTTGCAGAAGTGTCGGCCGTTACGCATACAGTTACAGTAACAGCGTCGTTAGCCCCGTAGGTCTTGAACTGGTAAATTTTGTAATCGTTCACGGTACTTGTAGTTCCGTTAATGGCAACGTCTTGGCTGACCTTAAAGATTATATCGTCTCCCCAACTACCTGCACTGAGGTTGGAGTTGAGGTTTACTTTATTCTTATAATCGGGATTAAAGTACGTTGTATCATCAGGACTTACTTGGTCAAGAACTAAGGTATAGGTACTACCTCCATCCTTGCTAACTTCTAAGGTAACCTTTTCTCCATCGGTAGTGTCATCTCCTCCCGGAACGACTGAGTAGGCTACACAGTGGGTTCCGACGTAGTTAGCTCCAGCATCATTTTTCGTTGGAAACTCAATTACCTTTTGTCCGGAAGAATTTGTGTAAACGTAAATCGGACACTCGGGGTTGTTTGTAGTATCACCGTCGGTGTCGTAGTTAGCACTTATGCTGACGTCGGGAAGGTCGTTCGCCCTTACGTTGATTTGGTACTTAATACCCTCACCGAAGAGGTCCCAACCACCGAACCAGTAAATATTAGAATCTCCTTCGGCCAGCAGGTTGGTTCCGAAGTTCAACCTAAGCCTTGCCTTGTTCTGCCAGTTCGGGTCGGAGGTGTTATCCTTTGGAACAACCGCGAACCAGTTGAATACGTCAAATCCATAATCGTAAGTCTCTGTTATATTACCTGTACCGTCACTCCTTTCGTACTGGGCAGAAACTAATTGATTGGTGAAATCTATCGTACCGCCAACAAGCTCCATAGCAATAAAGAGGTTTCTATCGTACGTGTCGGGATCCTGCATTGTAATCCAGACCTCTTGCCCGTTCCAAGCTATTTTTACTTCATTCGGACCACCGGAAGGGGTTATATCCGTTAGGGCCCTTGTTTCTTGCTCCTCTCCGCTTTCACTGCTTGGCAGAGTTATTCCTTTGGGGAAGTATACTTCTAAAGCTTGGCTACCTTTTTCTGCGGTAAAGTAAGCTATATCAGCCTGTTGTGGTTGAACTTCCTCAACGTTCGGTTCGTTTTCTACAAAAGGATACGGCGGAATCTCTGACGTTGAAGACGTTTCCGTTCCTCCACCTCCTCCTCCGCCCCCTCCGCAGGAGAAGAGACCGAGAGCAAAGAGTGTTACTAAGCTGAGTTTTCCGATTCTTCTTACCATTTTCCCCTCCTTATAAAACTTTCCCTCCATCAAAGTTTTAAAAATTTTTAAATTCTCATATTATCTCTTTTACAAGTGTAATTATAGTCTCATTAGTCAGATTTTTCCACACTAAGGAAGCAAGAAAAGTTAAAATTTTGTAAACAGAATCTTAAAAGGAGGATAACAGTATGAAAAAAAAGCTTGACAGGTGGACGGGAAGAATTCCCATGCCTGTACTACCTCCAGAGGTAAGGAGAAAAGTTTTCAACGAGTTCTCCCTTGGCTACGGACACACGGCAGCAAAGGACGAAGCTTTAAGGTGTCTCCTCTGTAAAACTCCAACCTGTCTTGACTCCTGCCCAGTTCAGAGCAAGATACCCAACTGGATTGAAACAATCCAGAAAGAGAGCGTATTTGACGGCTACAAGATTCTGAGGGAAAGGAATCCCTTTAGCTCCGTCTGTGGAAGGGTCTGTCCACAGGAAAGGTTATGTGAGAGCACTTGCATCTTAACGCGAAAAGACGGCGGAAAAGCTGTTGCAATTGGTGGTCTTGAGAGGTTCATTGCCGATTCTGTAAGAACCTCTGGCTTTAAGTGGGAAGATGAAAAAGCCCCAGCAACAGGCAAAAAGGTTGCCATCATAGGTGGTGGACCTGCAGGACTTGCTGCAGCCTACTATTTAGCGAGGAAAGGACACAGCGTAACTATTTTTGAAGCCCTTCCATACCTCGGCGGCGTTATGAGGTACGGAATCCCTGAGTGCAGGCTTCCAAGGGAAGCCCTTGACTGGGATATCAACCTGATTCTTAACCTCGGCGTAGAAGTTAGGACAAACACTGTAGTTGGAGAGGACATCACCCTTGACGAGATAAGGAAGGAGTACGACGCCATATTCATAGCTGTAGGTTCAGGCCGTGGTAAGAAGATGAACATTCCCGGGGCAGACCTTAAGGGAGCTTACTCTGCAATCGGCTTCTTAATGAAAGTAAATACCGGTGAAATCCACCCACTCCTTGCTCCAGATAAGGACATTGAAATACCAACTGGCAAGAAAGTAGTTGTTGTCGGCGGAGGATTTACAGCCGTTGACTGTGCGCTGGTTTCTGTAAGGCTTGGCAACGAAACCACCGTTGTTTACAGGAGAACGAGGGAATCTTCCTCTGCAAGGGAAGAAGAGTGGGATATGTTAGCAGAGGAAGGAGTAGATATCCGTTGGCTCACCCTTCCTGTTGAAGTTCTCGGAAATGATGATGGAGAGGTCGTTGGCGTTAAGTGCGTGAAGATGAAGCTTATCCACGTTGAAGGAAGCAGGCGTCCAAAAGTTGAGCCAATCCCCGGAACTGAACACGTGATTCCTTGCGATATCATCATCTTTGCCGTCGGTCAGGGAGATAACCCTGTAGCCTACAAGGACGTGGAAGGTCTGAAGATTGATAAGTGGAACAACCTCTCAACCGTAGATGAGGAGTTTAGAACCAACGTTGAGGGTATCTGGGCCGGTGGAGACGTTGTAAACGGCGGGGACTTAGTTATTACGGCAATAAAGCACGCAAAGATTGCTGCTGAGTCTATCCACAAGTACTTAACAACCGGCAAGTGGGAGTATAAAGGAGAAGGTTAACTACCCCCATTGTAAGTTATTTCGCCTGCCACGTTTTAAGCGTGGCAGGCTTTTTCTTTTGTTCTAAGCATTCCACAAGCAGCGGATATATCCTGCCCTCTAGAATCTCTTATAAAGGCTGCAATGTTGTGATCCCAGAGAACTCTTTGGAAAGCCTCTATCTTTTCTCTTGGTGTTGGCTCGTAAAGAGCTCCCGGGTAGTAGTTAAAGGGAATCAAGTTAACCTTAACTTTCATTCCCTTTAAGAGCTTAGCAAGCCTCTTTGCATCAGCGAGAGAATCGTTAACGTCCTTTAACATTACGTACTCAATCATTATCCGCCTTACGTTGTCGGCAGGGTAGCGACGGAGAGCTCTCATTATCTCCCCAATAGAGTACCTTCTGTTCAGGGGAACAAGTTTTTCCCTAACTTCATCGGTTGTAGCATGAAGGGAAACTGCCAGCTTTACCTTGTTCATCTCCTTCGCCATCCTCTCAATGCCGGGAACAATACCAACCGTTGAAATGGTTACCTTCCTCGTAGACAGGTCAAGCATGTCCCTGTGGGTCATAATCCCAACAGCCTTTTTCACGTTATCAAAGTTTAAAAGGGGCTCTCCCATACCCATAAAGACAACGTTTGAGATTCTCCTATTTTCTCCTACGTCCCTCTGAACGTGGATATACTGGTCTACAATTTCCGCCGTTGTGAGGTTTCTCGTAAAACCGTCCTTAGCAGTAAGGCAGAAGGTACAACCTACAGGACAGCCAACCTGAGTAGAAACACACAGTGTATTCCAGTCCCTTTCGGGAATAAAGACAGACTCTACCCTGTTCCCATCGGGAAGCTCAAATAGGTACTTCCTCGTTCCGTCGGAGGATTCCTCCACCTTCACAAGTTTAAGAACGTCTATCACGGCTTTTTCAGAGAGGAGCTTTCTGGCCTGCTTTGAGATGTTCGTCATCTCATCAAAGGTCTTAACTCTCTTTTTGTAAAGCCACTGGGCAATCTGCTTTGCCCTATACTTCTCAAGGCCAAGGGACTGGACAAAGGCCTCAAGCTCTTTAAGGGTCATATTCTTTATCTCAACCATTCCCACCTCACTCATCTACTTCCTCTGCCTCATCTACTAACATCACCGGTATGTCGTCAACAATTGGATAGGCAAGCTTACACTTGTGGCAGATTAATTTTTGCTCTTTTTCCCTATACTCAAGGTCCCCCTTACACTTGGGACAGGCTAAAACTGAAAGGAGCTCTTCAGGTAACACGGCAACCTCCGTTAAAAGTTCGTCTTAATAATTTGTGCTTACATCCTTGCCAAGTAAAGCAAGATTTCCTATATTTTGCCTTGTCAAGGTCGGGGCATAGCTCAGCTTGGTTAGAGCGCGTGCCTTGGGAGCACGAGGTCGCCCGTTCAAATCGGGCTGCCCCGACCATTTATTCTTAGAGGGCCCGTAGCTCAACTGGATAGAGCAACGGACTTCTAATCCGTAGGTTGGAGGTTCGAGTCCTCCCGGGCCCGCCACTTTAAAAGTCTCTCCTTCTGCAGTAACTCAAAGTAGAGAATCCCCACGTACTCCCTCACTCCCCAAAGAGAATCCCTCAGGTAAGAAGGCATTGGCATAAAGGAGTACCAGCTGTAGGGAGTTCTGTAAACCCTGTAATCTGAAGGAACGGGAATAACGTTAAAACCGGCAGCTTCAAATATCCTCACGCTCCTTGGCATGTGAAAGGCAGAAGTTACAAGACATATTTTCTCTATCCCATTTCTGTGAAGGAGCTCCCCCGTAAAAATAGCATTCTCCAGAGTATTCCTACTCTTACCCTCCTCTATAACAAACTCAGAGGGCACTCCAAGAGTAGTTAGAAACCTCTTCATAGCCACCGCTTCACTTTCTGCACTACGGAAGACAGAACCACCTGAAACAACGATGGGCTTTTTAACCTTCCTCCACAGTTTAAAGGCCTCGTAGAGCCTCTTTGAAACCTTAGGGTCAACAGAAGCCCAGAAGTTTTCTGCAGGAGAGTGGGGAATCTCTCCACCACCGAGAACCACAATAGCTTCGCAGTTTATCCTATTTAAGTCAGGGTAGGGATAGCTATTTTCTAAGGGAAGGAGAATAAAGTTCTTCCCGACCTCCGTAGAAAGAAGGTAGAGAAGAAAGGCCGTTAAAGAGAGAAGAAAAGTAGCCAACTTTTTTCTCTTTTTAATGAGCAGGAAAATGGATAAGAGGAGAAGAACTAAGAAGATTCCGGGGGGAATTATAAGAACACCAAGGGTTTTAGAGAGTAAAAACATCATCCCTTCAGAGAGCTCTCAAGTCCAAGGTCCTCTATCATCTGAATATCATCTTCAAGGCTTCTTCCCTTCGTAGTCAGGTAGTTTCCAACCATTAAGGCGTTGGCAGGTAAAAGGATAAGTGGCTGGAGCTCCCTCAAGTTGTACTCTCTCCCACCGCAGACCCTTATTTCTGCTTCAGGGATGGAGAGCCTTATTGCTACGAGAATTCTTAAACACTTTAAGGGAGTCAGGAAGTTGGCGTTCTCAAGGGGAGTTCCCTTTATAGGATGGAGGAAGTTAACAGGAATAGAGTCCACCTGAAGTTCTTTTAGCGTTTTTATCATTGAAACAACATCTTCATCATTTTCACCAAGGCCAAAAATACCTCCACAGCAGGTAGAAAGCCCCACTTCTTTTGCGTTTTCAATGGTTCTTACTCTGTCCTCCCACTTTTGAACCGTTGTTATGTGGGGGTAAAACTCTCGCGAAGTTTCAAGGTTGTGGTGATACCTATCAAGGCCGCAGTCCCTTAAAAACTTAAGCTCTTCTTTCTTTAGCTGTCCAAGGGATGCACAGACAATGGCATCTGGTTTTAGACTTTTTATAGTTTCAATAACTTTTCCTATAACCTTTATTTCTTCAACATTAGGGGAAATACCGCTTGTAACAAAGCTAAACCTGTTAATTCCCCTGTCAAAGGCTTCAAGTGCTTTTTTCGTGAGCTCCCTTTCAGGTAGAAGGGGATATGTCTTGACGGGAACGTTAAACTTGGCAGATTGGGCACAGAACTTACAGTCAGAAGGACACTTGCCACTTTTTGCGTTTAGGATGGCGCAGGTTTCAACTTGCCTGCCAAAATGTTGAAACCTTAAAGAGGTTGCCTTATGAAGGTAGTCGTAGAACTTCTCTACCCTACAGTTTAGAACGTCAAGTATTTCTTCTCTCACCTTTTAAGCTTTCTCAAAACCTGCTTTGTTATTTCCTTAAAAGTCTCAAGAACACCTATCCCTTTAGAGGCTATAGCCTCATAGTCTGGCCTACTCCACCTATTTAAATCCTTCCTCAAAACCTCAACAGGAAGGACATTCGGGAGGTCCCTTTTGTTGTACTGAAAAACAAGGGGAATGTCTTCAATATCTATTTCATAATCTTTAAGGTTTTCAATCATGTCATCAAGGGTATCAAGGTTTGCGTCGTGCCTTTCCTCCTGAGAGTCAGCAACAAAGACAATACCGTCAACGCCCTTTAGTATCAGCTTTCTGCTTGCCTGATAGATAATCTGTCCCGGAGTAGTATAGAGGTGAAACCTTACCTTAAAGCCCTTTACGTTAGATACTTCAATAGGAACAAAGTCAAAGAAGAGGGTCCTCTCTGTTTCTGTTGCAAGGGTTATCATTTCGCCCCTGTTTTCCGGCTTAATGTGGTCGTAAATCCACTTAATGTTTGTAGTTTTACCAGAAAGGCCCGGGCCGTAGTAGACAATTTTGCAGTTTATCTCCCTCGTAGCAAAGTTGACGAATGGCATTAAGCTCCCCTTCCCTACTCAAATAATGTATCCAAGTCTATGTCCTCTATGTTAATATCTGCCGGCATAGAGCTCTCTTTTTCTGCCCTCTCCTCAATCCTCTTCATCAGACCTTCAAGTTTATCATAATATTTCTTAATCTTCACCCTTATGATACCCAAGTTTGTAGCGTACTTATCAAATATTGAAACTAAAATGTACTTCTCGGCAACGACTATCATGTATATACCTTCGTCTTCCGTTTCAGTAAACATGTGGTTGAGGCTCTTATCACCAAGAAGCTTTGAAAGAGCCTCCGAAGCAGCAACGTTTCCAGCAGTAAGGGAAGCAAAAGTTACATCATCAGAAGAGAAAGCCGGAGACTCGCTCCGGCTTATAAGCTGACCAGACTTGTCTATCAAGAGAACTATCTTGGATTTACTCTCCTCAGCAATGTTCGTAAGTATCTCCTTAAGCTCCTTGTCCTCTTCCGGCCTTAAGTTCAGCATCACACTTCCCTGCTAAGCTGTTCTAATTTGTTGAGCCACTCCCACCTTCTGTTAACTTCGTCCTGTAACTCTTTAATTTTACTCTCCATTCCCGGTTTGAAAAGGTGCTTAAATCTTCCCTGAAGCTTTAGAAACTCCTCTATCGGCTTCGGGTTCTTAGGCCTGTAAGTTATCCTCCACTTGCCGTTCTCAACCTCAAAGAGAGGCCAGTAGTTGGTTTCAACGGCAAGTTTCGTTACAAGTATACCCTCTTCTTCCTTAGAACGCCAGCCCCTTGGGCAGACAGAAAAGACGTTAATGAAGGAAGGGCCTTCAGTTAAAAGGGCTTTCTTGAACTTCTCCATAAAGTCCTTCCAGTGGGAAGGGGCAGCCTGTGCTACGTAAGGAATACCGTGAGCAGCAGCAACTTCTGGCATCCACTTCTTGTGCTGGGGTTTTCCTAAGCTCTCAGAACCAACCGGCTGAGTCGTAGTGTTCGCGTACTTCGGCGTAGCAGAGGAACGCTGGATACCGGTGTTCATGTAAGCTTCGTTGTCGTAGCAGACGTAGATGAAATCGTGTCCCCTCTCAAGAGCCCCAGATAGGGACTGGAATCCGATGTCGTACGTTCCACCGTCCCCACCGAGAGCAACGAACTTAACCTTTTTGTCCGTTGGAAGCTTCCCTTTCCTCTTTAAAGCCTTGTAGGCAGCCTCAACTCCGGCAATTGTAGCTGCCGCGTTCTCAAAGGCGCTGTGAATCCAAGGGGACTTCCAAGAGGTGTAAGGGTAGATGGAGGTACAAACCTCAACGCAACCTGTTGCGTTAGCCCAGATAAGCTCGTAGCCAAGGGCGTTTGCCACCATGTACATCTGGCGAATGATTATAGAAGCTCCACATCCGGCACAGAGCCTGTGGCCGGGAGCAAGCTTTTCAGGATAGTTGGTAAGTTTTTTAAGTGGTGGTAGCTTTATCTCTGCAGTTTTAACTTCAGCCATTACTTCCTCCATTACTCTCTAAGGTTAAGGTAGTTTACAAGGGGTATTTCCTCTCCAGCAGCAAGCTTCATTACCTTATCTATGGCCTCTTCAATGTGGTTTACGTTTGTGTCCCTTCCACCAAGGCCGTAGATAAAGTCAATCATTGGGTAGTGCTTGTTTCTAAGGAACATCGCAGTTGCAACCTCTCCAAAGAGAGGGCCTGCAGCTCCTCCAAATGTCTCTGCCCTGTCAAAGACACCAATCGCCTTACAGTTAGAAGCAGCGATAGCATCCATAACGTCGTAGTAGGGGAAAGGCCTAAAGGTTCTTATCTTGATAAGTCCGACCTTGACTCCCTTCTCCCTTACCTTATCAATCACGGCCTTTGCAGTTCCTGCAGTTGAACCGATGATGATGAGGATGTAGTCTGCATCGTCTGTCTTGTAGGTTTCAATGTGCTCGTACTTTTTACCAAAGACGTCGGCAAAGGCCTCTCCTACTTCCCTTATAACCTTGTAGGCGTGGAGCATTGCCTCCCTTTGCTGGCGCTTGAACTCCATGTAGGAGTCGGTCATCGCAACTGCACCGTGGGTTACTGGATTGTCAACGTCAAGGAGGGAGTACATAGGCTTGTTCTCACCTACAAACTCCTCAACGGCCCTATCTGGAAGAAGTCTTACCCTGTCTATGGCGTGGGAAACGACAAAACCGTCCATTCCAACCATTACGGGAAGCCTTGTCCTTTCGTCCTCAGCAATCTTTATTGCCTGAATAAGGTTGTCGTACTGCTCTTCGGCGTTTTCAGAAAAGAGCATTATCCATCCTTGATCCCTTGCTCCCATCATGTCGGACTGGTCGCCGTGGATGTTGATGGGAGCAGAGAGAGCTCTGTTAACAACCGTCATAACGACAGGAAGCCTCATTCCGGAGGCAATTCCAAGAACTTCCCACATGTAGGCAAGCCCGGGACCAGCTGTAGCTGTCATTGCCCTTGCGCCTGCTGCAGCTGCACCAACGCAGGCAGACATAGCAGAGTGCTCACTTTCAACGGGGATGTACTCGGTATCCACAAGGCCGTTTGCTACAAAGTCTGCGAAGAACTGCATGAGCTCCGTCTGGGGAGTAATCGGGTAGGCTGCAACGACATCGGGGTTTATCTGCCTCATAGCCTCAGCAGCGGCCATGTTACCGGAGTAGGGAACGTAGGTTACCTCCTTTATCACCTCAGGCCTCATAGTTAGTCCTCCTCACGGAACAGGTATTCGGGTTTCATTTCAAGAGCTCCAGTTGGACACTCATGGGCGCAGATGCCGCAACCCTTACAGTGGTCGTAGTCAATCCCTACCATCTTCTCCTCTTTTACGAGGATGCAGGAGTCTGGACAGAAGACCCAGCAAATCATACAGTTAACGCACTTGCTCTCTTCAAAGACAGGCCTCCAAGCCCTCCACTCTCCTGTGTGATACTTCTCACTTGAGCCCGGCTCTAAGATTACAGCTCCTATCGGTAAATCCTTCCATCCCTTAATCATTCTGACTGTACCTCCTCGTAAGCTCTATAGAGTGCTCTAATGTTTGCCTCAAGGACGTTTTCTGGAAGCTTCTTGCCAAAAGCCTTCTTGATGTCCTCCTCAACAGACTTTATATCAACAAGGCCACCTAAGACCTTAATGAGAGCTCCAAGCATCGGAATGTTCATGAGAGGTCTTTTGAGCTCTTCCATAGCTATCTTTGTAGCGTCTACGGTGTAAATCTTCCTTCCCTTGATTCCGTACTTCTCCCTTATCTCCTGAGGAGTTTTGTCCGTGTTGATTACAAGGATTGCATCCTCATCTGTTCCCTCAAGGAAGGGAACTGCCTTAAGGAGTGTCGGGTCAACTACAACGACGATGTTGGGGTTTAAAACCATACAGTGGTGAGGAATTGGGTTCTCAGAGACCCTGTTGTAGGCGCGGAGTGGAGCTCCAGACCTTTCCGCACCGTAGTCGGGGTTACTCTGGGCGTACTTACCTTCCCTGATAGCCGCACTCGCCAAAATCTTAGAAGCTGTTACGGCACCCTGACCGCCGCGGGCGTGCCATCTGATCTCTATCATTACTTTCCTCCGATTATGAGTTTCTTATCTTCAAACGCTCTCTTGAGCGTTAGTTCGTCTGCCATATCTATCGTCCCACCGTAGGGAATACCGTAGCTTATCCTGTAAACGTCAACCTTTAACTTCTCCAGCCTATCAAGGAGGAACTTTGACGTTGCCTCCCCTTCAACGGTAGGGTTTAGGGCTATGATAACAGTCTTAACACCGTGTTTCCTAATTCTATTAAAGAGGTTCTCTATGTTTAAATCTTCCGGAGAGATATCCTCCAGAGGAGATATAACCCCTCCAAGGACGTGGTAGAGCCCCCTGTACTCTCCCAACTTCTCTATGGAAATAGCATCCCTTGGTTGCTCAACAACGCAGATGGAGGTTTTGTCCCTTTCTGGGTCACTACAAACGGCACATAGAGCATCTTCGGCAGGAAGCCCGCACTCCGAACAGGGTTTTACCCTCTCAAGCTCTCGGAGGGCGTTAAGGATTAACCTCCTCTTCTCACCGTCCAGCCGTGAAAGCTGTAAAACAGCTCTCTCGGCAGCCCTCTCACTTATCCCCGGAACCTCTGAAAGAAACTGTATTAAGTACTCAAGGTTTTCCGGGTAAATCAAAAAAGACCTCCCAAGTCTATTCCAAGACCACCTGTTAGTTTCTCCATTTCCCTTCCGAGGGTGTCTCTGGCCTCTTTTAAAGCCTGATTAACTGCAATGACAATTAAGTCCTGAATCATTTCCCTGTCGCCGGAATCTATCAGCTCTTGGGATATCTCAACAGAGATAACCTCCCCAGAGCCCTTAGCAACAACCTTTACAGCACCTCCACCGGCAGTTCCGGTAAACTCCCGGTTCTCAATCTCCTCCTTGAGCTTTACAGCCTGCATCTGTAGCTGTTTGGCCATCTTCATTAGCTGGTTCAGGTTTCCCATTCCGCCTTTAAACATTTAGAGTCCTCCAGAGTTCAAAGGTCGCCCTTTATTGTAAAAAATTTGTAAAAGATGCACAAGGAATAATTTCTGCCTATTATTAATTTCATGATGGAGAGAATGGAGTTAGAGAAGGAAAAAGTAGCCATAATTGCCGTAAAAAGGCCAAAAGAAGAAATAGATGTAGAGGAACTAAAGGGCTTAGTAGAAGCCCTCGGTGGTGAAGTTGTCCAGACGGTCATCCAGAAAAGAAGGGCTTTCTCACCTTCAACCTACATAGGTAAAGGTAAAACTGCCGAGATAGACACGGAAAATGCTACGCTCATCGTCGCCTACCATCCCCTCTCATACTCCCAGAAGAGAAACCTTGAAGAGCTCACAGGGTTACCTGTAATAGACCGAACAGAGGTTATCTTAGAGATATTCGCAAGGAGGGCAAGGACAAAGGAAGCAAAGTTACAGGTTGAGCTCGCAAAGGCCTACTACCAGCTCTCACACCTAAGGGGAAAAGGTAAGGAGCTCTCCCGTCTTGGAGGTGGAGTCGGAACGAGGGGTCCCGGTGAGACGAAGACGGAAGTAGAAGCAAGGGCTATAAGGAGAAAGATTCACAAACTAAAGGAAGAGCTTGAGGAGGTCATAAAAAGACAAGAACTAATAAGGGAAAGCAGGAAGAGAAAGAACTTTAAAACCGTTGCAGTAGTTGGATACACGAACGTAGGAAAGTCAACCCTCGTTAAAGCCCTAACGAGGAAGGATGTCTTTATAAAGGACATTCCATTTGCCACCCTTGACGTTAAAACGGGCTCCCTTTACCTTGACGGTGAAACGGTTCTCATCTCAGATACTGTTGGTTTCATCCGAAACCTTCCCCACGAGCTCGTAGCCTCATTTAGGGCAACCCTCGGAGAGGTAAAGGAGGCCGACCTACTTCTCATAGTCTTTGACATCTCATCGGAAAAACTTGAAGAGGAGTTAAGGTCTGTTGAGCAGGTTCTCAAAAAGTTAAAGAGCTGGGATAAACCCAAAATTTTCGTGGCTAACAAAATAGACAAGGTAACTGATTCTTACGAGAAAGCGGAGAAGCTCTACGAGCTCGTCGCCGGAAAGCTCCCAGAAACCGAATCTTCCGTAGTTTTCATCTCTGCCAAAAAAGGCTGGGGACTTGATAAATTAAAGGAAGAGATAAGAAAAAAACTGCCATCTTATGTTCAGTAATTTTTTACTTCTTCTCTTTTCCAGAAGAATCCCTCTTCTCTATAGCTAATCTTGCTCTTTCAGGAAGCTTACCATACAGTTCCTCTATTTTCCTTGGTTGAGTTATCATAACTTCTACTATCATATTAATCAGCTCAAACAATGCTAAAGCAGTTTCCTCGTCATCTCTTAAGTCAATTTCCCCGGGGTGAACTGCATTGTTTCCTATCACTCTGACAATATCTAAAGCCTGCTGAATCTTGCGGGGTAATCCTCTTTTCACAAGGTTAGCTATATCATCGTTTAAATTCTTCCCTTTCTCACCCAAGTGAATCATTAGCTTTTGCAAAGCTAATCTCAACAGAGCTGCAGCTGCACGGGGTGAGGCATTTACAATATTCCTCGCTTCGTTGAAATCCTCCTTTACATCTTCAGGCATATCTTTCGCAGGTACAGGTGCAATAGAACTACCGGGATACAAAATTTTTCCTTTGTACCAAATAGCATAATTTTTACAGTGTTCACAATGACTTACCCAAAGATTCTCCTGCAAGTCTTGATAAAGGGAACTTAAAACCACTACATGCGAAGGAGTACAATAATACCAGTTTTGACGAGAATAAACCCCACAATGAGGACAGTGAAAGGCACTTTTCTTAAATTCAGGAGGTATAAAACATCTTTCCATTTGACCCCTCCCAGACGACAGACGAAACTTTTGAAATTTTAATTTCCAAAATTAGATACTTCCCTCAGATTTGACAACAACTCCTCGCAACTTTTACTCCTCATTACCATATCGTTTAACTTGGCCTTTCCTCTTATTCCTTTGAAAATTTGGCTTATTTGGGCTTTTATAACCTTACAGGCTCTTTCCCTTTCAAAGAACTCCCACATTAGGGAAAGCTCCTCCAAAATAAACTCAACCCTCTCCTTTAATCCCGTTCTTATATCTCTTTTCTCTTTATACTCCTTAAATATCCAAGGGTTTGAAAGAGCTGCCCTTCCTATCATGACGCCGTTGCAACCGGTTTCCTCAAACTTTACGTCAATCTCTCTCCAGCTCCTAACATCTCCACTTCCGATAACCGGAACGTCGCCGGCAATTTTCTTTAAGTCCCTTATCCTTTCCCAGCGGGCGTGACCGGAAAAGCCTTCCTTTGCAAGGCGTGGATGAAGGGCAATAGCTGAAACTCCGGCCTTTAACAGGTTCTCTGCAATTTCTTCCAGCGTGTCCTCGTAAAAGCCGAGCCTTATCTTTGCAGTTACGGGAACGCCGTAGGGCTTTAAGGCCTCCACAGTTTCTTTAACTATCCTCCCCATCTCTTCTGGAAACTGAAGGAGATACCCCGCAGCCTTTGCCTTTAGAACCTTCTTAACGGAGCAACCAAAGTTTATGTCTATCGCTTCAGGACGGTACTTTTCAACCATCTTTACAGCAGCTTGGGCGATTTCTTCGGGGTTTCTACCGTAGAGCTGAAGGTGGATTGGACGCTCCTCGTCCGTAAAGTAGGCAAGCTCCTTTTCCTCTCCCCTAAAGATTATCCCCGTTGCGTTCATTAGCTCCGAGTAAACCCTGTCTGCTCCAAGTCGCCTACATAACCTCCTAAAGGCCGAATGGGTATAGCCGGCTAAAGGTGCAAGTATGACCTCTCTCTCTATCTTGAGCTTCATTCTTCCTCTCCTACCACCTCCTTAGGAACTGTTACGTAAATTTTCGTAACTTTCCTTGAAAGGGCTTTAATAGCATCGGTTGGGGCAACGTTTGAGAGCTCCTCCACCTTTCCCTCAAACTTTACCTTTATCACATCTGCACCACTTGGAGAGTAGTAGGAGTAAGCCACCTTTGAAGGCTCAACTACCTCAAAGTAGTAGTTCGGGTCGTATCCAGCTTTTTCAACTTTTTCGTGAAACTCAAGGACCTCGTGAGGGGTAACCTCTACCGTTTTAAAGAAGTTCCTCCTCACCAAACGGTTACAGAGGTCTCTTAGGACAGGGTCTTTAACGTCTAAAAGGGAGTAGATAGAAGAGACAACGTTACTGTCTGTGAGGCGGAAGAACTTGTCTAAGTCTTGAGTTTTTAAAACCTCTGAGAGGGTGGAGTCCATCGGGAGTTTTTCGCCGTTTAGAAGGAGCTCCCTCATCCTTTCAATTATCTTCTTTAAGAGAACCTGCACAGATAGGTTTACCTTGTGGAAGTAAACAGCCCAGTACATCTGGTAGCGGGACATAACGTAGGCCTCAAGGGCGTTAAAACCTTTTGCACTCCAGACGAGCTCTCCGTCCTCAATTAGAACAGAAACCAAGATTCTGTTTACGTCAATCTTTCCAAAGGAGACTCCGGTGTAGTAAGCATCCCTCCTTAAGTAGTCCAGCCTGTCGCAGTCAAGCTGACTTGAAACGAGCTGGTAGGTAAAGGGAAGCTCGTGCTCCTTCCTGAGGATTTTCCTGACGGTTTTTAGGAGTTCTCTGTCTACTTTCCCCTCGCCTTCCAGCCTTTCAAGGGCTTTTTCTGTTAGCTCCTCGTGCTTTTGAGGAACTATTATTCCTTCAAGGGCGTGGGAGTAGGGAGAGTGTCCTATGTCGTGGGTGAGGGCAGAAACTAAAATGGCAGTCTGGAGCTCCTCATCTATCTCATAGCCCTTCATCTTGAGGAAGTTCAGCGCCTTCCTTGCAAGCCACATAACCCCTACAGAGTGCTGAAAACGGGTGTGCTCAGCTCCCGGATAGACGTAGTAACAAGGGCCAAGCTGTCTTATGTGCCTTAGCCTCTGGAGGTAGAAGCTGTCAAGGAGCTCTGAGAGGACGCTACTTTTTTCCACCATTATGAATTCATCGTAAACGGGGTCCATTAAGAGTCTGTGGTTTCTCACCTCCTCCCCCAAGTTTAAAGTTTCTCTGCCCTGTAGAGCCCAACGGTTATTCCACCGTTTGAAAAGTAGGTAACCATCTCTGGGTTTAGCCCTGTAACCTTGGCAAGAGCTCTATCGGGAGACAGGAAGAAAACCCTATACCTTTTAAAGTATCTCCTTACCCAGTCTCCAAAGCGCCTGTATATCTCCCTCACGTTTTTAATGGGAAGCCTCTCACCGTAAGGTGGATTTGTTACGATAACGGCCTCTTCAAAGAAAACCTCCGGAAATGAAAGGTTCTTAAAGCTGACAAACTCCCCTACCCCAGCAACCTCTGCATTTTTAACAGAAGCCCTGATGGCTTCCTCCTCTATGTCAAAGCCCAGAATCGGGACTTTTACCTCTTTTTTCTTCTCATTGGCTTCACTTAGGAGCTCTTCCCACAGTTTACCGTCAAAGTTTGGCCACTTCATAAAGGCAAACTCTCTATTCCTTCCCGGAGGAGTGCTCGTAGCTAAAAGGGCCGCCTCTATCGGTATAGTTCCTGAGCCACAGAAAGGGTCAATGAGGGGAACTTCTCCCTTCCAGCCAGAGGCAAGTATCATCGCCCCAGCAAGGTTTTCCCGTAAGGGGGCTTCAGTCTCAACTACCCTGTAACCCCGTTTATGAAGGTGAGCCCCTGAGCTGTTCACGCTTATGGTGCAAACGTCGTTTTCAAACCTAACTATTACGCTCGTTCCCTCGTCCTCGTACTTCGCCTCTTTTAGCTCAATACCAGCTTCCTTTATTGCCCTTAAGACCCTCTCCTTGATAGCCCCTGTATGGTAGAGCTTTGAACGCTTTGAAGTAACCCTGAGTTTTACAGGAATCTCGGGCGTTAAGAACTCTTCCCAGCTACACTTTTTTGCCTTACGGACAAGTTCGGCAAAGTGCTTTGCCTTAAAGGTGCAAAGCCTAACGAGGACTCTGCTGGCACTCCTTAGCCAGAGGTTAGTTTTATAGAGCTCCCTCAAATCTCCTTCAAACTCAATTCCTCCGGGGACAACTTCACCGTCAATACTAAGCTCTTTTAACTCCTTATAGGTTATCTCCTCTACTCCCGGCTGGGAAACGGCAAAAAGCTTCATTTAAATCACCCCGAGCTCAAGTTTTATCTCTTCTGCTAAACGCCTTATAGCTCCACCTTTAAGTTTAGAGTTTACCTTCTCTCTTAAAAGTTTCTTCACCTCTTCTTTTCTGTCCAAAACCTTAAGGAGCTCCTCCTTAATCTTTTCTGGCGTTACATCGTCCTGTAGGAGCTCCGGAACAACTCTCTGTCCAGCGATTATGTTTGGAAGGGAGACAAAGGGAATTTTCACAAGCCTTTTAGCGAGTTTAAAGGTGAGAGGGTGGAGCTTATAGACAACGACGTGGGGGAGCTCTGCCAAGCTCGCCTCTAAGCTTGCAGTCCCAGAGGCTATGATACCGGCATCGGCAGAAAAGAGGAGGTTATACCTTTCACTTTCAGGTATCAGCCTAACTTTCGGGTGAATCCTCCTAACCCTCTCCTCTATCTCATCAAAGTTAACAGAGGAAGCAACTGGCAGTGCAAAACTTCCCTCTACCCCCTTAACAGCAAGGAGCATCGGTTCAAGCAAAGAGTTTACTTCCGAAGGCCTGCTACCGGGAAATAGAGCAAATAAGGGACGGGAAAGCCCAAACTTTTTTAAGAATTCATCGGGAGGAATAGTAGGCTTTACCATCTCCTTCAGTGGATTCCCTACGTAGGTAACATTTACCCCGTAGCGCCTGTAGAGCTCCACCTCAAAGGGAAAAATAACGAACATCCTGTCTACAAGCCTTTTTATCTTCTTCACCCTCCACTCTCCCCAAGCCCAGAACTTTGGAGAGATAAAGTAGAGAACCTTTATTCCCTTTTCTTTTGCGACTTCTGCAATCTTTAGGTTAAACCCCGGAAAGTCAACGAGTAAAACAGCATCCGGTCTCTCCCTTTCAAGGAAGGAGACTATCCTTCTTTTTCCTCTTAGAATTGAAGAGAGATTTTTTATAGCCTCAAAGAGGCCAAAGGAGAGGAGCTCCTTAGAGTCCAGTATCCTCTCAGCTCCTTCAACCTCTTCTAAGAAGACACCAAAGACTTTAAGGTGAGAAGATAGAAGGGGAACAAGTTCCTTAGCATAGTTAAAACCCGAGAGCTCTCCTGTAACGATGAGAATCTTTTTCACTCTGATTTAAATCCTCTTCAAAAAGTTCTCTATTATCTTAATGCCGTTCTCTGTGAGTATTGACTCTGGATGAAACTGAACGCCGTAAATTGGAAGGGTTTTGTGCCTTATACCCATTATCTCCCTATCGTCCTCGCTTTCAGCCGTTACTTCAAGGACATCTGGCAGGGTTTCTCTATCTATCACGAGGGAGTGGTAACGAATGGCAGAGAAGGGATTTTTCATTCCTTCAAAAAGGTCTTTACCGTTGTGAATAATGTTTGAGGCCTTCCCGTGCATGAGCTTTTTAGCCCTTACTATCCTGCCACCAAAGGCAAAGCCTATGGACTGGTGTCCAAGGCATATTCCCAAAATCGGAATCTTTCCTGCAAAGTGTCTTATGGCCTCTACCGAAACTCCCGCCTCCCTTGGAGTGCAGGGTCCCGGAGATATAACTAAAGCCTCCGGTTTCATCCTCTCAATTTCATCAATCGTTATCTTGTCGTTCCTGAAGACCCTTATATCTGCCCCGAGCTTTCCAAAGTACTGAACAACGTTGTAGGTAAATGAATCGTAGTTGTCTATCATCAGTATCATGCTTACTCCACCTTATCTATATAGTTTTAAGTCTGCGTTACAATTTTACAGGAGTAGGGCAAAAATGAAATTAGAAAAGAACACTAAGTTCCTCCTTGATACAGACATCGGGTCTGACGTTGACGACGCCTTTGCCTTACTTGCACTCCTTAAACTCGTCCCAGAAAGGCTTATCGGAGTAACAACTGCCTACGGCTGTGCTGAACTTAGAGCAAAAATAGCCAAAAAGCTCATAGAGACCACCGGGCACAACATTCCAGTCGTTGCCGGAGAGAGCTCTCCTCTAAGTTCTCCTCAACCCATACACCTAACAGGAAGGGAAGGTTTTGGAGTCCTGACTGAGGAGGAGAGAGAAAAACCTCTTGAGGCCTTTGGAATTGAGACAAACGCCCCCGAATTTATAGTTAAACAGGTTACTTCTAACCACGAAGAAGTCATCCTCATTTGCATAGCTCCTCTAACAAACATAGCCAGAGCCATAGAATTAGAACCAAAACTCGGTAAATACCTTAAGGGTCTCTTTTTTATGGGAGGAGGAATAACCTTTGACTCTCCCACTCCAAAAGAGTTAAGAGCTGGCCAAACCTACCGTGCAATTCCCTCTTACAACGTAGAGCACGACGTAGAAGCTGCAAAAAAGGTTATTAGCTCTATCCCTCAGATTCACTTTATCACTAACGATGTAACCCTGCACACAAAGTTTGCCAGAAAGAGGGTAGAGAAATTTCTCAGAAAGAAAAAGAATCGGGCTGAAGCTCTGGTTGCAAACATGCTTAGGGTATGGCTAAACTACAGAAGCGAGCTCTTTGGATTTCCCGTTAGAGTAACCTACCTTCATGACGTCCTTACCGTAGCTGAAGCCCTCGGAATGGGCTTTGTAAGTTACGTTCAAGGGGAAGTAGAAGTTACCGATAGGGGAGAAACTCTCTTCACCGTTGGCTCTGGAAATCACCTTGTAGGCCATCAGATAGACAGGCTGAGCTTTTTAAACTGGATATCGGAGCTCTTCCTTAATTGATTTTGTCGCATCCAACAATGAAAGAGCTCTAAAACAACATAGCCTTTGCACTAAAAAATTTTTTCCTCACAGGATTTCCATAAGTCTATTCTGTGAGGACTTTTTTCTAAATGGCAAGTCTGGTTGTGTTAAAATTTAAAACTAAGTTTTAATTGAAGGCCTTGGAGGGAGAGGTGTCAAGGAAGAATTTAGTTTTAGTAATTACAGCTCTTTTAGTAACCATAGGAACTATCTTCGGTTATCAAACTTTTAAGTCAAGAAAGATAGCAGAGGTTAAAGAAAAGGTAGAAAACTATTTAGAGGAAAACAACTTAAAAGATTCCGTTGAAATTGGAGAGTACGATATCAACCTCTTTAAAAAAGAGGTTTATCTGAAGGACGTAAAAATCAAGAATTCTGTAATAGAAGATAACAACCTCAGAATAGAATTTCCTCTCATAAAGGAAATTGTTATTAAGCAGTTTGAAGATGACAAAGAAGTTGGCCCAGTAAAACTTTCCTTAGAACTAAGAGGTATTGATTTTAGACTCTTCTTTAAAAAATTTGGAGAAGGGAAAATCTACTCTATCAATGCTTTTCTTGACTCCTCTTATGATAAAGAGAAAAGGAAGTTAACAGAAAGCATCCTCCTACAGGGCGAAGGATTCCTTGACTTTTCTTGGAAATGGGAAACTGAAAACGTTGACAAGGAAATATTCAAAATAGCAAAGAACTTAGAAACTTTAGAGACTATTTCCTCTTCAACCCCAGAAGTTAATCTTCTAATAAGCAAAGTACTACAGATTAAACCCTCCTTGGCAAAAATATCTTTTTACGACAGAGGAATCTTCAATCTAATTATTGAACTAATTGCCAAGGAAAAGAAAATGGACGTTGATGAAGTTAGGAAAGAACTCATAAAAGAAATAAAAATGGCCTCTAACGAAGTCAAAGATGGCAATCTAAAAACACTTATAGTGGCTTTAGAAGATATTCTGGCAAAAGGTAGAGGAGGCGTGGAGATAACAATATCTAACGTTAAAAACTATTCCCTTCAAGACATGATTAGTATTTTAATTGGAGCAGCTTTAAAAGGAGCTCCTCCCGAAAAACTAGTTAAAGAAGCTGAAAAGTTCCTGAAGGTAGAAATCAGGCAAATATGAGGATACTCCTAAAGGCTGACTGGGTAGTTAAACCCTCCGGAGAGGCTCTTAAAGAGGGATGGGTAGTAGTTGAGAATGGAAGAATAAAGGGCTATCACAAAAGGAAGCCCGAAGGAAATTTTCAGAAGGAGCTCCTCTTAAAGGGGACTCTATTCCCTCCCTTTGTAAATGCCCACACTCATCTGGAACTTTCAAAGGTAGATTTTAGCCCCGACAGGTTTAGTAACTTCTTTGAGTGGCTACTCTTCGTTATAGGGAAGAGGCAGACATTTACAGAAGAGGAACTTAAAGAGGCCTTCTTTAAAGGTATTGAGGAGTTAAGGAAGTACGGGATCGCTTTTGCTGGTGATATTTCCTCCTTCGGTATAGCCAAAATCCTCTCTAAGGAAGTTAAACTACCAAAGGTCATTCCCTTCCTTGAGATAATCGGAAAAGATAGAGACGTTAAAAGCCTTGTTCCTCCAATTTCTATCCATTCAATCTACTCAGTTTCCTTTGAACTTATCAGGAAAATAGCAAGAGATGCCCTTGAAAGGGGCTACAGGTTTCAGATTCACTTAGGAGAAAGTGCCGATGAGGAGCTCTTTGTAAAGTGCAGTGAAAACCGATTTGAAAAGTTAATCTACCCGGCCGTTGGAAGGAAGAGGTATGAATGGATAAAGGCAGAGAACGTAACCGACTACCTTGAAAAGGCCGGAGCTCTGAACGAGCTAACAATAGCCGTCCACTGCACCAACCTTTCCCGTAAAGAGCTTGACAGGCTGATAGAGAAGGGGGCTTCAATTGTTCTCTGTCCAAGGAGTAACATCCACCTTAAGACGGGCTTTCCGGACGTTCTTCACCTTTTAGGCTATGAGAAGCTGGGAATCGGGACGGACGGTTTAAGCACCAACCTATCCCTTTCGGTTGTGGAGGAAATAAAGGCTATCTACTACCGTCTTGAGGGAAGAGTGCCCTTAAGGGAGCTCTTTAAGTTAATCACTTCAGGAGGAGCTAAGGTTTTAGGGATTGAGGACTACGGTAAGAGAGCTCTCTTTACGCTTGTAAAGTGCGATAAAGAACTAAAAACGCCTTTTGACACTTTCCTTTACGAACCGCTAAAGTTTGAAATCCTTGACTTCTCAAGCTCTCTTTGATTAAATAACGGAGAGTGCGAGAACACAGACAGCAAAGGAGTAACAATGCTTAGGAAGGTATACGACTTCTTTAGCTCAGTTAAGCTTGCAATTGTCCTGCTTTTAACTCTCGCCGTTACATCAATAATCGGAACAATCATAGAGCAACAGCAGGACCCCGATAAATACCTCAGGGAATACGGGGAAACAACTTACAAAATCCTCAAATTTTTAGGTTTTACAGACGTTTACCACTCTTGGTGGTACATACTTCTCCTAACGCTTTTAGGAATAAACCTAATTGTCTGCTCTATTAAGAGACTTCCTAAAATATGGAAAATTGCAAAACAACCGCGAAAAACCCTCCCAGAAGGTGCAGAGAAAAGTCTTAAAGTCTCCCACTCCATTACCCTTGAAGGAACTGGTGAGGAAATAAAGAAAACTGTTACTGAAACCCTTAAAAAGCTCAAATACTCAACAGAAGTTTCCTTAGAGGAAGAAAACCAAACTCACCTCTTTGCCGACAAGAACGTTTTTGCCCGCTTTGGGGTTTATATCGTTCACCTTGGCGTTCTTATCGTTCTCATAGGTGGCCTAGTTACGGCTATCTTTGGATACAGAGGTTATATGAACCTTTCAGAAGGAACTTCAAGCAACCTCGTTAGCTTCTTTAGCGGGCCAAAGATAATAGAGCTCCCCTTCTACGTTAAGTGCAACAAGTTCACTATAGACTTTTACCCTTCAGGAATGCCAAAGGCTTACATTTCCGACCTTTCCATAATAGAGAACGGTAAGGAAGTTTACAGGAAAAAGATAAGGGTTAACGACCCACTCAAGTACAAGGGTATCTACTTCTATCAGGCAAGTTACGGCCAAGGAGAAGTTACATTCCACATAAAGAGGGGGAATAAGAGGGAAACTGTAAGCGTTGCCTTTGGTCAGCCTTTAAAGTTTGGTGAAGGAACGTATTTAAGGATTGTCAGCTTAGACGGCAGAACGATGACCATGGGCATTGAGTTCATACAGGACGGAAAAATAGAGGAAGGAGTAATAAAACCCTTTGCTTTCTATAAAGTTCCAAAAACGGACGTAACCTTTGCCGTTGTTGATTTTAAACCCGTCTTTTACACAGGTCTTCAGGTATCAAAAGACCCCGGCACTTGGATAGTCTGGGTAGGAAGCACTATATTGATAGTTGGTTTAATAGTTGCCTTCTTTATTCCCCACAGGAGAGTCTGGGCAAGAATTGAAAAGAAGGGGGAAAGGAGAGTAAGGCTCGTGATTGGAGGACTCACCAACAAGGGAACGGAAGGCCTTGCAAGGGAGCTAGAAGAAGTCCTACGGGCTGTCAAGTCTTCATACTGTCCAAATACCCGTAGGGAGGAACAGTCATGATTAGCTCCGTAACCCTCTTTAACGCAGGAATGGTGGCCTTTTTCTTTGCATTCCTCTTCTACACCATCCACACGTTCTCAAAGAGCTCTTGGTCTGGGAAACTTGCAACCCTTGCAGGCTGGTTGGGAGTCCTCATTCAGGGCACAGCGTTCATCGTAAGGGGAATAGAGAAGGCAAAGGTAAATATGGTTTCCGACTGGTTGGCCTTTTACAAGTACGCCCCCTTTACAAACATGTATGAGTCCCTAATGCTTTTTGGATGGACTGCAGTTCTCCTATACCTCCTCTTTGAGTGGAAGTATAAGAACAAAGCTTTCGGAATGTTTGTAATTCCTTTAGCACTGATTGGAGAGCTCTCAACCCAGATACTTGGCTTTAACCCAGAAGCTCAGCCCTTAGTTCCCGCTCTCCAGAGTAACTGGCTACTCTTCCACGTTGTTACTACCTTTGTCGGTTACGCTGCAGCTGCCGTAAGTGCTGGAGTAGCTTATGCCTACTTCTCAAAGAGAGAGGACACTACCCAAAAAGACTGGGCAGTTATCTTCGTTACAACGTGGTTCATCTTCTTCTTTATCATCTACTCAGCTTACAGGGAAAACGTTCCCTACTACCTCGCCATTTCAGCCGTTGCTGCTGTAGTCTTCTGTGCTTTCCTCTACGTCTTAAAACGTTACGGTATTTCAAGGATATTCCCCTCAGTTGAAACGATGGAACAGATAATGTACCAGTCGGTTGCCGTTGGATTTGTATTTCTCACAATTGGAATAATTCTTGGGGCTGTCTGGGCTAAATATGCTTGGGGCGGTTACTGGTCCTGGGACCCAAAAGAGACTTGGTCATTAATCACGTGGCTCGTTTATGCAGCCTACCTTCACGCCCGCTATATTAAAGGGCTTTCTGGGAAACCCCTTGCCTACTTCACAATTGTAGGTTTCTTAAGCGTAATCTTTACCTACTACGGCGTTAACCTGATAATTCCCGGCCTCCACAGCTACGCCCAGTAGTGGGCGTGGCTTTCCTCTAACCGTGTTAAAATGGTGAAAGAGACTAAAGAAAGGAATACAGAGTTTTATGATTTGCAGAAAGTTCCTGAAGGAGGATTCACTTTTAAGTCTTGCCCTCTACGCCTTTTGCGACCTGCTTGAAAGTAACTACTCCTTCTACGCAGCCTCTATAGCCTACTACACAATCATGTCCGTCATTCCCCTCTTTATATTCCTCTTCTTCTTAGGGATGGTCGTCCTCCACGTGAACCTTCATGACCTTATACCGGTGGAGCTCCTAAACTCACCCCTAAAACCTATCTTTCTCCGGATAGAGGAACTCATAAACAACTCAGGCCTCATAAGTGGAACGGCCGCTCTCTTTATGCTCTGGTTCTCAAGAGGAATTTTCCTATCCTTGGAGAAATCCTTCTGTGAGATTTTAGAAGTTGAAAGCCCCTCTAACTTCTTCTACAGGAACTTAGCCATCATTTTTGCCATATTTTTTCTCTGGGTTTTACTCTTCATCTTCTACATAACCAAATACACGATAGCCCTGCTACTTCCTCAAATACCTTTTCTGTCCTTTTTATCGTCTCTCCTTGTTCTAATCCTACTCTTCACGATTTTAGTGAGTACGTACTACTTTATGCTACCCGTTAGCGTCCCCTTCGGCTTCATTCTTAAAATTTCATTTCTTGTCTTTACCCTCCTTCTCTTTTTTGAAAAGGCCTTCGTGTGGTTTATACTCAACGTATCTAAGGTAAACATCCTCTACGGTTCTTTTGCTGCTCTAATTGTTTCTCTCTTATGGATATACTACTCAGCAACGGTTATCCTTTTGGGGGTCGGAATAGTAAAGGGGAAGTTAATAGTTGAGAGGGAGAGGAAAGAATGAGAGTTGTAAGAAGCGTGAAGGAGATGCAGTCAATATCTGAAACCTTGCGGAAAACGGGAAAGACGATTGGCTTCATCCCAACGATGGGATACCTACACGACGGCCACATGAGCTTGGTAGAGCGCGCCCGTAAGGAAAACGACGTTGTCGTTATGAGCATCTTCGTGAACCCTGTCCAGTTTGCGCCGGGAGAGGATTTTGAAAGATACCCGAGGGACATAGAGAGGGACAAAAAAATTGCACAGGAGAAGGGCGTGGACTACCTCTTTGTTCCAGAAGTTTCGGAGATGTACCCAGAGGGCTACTCTACCTACGTTGAAGTGGAGGGAATTACAGAAGTCCTCTGCGGGGCGAAGAGGCCGGGACATTTTAGGGGCGTTGCAACGGTAGTTACAAAGCTCTTCAATATCGTTAAACCCCACAGGGCTTACTTTGGTAAAAAGGACTTTCAGCAACTAAAGGTAATAGAGAGGCTCGTAAGAGATTTAAACTTTGACGTTGAAGTTATCGGCTGCCCCATAGTCAGAGAAGAGGACGGCCTCGCAATGAGCTCCCGTAACGTCTACCTCTCTCCAGAGGAGAGGGAATCTGCAACATCGCTTTACAGAGCTCTAAAGCTTGCAAAGGAGCTCATAGAGAAAGGAGAAAGAAACCCAGAAACTATAAAGTCAAAGATGGAGGAGTTTATCCTCTCCCATCCCCACGTAAAGGCCATTGACTACATAGAGATAGTAGACTCAGAGACCCTTAAGCCTGTTGACGAAATTAAAGAGGGAACGCTCATAGCCCTTGCAGTCTTTGTGGGCAACGCAAGGCTTATAGATAACTGGGTTGTCGGTGAAAGAATTTAACACTTGGAGGGGTTGCTATGGTTTACGAAATTTCCCTTAAAACAACTGGAAGAACCCAGTTTGTTGACATCACAAGACAGGTTGAAGGCATCGTCCTTCAGTCTGGAGTTAAGAAAGGAATCTGCGTTGTTTACGTTCCCCATACAACTGCAGCCGTAACGATTAACGAAAACGCAGACCCCACAGTTAAGAAGGACATTAAAACAATGCTGGATAAGCTAATCCCGTGGAGAGAGCCTTTTTACGAGCATGCAGAAGGGAACTCTGCTGCCCACATAAAGTCTTCACTCGTAGGGTGCAGTGAAACGGTTATCATTCAGGACGGAAGGCTTCTCCTTGGAACGTGGCAGGGAATTTTCTTCTGCGAGTTTGACGGTCCAAGAACCCGTAAAGTCTACGTAAAGGTTATCGCCGGTTAAAAGGCGGAGCAGGAACGTAAGCCGGGTTCTGTTTTACGGGGTCATTTATCTGTGCGGCTTACCCGCTGGCATCGGGCGGGCCACCCTCAAGCGCCAGCCTATTTAGCCTTGCTCCGGGAGGGGGTTGCCGTGCCCCTTTCCCTCGCGGGAAAGGGCGGTGGTCTCTTACACCACCCTTTCACCCTTACCACCTTATAGGTGGCGGTCTGCTCTCTGTGGCCCTTTCCGCAGGGTCGCCCCTGCCTGGCTCAACGCCAGCTCCCTGCCCTGTGGAGCCCGGACTTTCCTCTCAAGGGGAGTAGTCCCCTTGAGCGACCCCTCGTCCTGCTCCGCGCCTCTATAATATAGGGAAGGTAAAAGCTACTTACTAACTTCCCTTCCCAGCTTTGTCTCAATGGACTTTATCTTCTGGACGAGTCGGTTCTCCTTCCCTTTCCTAATGTCAAACTTCACGACGGAGTAAACCCTGTTGCAGTCCGGCTCAAGCTCCTTGTAGGCCTTCTTGATGATTTCAAGGGCTTCCTCAATAGTTTCTGTCTCAAAGACCGTTCCCATGGAAGTTAGCTGGTAGGGAATACCGCTTTCATCAATCATCCTTATTATCCTTGAGACGTAAGCACTCACGCTTTCCCCTTTATCGGTGGGAAACATGGAAAATTCAACTAGAACTGACATCTCTCCCTCCTTTAGACTGTTTGACTGCTAATATCTTAACAATTAACTTATTCCTCAGTTAAACATTTTGGAGGTAACAATGGCACAGCCTATCGGCTTTGCAATTGGGGAGCCTACAACGAGGGAGGTAGAGTTTATAAGTTCAAGTAACGTTCAACTCGGCGATTACGTGGAGCTCTCCTACGAAGGCCACAGAGTTCTCGGCTTCATTAAAGAAATAAAGAGGGTTAACAGAAAGTTAACCGATGACCTTGACCCAGAGGATATAGAGCAGTTAAGGAAGCTAACCGGAAGGGATTCCTTCTTTAGGGGAAGGATTTCTCTCTTAGGGGACGTAGACAGAAAAATGTTTATCCCCAGAGTTCCCCCGGAGCCGGGGACCCAAATCTATCCGGCCTCCCGCGAAACCCTTGAGAAGGTCTTCGGAAAAGAAGACGAGGGGAAGATTCACATAGGCCACCTTTTAACGAGGAATGACGTTAACGTTTACCTTGACATAGACAGCATAGTGAGCAGACACCTTGCCGTCTTAGCCGTTACAGGGGGAGGAAAGTCAAACACAGTTTCTGTGATTATTGAGGGACTCCTTGAAAAGGACGGAACTGTCTTGGTCTTTGACATGCACGGCGAATACGTGAACTTCTCCTTTACCAAAAACGGAAAACCTGCAGTAAGGCGTATAGACGTCCTACTCAACCCCGTAAGGCTCAGCTACCACGAGTTTAGGATATTTGCAAACGTTGATGACAGCGCCTACATACAGGACAGGTACTTAAGGAGGGCCTTTAAGCAGGTAGTTGAGGAGATAAGGAACGGGGAGACTCCAGCCTCAGACTTTTGGGCAAGGTTACTGCTGGAGCTCCAGTCCTACAGAACCGACGAGGCCTTTAAGGACGACTGGAAGTCCATCACCGGCGTTATAAACAAGGTTGAGGATATGCAGGAGTTTTACGGGGAGCTCTTTGACACCCTCCACCCTCCAATCGTTGAGCAGATAGAGTTTGGAAAGCTCAACGTAATAGACCTTTCCCACGTTGACGAGAAAATCGCCGATATCGTTGTAAGCCACGTTCTAAGGAACATTCTTGAAAAGAGAAAGGCCTTTGTCAGGGGAGAAGGAGGAGGTCTTGAATTCCCAGTCTTTATGGTTCTTGAAGAAGCCCACATACTCGCCTCATCAACTCTGAACACCCGCTCCCGCTACTGGATCTCAAGGATAGCAAGGGAAGGAAGAAAGTTTGGCCTTGGACTCTGCCTCGTCACCCAGAGGCCAAAAGCCCTTGACTCAAACGCTTTATCTCAGGCAAACAACATGATAATTCTCAGGCTCGTTGAGCCGGGAGACCAGAGACACGTCCAGCAGGCCTCAGAGTCCTTAAGCTCAGACCTTGTAGAGCAGCTTCCCTCACTAAACGTCGGAGAAGCCCTCGTTATGGGAAAGATGATACCCGTTCCTGCACTTGTTAAGATTAGACTTGCAAAAGCGAAAAAGAGTGGCAACGATATCAGCGCAGTTGAGGAGTGGAAAAAATACAGAGAGAAGTTTGAAAGAGATAGAAAAGAACTTAGCGACTTCTCCATCTTAGGAGACACGGAGTTTTAACTATGGACATCGTAAAGGAAAAGAAACAGATAGCCCTATACTCTGTTCTCTTAAACCTATTCCTATCACTCATGAAGATAACCGTCGGTTTCCTCGCAGGTTCAACTTCCTTAGTAGCCGACGGTATCCACTCAGTAGCAGACCTTGCTGCAGCTCTCTCCGTCTACGCAGGCATAGTTATCGCCAACATGAAGCTAAAGGAGTTCCCCTACGGGCTCTACAAAGTTGAAAACATCATCTCCCTTGCAAGCGCCTTTGCAATCTTCTTTGCAGGCTACGAGATAGCAAGGGACGTTCTCTTCAGCGGGCAGGTAATGGAGATAAAGAACCTGCCTTTAGCTGTAGCCGCAATATTCGTTACCATCGTTGTTACGTACCTCTTTTCCCGTTACGAGAGGAGAAAAGGAGAAGAGCTCAACTCACCAAGCCTTATAGCCGACTCAGAGCACATAAAAACGGATATGCTCTCCTCTGTAGTAGTCCTTGCCGGTATTATCGGTAACTACGCCGGCTATCCAATAGTTGAAAAGTTGGCCGTCCTCATCGTTGTCGTCTTCATCTTCCACTCCGGATACGAGATAATGGTTGAAGCGCTAAAGGTTCTCCTTGACGCATCAGTTGACAGGGAAACCTTAGAGAAGATAGAGAAGATACTACAGTCTCACCCTCTAATAACCTCTGTGAAATCTGTAACGGGTAGGAGCTCCGGCAGCTACCGTTTTATAGAGGCAGAAGTCTGCATTGCTACAAACAGCTTAGAGAAAGCCCACAACATCGTCCACGAGCTGGAAGAAAAGGTAAAGAGGGACGTTCCCTTCATAGAGAAGATAATCATTCACTTTGAACCAGAAGAGAGGAAAGAGTTTGTATACGCAATTCCCGTTGAAGGAGATAGGGTCTGTAGCAAGTTTGGAGAGTGCCCAGAAATCCTTCTCCTTAAAAAGAGCAACGGAGATATTGAAATCCTGCAGAGATTAAAAAATCCAGCGGTAAACCTTAAGTACGGCAAGTGCATTGAGCTCGTTGAGTTCTTGGTCTCAAAAGGAGTAAACTGTATAGCCGTTAACTCCCTCCCAGTAGGAAAGGGCGTGATATTCGCCCTATCCAACTACGGAATCGGAATGACACTAATTCCAGAAGAAAACCTCAACGCTTTCCTGAAAGAGCTAAGAGAGAAACCGTGCGAGCCCCCCCTTGCCGTCTGGAACAGGTACGCCTGTGACATCAACGGAGGAGGTGAACGTGAAACCCCACGACCTTCTGGCCAGAGATAGTATGCAGTCCCACCTAAACGTGGCCGTCTTTGTTGACATGCAGAACATCTATTACGGCGCAAAGAACACTCTTAGGAAGAAAGTTGACTTTAAAAGGCTTCTCCACATCGGAGTAAGGGGACGGAGGCTCTACAGGGCAATTGCCTACCTCATAAACCTTGACAGGGTAAATCAGGACAGCTTTATCTACGTCCTCAGAAACCTCGGCTATGAAGTCAAACTAAAAGAGCCCAAAAAGTTCTACAACTGGGACAGGGTAGAGTACAAAGCAGACTGGGACATGGGAATTGCCATTGACGCCATTGCTATGGCAGAAAACGGAAAAATAGACGTAGTTGTCCTAATGAGTGGCGACGGGGACTTTGTTGACCTTGTAAATTTTTTAAAAGCAAAAGGTATAAAGGTTGAAGTTATCTCCTTCAGGACGATAACGGCAAAAGAGCTCATTCAGGCTGCAAACGAGTACATAGACTTAGAGGAGATGGGAGAATACATAGTCTTAGAGGAGAAGGACGATGAAGTTGGTGACAATTCCAGCAGGAGCTTTCGTAGTTAACACCCTTTTACTCTGGGACGAAGAGACAAAAGAGGCCGCCATTGTTGACCCGGGCGATAGGCAGGCAGTAGAGGAGATAGAGGACCTCGTTTCCCGCCACGACTTGAAAGTAAAGTACATCATCAACACCCACGAGCACCCAGACCACACGGCAGCAAACGCTTGGGCAAAGTTAAGTTTTAAAGAAGCTAAGCTCCTAATGCACCCCTTAGCTGCAGAAAACCTTAACTACTGGACAGAAAGCGAAGTGGGGGAGCTCGCAGGAGCAGAGTACTCACCCCAGCCAGACGAAGTAGTAAACGACGGAGACGTTATAAAAATTGGAAACCTCTCCCTTGAGGTTATCCACGCCCCGGGACACTCACCGGGAAGCATAGTTCTCTTCTCTCCGGAGACCAACGTGGCAATTGTCGGCGACCTGATTTTTAAGGGAAGCATAGGCCGTTACGACCTTCCGATGAGCGACTATACGACCCTTAAAAGATCCATAGTAAAGGTGCTAAACAGACTAAACCCCGACACCACAATAATTCCCGGACACGGCCCAAAAACCACAGTAAGAACTGAGGTCGCTGAAAATCCTTTCATAAGGGAATTCTTAGGATGACAGCCGGAACCCACGTCCTTGCAGCAATTTCTGTAGCAGCCATCTTTAACCTTCCGGCCATTCCTGCCGTGGCAGGGAGTATACTCCCTGACGTTGACCTTAAAAAAGGGCTGCCCTTTCCTCCTAAGAGGACGCTATTTAACAGCCACAGGGGAATCACCCACCACGTCGCCATTCCGATACTTCTGTTCTTCATAGCTATTTGGATAAAGGACTTTGTTAACTTACAGCTTGGCATTTACCTGTTGTCCTTTACCCTCGGTTACGCTTCCCACCTCTTACTTGATTCCCTTAACCCCTTAGGAATACCCTATACCACCAAATACTACCCAAGGTTTTCACTAAAACTAATGAAATCAGGTAGAACCGGAGAGATTTTTGTTATACTTCTCTTGGTTAGCTTCCTTATTTTCTTAGTAAACCAAGGAAAACTGGGTTTTGAAACCCTCTTTAGTGGAGAAATCCTGAAAGCGATAAAAAATCTGACGAAGGAGGTCGCAGGATGAAGTTTTTTATTGATACCGCAGACATCAACGAGATAAAAGCCGCAATGGAAATGGGAATGGTTGATGGAGTAACAACAAATCCTACTCTCATCTCAAAGACCGGAAGACCGTTCCTTGAGGTTGCAAAGGAGATAGTAGAAACCGTTCCGGGGCCTGTAAGCCTTGAGGTGGTAAGCCTTGACACCCAAGGAATGGTTGACGAGGCAAGGAGACTTGCTAAGCTTGGCGATAACGTTGTTATCAAGATACCTATGACAACAGAAGGCCTTAAGGCAGTTAAGATACTCTCACAGGAAGGAATCAAGACAAACGTTACCCTTGTATTCTCTCCACTTCAGGCAATCCTCGCTGCCAAGGCAGGGGCAACCTACGTTTCACCCTTTGTTGGAAGGCTTGACGACATAGGACACGACGGAATGGAGCTCATATCCCAAATTGTTCAAATCTACGACAACTACGGTTTTGACACAGAGATTATAGTCGCAAGCATAAGACACCCACAGCACGTCCTTCAGGCAGCACTGATAGGCGCAGATATAGCAACAATTCCATTCAAAGTCATAAAGCAACTTGCAAAGCATCCACTAACAGACGTTGGACTTCAGAGATTCCTTGAGGACTGGGCAAAAGTTCCAGATAGAGACCAGATTTTCCGTTAGTAACTCTCAATAAACTGGGGGGAGTGTGGAATACGGCACTTTAATAAAGCAAGCTTTCCAGCTACTTCAGGAAAGCTTGAGGAAACTTGAAGAGGTTGAGTACGCCATAAAGCTCCTTGAGGAGGAGCTAAAGGAGTACAGGACTCTCGTTGACAAGGAGTCCTACATACCGAAAGAGAAGTTCATAAAGCAGAGGGTCCGCAGGCTCATTGAGCGTATGAAGTACGCCGTTGACGAGCTACTTATGGGAGTGGGAATAAAGATTTCTATCGTCGGAAACATTCCGGACTCTGACAGACACTCAATAGTGAACTACATAGCAACCTACATTGACAGGCACATCAGGCCAAGCGACACCCTCTTTATGCTGGAGGACGACAAGCTGGGAATCATCTTCACAGTTAAGGAGAGGGAACACTTTGAAGTGATAGTGAGGAGACTTGAGTCTATGCTCTTGAACCTTAAAGCACAGACCTACAGCACGAGGAACATCCTTCTAAACTACAAGATAACCTTCTTTGAAATAGAACCAACTATGACGGTAGAGGAGGTTTTTGAGAAATTGAAAACTTAGAGGTTGGGGGGGGGAGGATATGGAAGAAAAAGTAAGGGTAAACGTTCCTTCCTTTTCTCTACCTAAAGAAGTAGAAGATATTTTGAAAAAGATTCGTGAAGGAATACCAATGAAAGAAAGTAGCAAGATTGAAACTGGTAAACATAAAGTTGAACTTAAAGTACTAAAAACTACCGATGAAGATGAACCAGACTCAGATTTAGAGAAAAAAGCTGGATGCTATATTTTTGTAAAAGAAAATAAGGCAGTATATGTGGGTTTTGTTGGAAAGAAAATAAATCAAGAGCAGAAGCAAGATCTTAAAAATAGATTGAAGGATCACCTAAAGGGAAAGCCCGATAATAGCTTTGTGAAAAATTTAATAAAGAAAGAATTAGGAATAGATGCTAAAGACATCACATCAGAAGAGAGAAAAGAACTAATTAGAAGGCACACTGACCTTGTTATCACGATATCCACAGGCAATATAAAAGACGAAGAGGCAAAAAAATTAGCACGGAAATTAGAGAGATGGCTAATTTGTATTTTAGAACCTAAGTATAACCTTGAGTAGCGGGAGCTCCCGCTACTCAATTATCTCAAGAACAGCCCTCTTGCCCATCTTTGTAGCTGCAGCAGAAAGGAGAGTCCTTAAAGCCTTTGCAGTTCTTCCCTGCCTACCGATAACCTTTCCAAGGTCTTTTGGGTCAACCTTTAGCTCAATAACAACTGTTCTTTCGCCTTCTGTTACCGTTACAGAAACGGCATCTGGGTTGTCAACGAGCCTCTTAGCAACGCACTCAACCATCTCCTTTAGAGCAGACATCCTTCACCTCCCTACTGAACCACCTTCTTGATGAGGGACGCAACCCTGTCAGTAGGCTGAGCACCCTTTGCCAGCCACTCCTTCACTTTCTCAACGTCAAGCTGGAGCTCCTTAGACTTTGGGTTATAAGTTCCAAGGATGTCTATTGTCTTTCCGTCCCTCTTAGCCCTTGCGTCTGCAACTACAATCTTATAGATTGGCAACTTCTTCCTTCCCATTCTCTTTAATCTTATCTTTACCAAGGCAATCCTCCTACCTTTAAGTTTTGCACCAGTATTTTATTCCAAAACCAAATTAGTTCAAGCCTAAAAGAAGGGGAAGGGGAATCTTCCTCCCTTCTTCGCCAATTTTTTCTGCATCTTTCTCATCTGCTTCATTGCCATCTTGGCCTGTGCAAACTGCCGTAAAAGCTCATCAACCTCTTTAACCGTCGTTCCACTACCTCTGGCGATTCTCCTCTTCCTGCTTGCGTTGATAATTGCGTGGTTTCTCCTCTCTTCAGGGGTCATAGAGTCTATTATCGCCTCTATCCTCTTGAGCTTCTTCTCATCTATAACTTGCTGGAGCTGTTTTAACATCTTTTGACTTCCAAGTCCCGGTATCATACTGAGTATCTGGTGAAGGGGACCAAGCTTCCTTATCATCCTGAGCTGCTCACGGAAGTCCTCTAAGGTAAACTCTCCAGAAAGTATCTTCTCCTGTAAGGAGAGTGCCTTCTTCTCGTCAATGACTTCCTGAGCCTTCTCAACGAGGGAAACGATGTCTCCCATACCGAGGATTCTTGAGGCTACCCTATCCGGATGGAAGGGCTCAAAGTCCTCAATCTTTTCACCAGTTCCAGCAAACTTAATCGGTTTACCCGTAACGCCCTTTACAGAAAGGGCTACACCACCACGGGCATCAGAGTCCATCTTTGTAAGGATTATTCCCGTCATTCCAACGGCGTCGTTAAAGGCCTTGGCAATGTTTACAGACTCCTGTCCGGTCATTGAGTCAATGACAAAGAGGGTCTCATTTGGGTTAACCCTCTCCCTTATCCTTCTGGCCTCGTCAAGGAGCTCCTCGTCAATGTGAAGCCTTCCTGCAGTATCAATTATCAGGACGTCGTAGCCCTCACTCTTTGCCTTTTCAAGGGCTTTTTCGGCAATCTTTACGGCGTCCTTTTCCTCCTCCATAAGGAATACAGGAACTCCAATCTTATCTCCAAGCTTTTTAAGCTGGAGCATTGCAGCAGGCCTATAAACGTCGGCAGAGGTAAGGAGAACCTTCTTCCCCTGCTTTTTTAGGTAAGCTCCAAGCTTTGCCGCAGTTGTCGTCTTACCAGAACCCTGAAGACCAATGAGAAGGATAACGGCAGGTTTTCCTTTTAGATCTAACTTTGCAGCCTCTCCACCGAGGGCTTCAACAAGCTCATCGTAAACAATCTTTACAAGCTGTTGGGCAGGATTTACACCCTTTACAACCTCAGCACCAAGGGCCTTTTCCCTTACATCCTTAATGAAGTCAGAGACTATCTTGTAGTTTACGTCGGCCTCTAAAAGGGCAAGCTTTATCTCCCTTAAACCTTTCTCTAAGGTCTCTTTATCAATCCTGCCCTTTCTGGCAATTTTCTCTATAGCAGACTGAACTCTCTCTGCTAAAGCATCAAACATTAACATCCTCCTCTAAGGGAATTTCCACGCCAGCAGCAACTTCTATGAACCTATCTCCAAAAATACGGCGGAACACTTCTATGGCTAAATCTCCCGTGCAGTGGCAGGGAGCTACAAGCTGGGTTAGCTCAAGGAGCTCCTTGGCCGTCCTCTCAGCCTCCTCCTCTGAGGCTTCATTTAGGTGGAAACCTCCAGCTATGAGGAAGAGTTCCTCTTTACAGATAGAGACGGCCTTTTTGGCAATCTCAACTACCCCGGGATGGGCACAGCCGGTAAGGAGGAGGTATCCTGCCGGCGTGTTAACGATAAGCGCCTGCTCTTCCTTAGGACTATCCATTCCCGTTGGAAGGACTCCCGTAGAGAGAGCTCTCTCAGAAATTTGAACAGGTTCAGAAACCGGAACGCAGACGGCGGTTTCTGGAAGGAGCTCCTCAAAGCGGTTGCAGTCACTCTCAGGAACAAAGAGCTCTATCTCCTTATTTCTCTCCAAGATAAATGAAAGCCCTCCGGTGTGGTCCCAGTGGTTGTGGGATATAAAGACAATGTCAATCTCCTCTGGAGCTACTCCAGCCCTCTCAAGGTTCTCCTTCAAAATTTCAGGGTTCGCACCGGTATCAAAAAGGATTAACTCATCCTCAAGCTCAACTAAAGCCGAAAATCCCCAGTCAGCCTTAAAACCTTCAGTTGCTCTATTGTCGTAAACAATCACCAAGTTCTCCATCTCTCTCCCCTTAAAGCTTTCGTTCAAACGCTCAATTTATGCACTTCAACCAAAATTGCCTATATTATAGACATAACCTCGCAGGGGGGAATCCGAGGGGGGATGCAATCCCCCCTCGCTTAAAGTGCCCGGGTGGCGGAATTGGCAGACGCGCAGGACTCAGGATCCTGTGGGCTTTCGCCCGTGCGGGTTCAAATCCCGCCCCGGGCACCATCAAGACCAAAGGAGGTAATAAATGGTTGAAGAAGGGGGAACAATAAGCGTAGAAGAACTAGTAAACGGGGTTCTAAGAGGAGAAATTGTTCTTCCTGATTTTCAACGTTCTTTTACATGGGAACCTGAAGAAGTCAGGGAGCTTTTAGTTTCCCTTTTAGGTGGATACTTTATTGGAACGATGCTTATTCTAGAAACCGTCAGAGAAGATGCTCCGTTTGCGTTGAGGTTTATAGAGGGAGCAAAAGAAGTTAATGAAAATATTGAAGTACAATCGCTTATTAAAATTATATTGGATGGACAGCAACGAACAACAGCTATATTTTATGCCTTATACGAACCTAACATACCTTTGAAAGGAAGAAAAAATCCCTATTTCTATTTCCTTGATTTGGAAAAAGCTTTAAACGAGGAATGGAACGAGGCAGTAATTGGAGTATCAAAAAGCGACAGGAGGAAACTTGGAGAATTAGAAGAAAAAGAGCTTATCATACCCTTTAAGCTGGTGAAAGATAGAAAGGAAATACTTAAACGATTTAAAGATCATCCCCGATTTAGCGAAATATATGAGCTAGTTGACAAATTTCTTAAGCGTCCAATTCACATTATTAAGTTACGGCGAAATACACAATTAGATAAGATAGCAGAAACCTTTGAAAGAATAAATAGAATAGGAAAACCTTTGTCAATTTTTGACCTCCTTTCCGCTCGCCTTTATAAACATGACATAAATCTTAGGAGACTCCTTAAAGAAACCAAAGACAGATACGAGTTCGCGTCTAACGTAAAAGAGGAATACATTTTAAGAACAATAGCACTAATCCGTGGACGTGAACTAAAGGCCAAAGAAATACTTTCTCTTAATCACGAAAACTTTGAAGATGACTGGGACAAAGCAGTAAAAAGTCTTCAAAAAGCATACGAAAGAATTACAGACATAAGAGATGGATATGGTGCTTTTGACTTTTCCAAATGGGTTCCTTATACTCCAATGATTGTACCATTAGCAGCACTTATTCACTACCTTGAATCACGAGGTAAGGAAAATCCCAAGAACTATGCCAAAATTGATAAATGGTATTGGATCTCCGTATTTACAAATCGGTATGACCAAGGTGCCAATACTACATCTTTTAAAGATTATAAAGCTCTTATAGAATGGATTGAAGACGATTCAAAAATACCATCTTTCGTGAACAAGTTTAACATATCAGATGTAGATTTAGACGTAAACAAACAAAGTTCTGCAACGTATAGGGGAGTAATGAACTTAATAACTTTGAGTGGAGCTCTTGATTTCCAAACAGGACAACCTCCACAGTTTAATCAAGAAAAAGTTCAAGACGATCACATTTTTCCAAAATCAAAATTTAAAACAAACAAGGTTAACTTTGTATATAACCGAACATTAATAACTACAAACGCTTCCAAAGGGAACAAGCCTCCTTCTCTTTATTTTGAAAAGCGAATAGAAGAATACGGAAAAGAGAAACTTAAAGAAATACTCGCAACTCACCTTATCCCTGCAGACGCGATAGATGACTTATTAAGTGATAACATAGAATCCTTCTTGGAAAAGCGAAAAAAAGCGATTCTAGAGAAAATTTCTGAAATTACCCAATGAGGTTAACTGTATACAATGGAAGTCTCCAAACTGATTATTGCACTCCAACGTTCAAAAAACGTTTCCATCTTCACCGGCGCTGGAGTAAGTGCTGAAAGTGGGATTCCTACTTTTAGGGGAAAGGACGGGCTCTGGAACAAGTACGACCCGACGGAGCTCGCCACCCTTTACGCCTTCAGGGAAGACCCTCTAAAGGTGTGGAAGTGGTACCTCTGGAGGATGAGACTTATCGCTTTAGCAGAGCCAAACACCGGCCACAGGGCAATAGCTGAGATGGAAGAGCTCTTCCCTAACTTCCTCCTCATAACCCAGAACGTTGACGGCCTTCACAGGAGAGCAGGCTCTAAAAAGCTTGTAGAGCTCCACGGGAACATCTTTGAGGGAAAGTGTCGCTCCTGCGGTAAGCGCTACAGTGAAGAAGAGCTCTCCAGTATCTTCCCCTTAGCCGATAAGAACTACCTCAGGAAACTCTCTGAGGACGAGTTCAAAGAGAGGATACTCAACGGCCTTAGAGAAGAGGAGCTCCCTGAGTGCTTAGTCTGTGGAGACCTTATAGGCCCGGGAGTTGTCTGGTTCGGAGAGAGTTTACCAGAAACTGCCCTGTCTAAGGCTTACAGGGCTTCTGAAAGCTGTGACGTGTTCTTCTCCGTTGGAACTTCTGCCCTCGTCCAGCCGGCAGCCTCCCTACCACTAATAGCGAAAAGGTCTGGAGCTCTCTTAGTGGAGATAAACCCTGAAGAAACCCCTATCTCCTCTTACTGCAACTTCGTCTTTAGAGCTCCCTCCTCTGAGGTTCTATCTGAAATACTTTTAAGGCTAAAAGAGCAGAGGTAGAACTTATGCTTCCCTAAGGGGAACTCTTTAAGAACATTTCCCTCTTTTCTACTGCTTAAGAATAGGGAATCTTTCGGGGGATTTTTAGAGAAGGGAAGGATTCTATCCCTATACTTTTCAACGTAAAAACAGAGCTGAAGGTACTTTGTCTTCGTGTAGAGTTGGTGGTCTTTCGTTAGCTCAGCAATTTCTTTTGCAACTTCCCTTACAGGTGGATACTTATACTCGGCAACTGAAACGTAGTAGGAGCTGTAAAATCCCCTTAAAAGCAACATCAGGAGGGCAAATAAAACTACAACCGGAGTGTAGTTAATCCTCGGCATAAAGAAGAAGTAGAAGAGGTATGCAAAAATTAGAAAGAGAATCGTCTGTTTTAGTATGAAAGAAGGGTTATGGGTTGCGACAACTCCGGCCACTATCCCGATGGGAACAAGGAGCTCCAGAGTAAACCTCAAGATATCCTTAGCCCTCTTGTGGACAAAGCGAATTTCCCCTATCCACACGGCCAAAAGAACGGCTAGCAGAGGGAGAATAGGCATTACGTATCTTAGCCTTGAGCCGGGAAATATCCAGTAGACGAGAAGGTTAAGGAAAAAGGAAAGGAGCAGAAAACGAATGGTTCTGTCATTTAAGCTCTCTGAAGGATTTATCCTTCCTTTAATGAAGTAGTAAATAAAGACCAGTGACCAAGGGAAAGTCGCCCCAACAAAACGGAAGGGAAAAGAGATGTAACGCTTTAAGGTCTTTACGGCATCAAAGTGTCCCGGCGAACGGGAAACAACCTCAGAAAGAAGAGTTGCAACCGCCTGCTCCGTCTTTACCGAAAAGAGCCACCCTACAAAAGGCAAAAGGCCGACAGTAAGGCCGAGGAAATGGTTAAAGGAGAAAAGCCTCCTGAAATTTCCACTTATGAAGAAGTAAACTCCAACCGAAATCAGGAAGAAGTGAACTGCCGGAAGTCCCTTAGTTAGGGCTGCAAGGGAAGTTAAAAAGTACCCAACTATCCAAGCAGGGAGCTCCCTCCCCCTTTCCATCAGGTAAAACCAGAAGAGTATGGAAGAGGATACCAATAGCGTAAAGAGGGTGTCGGGCTCACACTTACTTCCGTAGCCAAAGAGGACTATGTAAAAGGTGGAGAATATGAGGGAGGAAAGGAGAGCCCTCCTCCTGTCAAAAAACCTCCCAGTAAACCAGAAGACAAGCAGTGAAGTCAGGAGAACGGAAAGGACGGACGGGAACCTTAGAGCTACTTCAGATACAGAGCCAAAGGCCATAGCAGAAAGCGAGAGAATCCAGTTATGGAAGGGGGGCTTTTTATAGTAGGGTTCCCCGAGGACAGTAGGCTGGAGGAAATCCCCCGTTTTTAACATCTCAAACGTAACTATTCCTCTCCTCGGTTCTTCGTGGTAAAGGGTAAGCGTTCCAATATTTATTGATAGTGCAAAAAGGAGAAAGAAAAGAAACCACCTAAAGTCCCTACTCTCCATCCGTTACCTCTTTAAAGAACTCTTCTGGAATGTCTGGCTCTTCCCCAACGGGGTGAAACTCCACTTCAACAGAATTACACTCTGGACACCTAAAGTAGCTTATCCACATACTCAGCTCCCCGATTATATCCGAAACATCCCCTTTCTTGTTGACGTCCCTTGAACCTATGTAGGTAAACTCCCCAACGTTTCCGCAAACGGAACACTTTAAAATTCTCTTGTACATCTTAGCCACCTCCCTATTCTCTGTTATACTTCAACTTGCAACATCTTGAGAGTAGGACAGTATGAAAGATAAGAAGTTCTGGATTCTTGTCGTTATCTCCTTCCTACTTCTCGTGCTGCCAAACGGCCTCTACTCTGCTTTTGACAAAGATGAGCCTAAATACTTAGAGGCAGCACGGGAGATGATAGAGAGTGGAGACTACATCACTCCCTACTACAACTACGAGTACAGGTTTGATAAACCCGTTCTCGTTTACTGGCTTATAGTCCTTGGCTATAAACTATTTGGATTAAACGAGTTTGGAGGAAGGTTTTTTGTCTCCCTTGCTGGCCTCTTAACCGTCCTCCTACTCTTCTGGTGGCTGTCGCGACACAAAGGAAAAGACTTTGCCTTCTGGGCATCCTTAGCTCTCCTCTCCCTCCTTGACTTTATCGTTATGGCCTCTGTTGCAATGCCCGACGCCCTACTTACCCTATTTATGACTGCAAGCTTAGTCTTCTTCTTTGAAGGTTACCACAGGAAGAGTGAGAAGTTCTACATCCTTGCCTTTGCTTCCTCAGGACTTGCAACCCTTACAAAAGGACCCGTTGGACTGGCGCTTCCGGGACTTATAGCCATCATTTACCTCATTCTACGGAGAGATTTAATCAGAACCCTCAAGGAAATACCGTGGTTTAAGGGATTTGCCGTTTACCTTCTAATCGTAGCTCCATGGTACGTGGCAATCCTAAAAAAACATGGCTACCAGTTCTTTAAGGACTTCATCATATTCCACAACATCCACCGCTTTACATCAAAAGTTCCGGGACACCCAACGGAGTGGTGGTACTACTTGGCAAACTACTTCTGGCTATTCTTACCCTTTAGCTTCTTCTTCCCCTTTGCCGTATATAAACTCTGGAAGGAGAAGTTAAACGTAACGGATGAGGTGTTTAGCTTTGTAGCAGTGTGGTTCTTTACGGTAGTTATCTTCTTCCAGATAGCCCACACAAAACTTGCCCACTACCTTCTCCCATCATTTCCAGCCTTTGCAGTAATAGTTACGTGGTACGTGAGGAAGTACAAAGATAAGCTTCCCTACCTAATCACTACCGGCATTTTCCTGCTTCTAACGGTTGGAGCAGTAGGATTTTTTGTCTACAAAGGATGGAAACCGGTAGGACTCATCGCCCTTCTGCCGGCCCTTTTGGGAGCTCTCCTCTCCCTCAAAAGGAAGGACTACCGCTTTTTACTCACATCCTTTGTAGGAACGATGATTCTCTTTAAGTGGGTAACGCTACCCTCCCTTGAGGATTTAAGGGCAAAGCCGGCAGTCGGTAAGGAGATTAGGGAAATCGCCGAAAAACATCCAGAGCTCCGCTTTTTCTTCTTTGACTACACAAGCCCAGAAATCGTTTACTACTTTAGAAAGGGTAAGCTTGAAAGCATTAACCCCAAGAAGGCGAAAGAACTTCTTTCAGGTGATAAACCGGTAGTCATCGTTACAAGGGAAAACAGGCTAAAGCATCTAAAGGGAACTAAGTACTACGTTTGGGATAAAAAGAAGGAGCTCATAACTAAACACAGCATCGTAGTTATCTCCAACGTTTCGGAGGAAAAGTTAAATGGAAACGGTTAAAAAACTATCAGTAGTCATACCAGTTTACAACGAGGAGGAAAACGTCCCTCTCCTCTACAAAGAGCTCAAAGAGGTGCTGGAAGAGCTCCCCTACGACTATGAAATCATCTTCGTTAACGATGGTAGCAGGGACAGAACGGGTGAAGTACTTGAGGAAATTGCAAAGAAAGACAGAAAAGTTAAGGTCATAGAGTTTGCCAGAAACTACGGACAGACCTCTGCAATGATGGCCGGTATGGACATAGCCTCAGGCGACGTCATTATAACGATGGATGGAGACCTCCAGAACGACCCTAAGGATATACCGAGGCTTCTTGAAAAGATAAAGGAGGGATACGACGTAGTTAGTGGCTGGAGGAAAAACAGGAAGGATGCGGCCATATCGCGGAAACTGCCGTCAAAAATAGCCAACTGGCTCATAGGAAAGATTACCGGCGTTAGAATCCACGACTACGGTTGTACACTCAAGGCTTACAGAAGCGACGTTATAAAGAGGGTAAGGCTTTACGGAGAGCTCCACCGCTTTATCCCAGCCCTTGCCTCAACGGTTACCTGCGTGGATAAAATCATAGAGATTCCAGTAAACCACCGTCCAAGAAGGTTTGGAAAGTCAAAGTACGGCATTTCAAGGACCTTTAAGGTTCTTTCAGACCTATTTTTTATCTGGTTCTTAAAGAAATTTATGCAGAAACCCATACACTTCTTTGGAATTCTCGGTCTAATCCTCTTCACGGTCGGTTTTATACCCTTCATCTACCTGATTGGACTAAAACTTACAGGACACTCCATAGGCGGTAGGCCTCTGCTTACCATTTCTGTTCTCTTTATACTCTCCGGCCTTCAGATGTTCACAACAGGAATAATCAGCGAGATACTCATGAGAATCTACTACGAATCTCAGGATAAAACTCCCTACGTTATAAGGAGAGTAATAAACGTTGAGGATTAAACATTTTATTCCCGTTGCAGTTGCAGTTATTTTTCTCTACTTCCTCTTTAAGTACGGCGTATTCTGGAAGCTGAAGGAGATATTCTCCGCTCTGCGTCCTGAGTACCTCATCCTCTCCCTTCTCTTTTACACCTCCACCTACATATTTAGAGCTCTAAGGTTTTCGGTTATGTTTCCAAGTATCCCAGTGTCAGAACTTTCAGCCGTTATGGGAGTTCACACCTTCTTTAACAATCTCCTCCCCTTTCGCTCTGGAGAGGCATCATTTCCCATAATCCTAAAAAAACTTTTTGGAGTTGACGCCGCAATATCATCAGTTGCTTTACTGCTTGTAAGGGTTCTTGACGTCCTATCACTATCACTCCTCTTCTCCATCTCAGCCTTTGTCGTTGCAACGCAAAAAACAGAGCTCCTCTGGATTCCCCTTTTAATCTCAGTAGCACTTTTAGGAGCTCTCTTTGTAGGAGCTAAACTGCTTAAAAAGCTAAAGGACAAGTTTTCCGTAGTAGGAATGGTTTTTTCCTTCCTTCAAGGTTTTGTTTCTCCCTCTAACCTCTTGCGTCTTTCTGCTTTTTCCCTTCTTACGTGGCTTTTCAAGTTTATCTCCTTCTTCTTCATACTGAAAGCTGGAGGAGTGGAGCTCTCTTTCTTCCAGACCACTTTTGCATCAACTTTCGGGGAACTCACCAGCATCCTACCAGTTCACAGCATAGGGGGCTTTGGAACTTATGAAGCAGGCCTTACCGGAGGTTTTGCTTTACTTGGAATTAAAACAGACCGCGCCTTAACGGTAGCCTTTTACTTCCATTTACTTTTACTTCTTATGTCCGCCGTATTGGCGGCCTTAGGGTGGAGCTTTTTAAGCTTTAGGCTAAAGAAAAGACAGGGAGCTTAGAATTTCCTCTACGCAAGCTTCCGGAGAATTTACGTCGGTTTTTACCCGCAGCTTTGCCCTCTCGTAAAAAGGACGCCTTTTCTCAAAAAGCTCCCTTACCCTCTCCTTCCCCAGCAAAACAAGAGGCCTGTTTTTGTCCTCTGAAATTCTCTGCCAGAGTACTTCAAAGTCCGCCTCAAGGTAAACGGTAAAAGCCTTTTGGTTCAAGAGCTCCATATTGTTAAAGTAAGTAGGAAGTCCTCCGCCTGTTGAAATTACTGACTGCTGGGGAAGCGACAGGAGCTCCTCAATTAAAAGTCTTTCTAACTCTCTAAAATACTCCTCTCCCTTTTTCTTAAATATTTCAGGAATGCTCATTCCTGTCCTTTTCTCTATCTCTGCATCGGTATCAATCAGAGGAACGCGCAAATGCTCAGAAAGAAGCTTTCCTACAGTTGATTTTCCGCTACCCATAAAGCCTACAAGGGCAATCTTCACAACTACCTCACTGGAAGGGCAAAGAACGGCTTATAGCCCGATTTTGGTAGGGATTTTTTCTTATCGTCTTCAGTGCCAAGCTGTCCATCAAGACCGGGACTCACGACAGCGTCCTCTATCAGCCACACGTTCTTGCCCAAACAGTCAGTAACGGGGAGCTCCCTCCTGTCTACCTCCTCATCAAGAACTTTTTCCTTCATGGCCCAGTTTAAGGCCTCTAAAAGCTTTATATCCGTAAACCTTAGGAGATTAACAGGGAGAAAGAGGTAAAGGAGTGACAGGACAAGCAGAAGGATTACCAGTATTCTCGCCTTCAGCGGTATTGCTTCCTGATAATCGTAGGGCTCTATTTCTATAGCTCCCTCTTCCATCAGCTTCAGGAAATCAGCTATGGAGATTCCCAACCTGTGAAGGTCTACTTTCATCACCGGCTTTTTAGCCGTCCAGTAACTTACAAGAGCCGGCGGGAACTTAGAAGCGTCCATAAACTTTATGATGAAGCTCTCCGGAAGCTTCTTTATAGACTTGAGGTGAGGGTCTCCCACTATCCCTAACAACTCCTCTTCAGAGAGAGTACCACCATAATCCTCTGAGCAGTCATCCGCCTCGTAGAGCTCAAATACAGGACGGGTTCCGGAAAGAACCCACCTCTCAACAAACCTCTTTACAGCGAAATCGGGAGGGAGTTCCTCAAGAGCTCTCACGTGAACCACAGAACCATCGTAACACAAAGTTAGCTCATCAACACCGTAGGGAAGCGTAACGGTTATCCTACCTGTGGTTCCCTTCTCTTTCAGAACGTCCAAAAGCATTGAAAAATCTTGAGGCTCCGATAGCTTCCCCTTTAGATACTGCATACTGTCCTACCCAGAATGTAATTTGCTACTAAAACAAGAACAAAGACAGCCACAAAGAAGGTTAAACTTCCGTTTATGTAGCTGGTAATTCCCGGAATTCTCAAAAGTTGAGGCTCATAAGAGCCTAAGCGAACAGGGAGAAACTGAATAATCAGGGCTCCGAGAGCTGCTCCCAAGAGCGCAATAAACAGCTCCTTTAGCGGGAAGTAGAAACCGTAGGAAGGAACTGGAACGTGAATCACAAGCGGTACCGCCTTCATAAAGAAGAATTCATCCTTTTCAAGTTCATTCTTTAGCTCGGCCGCCTTATTAACTTCCAAGAGAGCGGAGTAGGCTAAGTAGAGGTTATACTTTGTAAACGGAGAAGGGTCCAACCTTAGGGAAGCAGAGAAGTAATTCTCTGCGAGTTTATACTTGCCTTTCATAAAGTAGTAGTAACCAAGGTTATTGAGAATAACAGCTTTAAGCTTTGAATCGGAAACGGTATCTTTCAGTTTTTTTAAAGTATCCGCAGCTTTAAAGTCACCAACAGCTAAAAGGTTGCTCGCTTTTTCCACCTTCTTCGCTAACTCTCCTTCAAGGGCAAGATCTATAAGGTACTCCGGTACGTAGCCGTCCCTTTCTACTTTAAGACTATAGAGAGTTTTAGGACTCTTAAGGTAAGAAATGGCGTTCTTTTCAAAGGCGTGATAGAGGAAGATAAAAAGGATGCATAAAAAAGTAGCAACTGCCGTCTTTTTCTTCTCTACCCTGAAATTAAGCAGAACCGCTACAGAGGCAGAGAAAAGGAAAAGAGAAACGCCACCAACAAAGAGAGAGACAACTGGAACAACGAGTGAGGTAAAGGTCAGGAGTAACTTCTTCCTCCCAGAACCTTCAACCTGCTGAAAGTAGAAGAGAAACGTATAAAAAACAACAAGGAAAAGCACTGCGTAAATAGCCCTTGAAAGCTGACTAAAGTAGTAGAGCCCCTCCTTGATCCTTGAAAGACTCGTAGGAGGAACCTTTTCTACTTCCCTGCCAAGAAGGTAGTTAAGCTCTGGAACGTAATTAACCGGAAGGTGTTCTTTGGCGTCTAATATCTTCTTTACATCTTTCTCAATAACAGCGGTGTTCTTCTTTGCCCGAATATCGGACTCAAGCTTAAGGAGCAGAGAGTTTAAAGGCTCTCCCTTCGCCGTAACGCTAAAGAGAACGAAGAAGAGTACTAATAAAACCTTCCCTATCCTCATAGTAGTCAATCCCTTCTATTTTCCAAGTCTTGTATCCTAACACCCGCTTCCCGAGCTTGAGGGCGTGAGCTATTTCACTCAAAGTTCCGTAGTTCCCACCCAAGGCAACAACAACCTCAGAAGATGAGACAACTAAAACGTTTCTTGCCTGTCCCATCCCCGTCGGGATTTCTATGTCTATGTAGGGATTGGCCACTGAGCTATACTCCGGTAAGATTCCAACCGTTATTCCACCGGCTTCTTTAGCTCCTTTTGCCGCTCCCTCCATTACGCCGTAAAGTCCCCCACAGACCAGAACGTACCCCTTTTCTGCAATAATCCTTCCAACCTCAACGGCTGTCTGGTAAAGCTCACTGCTACTTAAAACATTTCCGTCCCCTATGACGGAAACCGTCTCCACCGTTAGCCCCTTGTCTTCAGGTATTCCGTCAGGGGTTCTTTTACCTCAACAAGTCCCAGCTCCGTTATTTCCATAAGGTGGATTTTCGTATCGTGTCCGCACATACGGCACCCGTCAATCCTGAAAAGCCGCAGGATATCCCCTAAGTCCTTCTTAAAGGCCTTTGCCCTTGAAGGAGAAAGGAGAACCTCCTTTGAGAGGACTATAGTGCAGTCTACAATGTGACCAACGGCGTAGCCACCGGCAGCTTCAGCAGATAGCTCATCGTGTCCACTCCTCTTCTGGGAGACAAAGATTGCCGTTTGATACCACTTCTTCATGAAGTTGAAGAAGGCCCTTACGATTGAGCGGGCAAGCATCTCTTTCGCTTCGTAGAGTCCCGTTATAGAGTCTATGATTGTCCTGTGGCACTTGTAGGTCCTGTAGACGTAGGCAAGGGTGTCAAGCATTGTGGGTATGTCGTCCCTTAGCCTTGCGTTGCTTGCAGCGTCTATGAGGATGATGTTGTCCTCAATCTCCTCAAAGTTAACTCCCATTGCTGTAGCTCTCTCCTTTAAACCGGCAGCAACAAAAGAGGCAGGGCTTTCAACAGTTACAAAGCAGACCTTTTGCCCCATTGACGCCTGCTTTATCGTAAACTGCTCGGCTATGAGGCTCTTTCCGGTATCAGGCATTCCGGTAAGGTTTACAACGGCATATTCAGGAATTCCCCCAAGAGGTTTCCTGACAGGTTTTCCATCCTCCCACTCAACCTTAAAGAAGAGCTCGTCAAGCCCCTTAACGCCGGTAGGAACTCCCCGGAGCTCCGGAGCTCTCTTTATGGCCTCTCCAAGTACGTAAATGTAATCTTTCATTACCTGAGGCTGTCTATCCTGAAACTGATAGTCAGACATACTTTCCTCCACAAATCGGCTCAAAAAACCATATTAACAAAATCACTCACCCCTAACAAGAGAAACGCCCCAAGAAAGGAGTTCCTCTGTCCTTTCTCTTTCTGGAGTCTCGGCGTAGACTCTAAATACTGGCTCTGTTCCAGAAGGCCTAAAGAGAATCCAAGAGTCGTCCTCAAAGATTATTTTCAGGCCGTCTATTGTGAGAACCCTGTCAACTTTAAGGCCCTTCCACTTTTCCGGCGGATTTTCCTTTAGAGTTTCAAGCGTCTTCCTCTCCTTCTCTGTAACCGGTAAGTCCATCCTCTTATAGTAAGCCGTTCCAAACTCCTTAAAGAGCTCCTCAACCATCTGGGAAACGGTCTTTCCTTCCGCAAGCATCTTTTCAACTACTAAAAGACCCATTAAGAGTCCATCCCTTTCGGGGAGGTAGTCCATTATGGCGTATCCACCACTTTCCTCACCACCAAAGAGAACTTTCTCCTTTAGTGCAACCTCTGAAATGTTCTTAAAGCCCACAGGAACTTCTTTAAGCTCTATACCCTCCTGCCTACAAATCCTATCCACCAAGTAGCCAGTTGAAACGGTCTTTACGACCATTCCACCTCTTTTGCCTTTGTTCCTAAGAACGTGGAGAAGGGTTAAAGCAAAGGCAATTTGTGAGTTAACGAAGTTCCCTTTTTCATCCACCAGACCTACCCTATCGCCGTCCCCATCGTTGGCTATTCCAATGTCTGCCTTTACCGCCCTAACCTTCTCCATAAGGGCTGTAATGTTCTTTTCAACTATGGGCTCTGGGTGCTTCCCTCCAAAGAGAGGATCGCGGTATGCGTGAATCTCCACAACAGAAGCTTTTGTTCCCCTTAGAGCTCTCGGCATGAGATTCTGCTGAGCGCCGTACATGGGGTCGTGAACGATTGTGACTTCTTTCTCCTTAAAGAGGGAGAGCTCTAACTGGCTTCTAACACCTTCAACGTAGGGGGTTTTAAGGTCTTCTTCTTTAAACTCGCCGAAGGTAGGCTCTACGCCCTCAACTTCGGGTAGTTTTGCCTCAATCTCCTTTGTGAACTCCGTCCTTGCTGCCCCACCAAAGGACTCTTTTATCTTGTAGCCGTTGTACTTTCCGGGGTTGTGGGAAGCCGTAATCATAACGCCGTTGTCAAAGTTTTGATACTTTGTAACGTAAGAAATAGCTGGCGTTGGAAGGAACTCTTCCGCAAGAACAACTTCAAACCCCATCCCTGCCAATATCCCAGCTACAAACTTTCCGTACTCTTCAGATAAAAACCTCAAGTCGTATCCAACAACTACCCTCTTAGCTCCTTTTTCCTTTAGTACTTTCCCGTGGGCGAGAGTTACTTTTTTTAGGTTCTCAAAAGTAAACTCCCTTGAAATAACTCCTCGCCATCCGTCAGTTCCAAACTTAATCTTAGCCATTCTCCCTCCACACTTTTTTTTAGCAATTATATCCAAATTATTGGATAAAAAGCTGAGAAAGTCCTATGAGAAAGCCAAGAACCCCGCCAAGGAGGGTTATGTAGCGGAGCTCCTCCCTTATCAGCCTAAGAACTATCTCCTCAACCTCTTCTATAGGGAGGGAATTAACTCTTTCCTTTACGAGAGATTCAAGGTTTATGGATTCCAAGATTACAGGGAGCTCCACCTCTATTATCTTAAGTAGCCTGTCGGCTATAAGTTTGGATAGACTTTCTTTCTTCTTCCTTAAGAGCTCCTTTAAGGCAGAGAGTATTTCTAAAACCAATCTTTCCTTTGTAACCTCTGAGAGCCGTTTTTGTTTTACCTTATCTAAAACCGATACGGCCACTTCCCTTATGACGAGCTTAACGTTTTCTCCCCTTTCCCCCGAAAGGTCTATGGGTTTAGACAGGAGTTTTGAAAGCTCCACCCAGATAAACTTAGAGAGCTTAAACCTTAGCTCCTCACTCTTTGCTGCTTCCTCAATTAGCTTTAATAGCTGATGGGAGAGCTTTTCAGAAACATTATCAACAAACTTATCGCTAATTATTGGAACATAAGCTTTTAATCTTTCCACCCCGCTTTTAACGCTACTGAATAGAAGGTCTCTAAACTCAAGGCTCTTTGAAGCCTTAAGGAGCTCTTTAGTAACCTCCTCCGTTTTCTCATCAATGAAGGTTAAAAACTTTTTCCTCAAATGTGGTGGAAGGAGCTCCTCAAGGCTCTTTCCGTTAAGGCTTTTGACCAATCCCTCAATGGCGGGCTCTAAACTCTTTTCAACTGCTTTAAAGTCCAAAAGTTTTCCAATCTCCTCGTCGCCCACGCTCCCTACGAACTCCTCAAGGTAGTCATCCCCCTTTAAAAGGAGCTCGTCAATGAACTTAGATACTAAGGTTTCTAAACTCTGCCTTATCTTCTCCTCATTTAGACGCTTCCTTATAACTTCTTCTGTTAAGAGGTTTTCTTTAACCACCTTCGCTATGGCCTCGGCGAGCTTCTCCCTTTTTGATGGAATGAGTCCCGGCGTAAAGGGAACTCTCTTTCCAAAGATGTAGTATGGTTTAAGAGGCCTAAAGAGCATCTTTATAGCAACGTAGTTTGTGAAGTAGCCGATTAGAGCTCCAAAAGTTGGCGGGACTAAAAGTTCAATCAAGGAGTATTTCCTCCAGAACTGAGTATATAGGCCCCTGTGGGGTCAGCTTACTCTCAATAAGACAAACCTTTGCCTCCAGCTTCCTCTCAAAGAGGTGCTCTCTCATCTTAAAAAGGTAGTTCTTAAATTTTGTCTGGTGTCTGAGTTTCTTTATTCTCAAAAGAGTAAGGTGAGGAGTAAAACGCTCTTCAAGAGGGAAACCAAAGGGTAAGAGAGCCATATCAACCTTCCTCTTTACCTCATAGAGAGCCTCAGAGTTCATTCCAACCCACAAAACTCTTGGAGAGCGTAAGGAAGGGAAAACGCCGAGTCCCTTATACTCAACAAGGGGAGCTCTTACTCCTCTTAGCTTTCCCTTTAACATACTCGCAATGCTTGGGATTTTCTCTTCGTCAACATCCCCAAGGAAACGGTAGGTAAAGTGGATGTTTTCCCTCTCTACCCACTTTCCTGTGATTCCAAGGGAGTCTATGACCTCCCTTACAGCTTCAAGACCTGAAACAAAGGTGAGAGTTCCGATAAATAACCTCTTTTTTGGCATGCTCTCCTCGCTTTTGCCAAAAGAGATACAATTATTGTAAACCCTTACTTGGAGAAAGAATGAAAAAGAGAACAAAGATAGTAGCAACCCTTGGACCTGCCTCCTCAAGTGAAAAGGTTCTAAAGAAGATGGTTGAAGCTGGCCTTGACGTCGTAAGGCTCAACATGTCCCACGGAACTCACAAGGAACACAAAGAGAGAATAGCTCTCGTTAGAAAAGTAGAAAGGGAGGTAGGACGTCCCTTACCGATACTGATGGACCTTTGCGGTCCAAAGATAAGAATTGGAAAGATAGAGAAAGAGCCTCTATACCTTCACAGGGGAGATTTAATCACCCTTACAACGGGAGAGCCTAAGAAGGGGAAGATAACTGTTAACTACCCTCACCTCCATAAGGAAGTTAAAAAGGGGGAGACGATACTCCTTGCAGACGGAACTTTTAGGCTGAAAATCAGGGAGGTTAAGAACAGGGATATTATCTGCGAGGTAATTGTTGGAGGCCCTCTTACATCCCACAAGGGAGTAAACCTTCCTCACTCAAATCTTTCCGTTCCGGCACTTACAGAAAAGGATAAGGAAGACGTCCTCTTTGGCGTTAAAAACGGCGTTGACATCATTGCTCTTTCCTTTGTCAGGAAGGCTGAAGACGTCTTAGAGCTAAAGGAGCTCCTTAAATCCTTAGGAAAGGACATTCCAGTCATAGCGAAAATAGAAAAGCCAGAGGCTGTAAAGAACATAGACTCAATCATCGCTGCTGCAGACGGAATAATGGTTGCCCGGGGAGACCTTGGAGTGGAGCTCCCCTTAGAGAGAGTCCCAGTTATTCAGAAGCAGATAATCAGGAAGGCAAACGAGGCCGGAAAACCCGTTATAACTGCCACCCAGATGTTAAGGTCAATGGTTGACCTCCCAACCCCCACAAGGGCAGAGGCCACAGACATCGCAAACGCCGTCCTTGACGGAACGGACGCCCTTATGCTCTCAGAGGAAACTGCAGTCGGAAAGTACCCTGTAAGGGTAGTAAGAACCATGGCAAAGATAGCGATGGAAGCCGAAAAGATATACCCTTACAAGCGTTACGCTGACTTCTCGGCAAAAACACTGCAGGACTCACTCGCAAAGTCTGCCTGTAACCTATCAAGGGAGATAAAAGTAAAGGCCATCGTTCCATTTACAAGGACCGGAGCAACAGCCATTGCCGTAGCAAAGTACAGACCTCCTGTTCCAATCTACGCCGTTACCCACGATTCAAGAGTTTTCCGAAGGCTAAACCTCATCTGGGGAGTTGTTCCTCTCTTAACAACGCCTGCAAACTCTACAGACAGGATAATTGAGGAGTCAATCAAGGTCGCCAAGATGAAAGGCTTTGTCAAAAAGGGCGATAGGATAATCGTCCTTGCTGGAGCTCCCTCCGGAGTTCCCGGAACGACAAACCTTATGAGAGTGGTTACGGTGAATTAGAGGAGAGCTGTTATGAAGAAAGGAATTGCCGTTGCCGTTGCTTTCTTTGCGTTTTTTGCTACTCTCCTCTTCTTCCCCACAGAAACAGAAGTGAGGAAAGGACTCGCCATCCTCTTTTTTGCAGCTATCCTCTGGATTAGCGAAGCACTTCCCCTTCCCGTAACCTCTCTCTCAATACCCCTTCTGGCCTCTCTCCTTGGAGTTCTTGACGTTAAGTCAGCCTTTTCTTCCTTTGCCCACCCGATAATCTTCCTCTTTTTTGGAGGCTTTGCCCTTGCTACTGCTTTAACAAAGTACAAGCTTGACAAGTTCTTGGCCTTTAAAATCGTTTCCCTCTCAAAAGGTTCTCTTCTCTGGACTTCCCTTTCAATCTTTGCGGCAACGGCCTTCGTCTCAATGTGGATAAGCAACACCTCCACAACCGCAATGATGCTCCCCTTAGCCCTCGGAATTGCTGGAGCGGTCTCGGCGGACAAAAGGTTAAGGAGCTTTTTGCTCCTTGGTATAGCCTATTCAGCAAGCGTTGGCGGAATAGGCACGGTGGTGGGAAGTCCTCCCAACGGAATTACGGCTGCAAATCTTGGGATAGGTTTTTACGACTGGATGAAGTTTGGCCTTCCAACCGTAGCCATCCTTTTTCCTCTTCTCTTTTTGGCTCTCTACTTTTACTTTCGGCCTAACTTAAAAGAGAGGGTAACCATTGAGAAGTACTCCTTTAACCTCAGCAAAAAGAGCATTGGTGTTCTGGCCGTTTTTGCCCTTACGGTCTTTTTATGGCTTTTCGGGAAAAAGCTCTCCTTAGTCTTGGGAATTAAGAAATATTTTGACGCCCTCGTCGCAGTAACTGCGGTCTTCTTACTCTTTGCCTTTAAGCTTGTTGACTGGAAGGACCTTGACAAGGGAACAGACTGGGGGACCCTCTACCTCTTTGGAGGAGGGCTTTCCCTCTCCCACGTTCTTAAAACAACCGGCGCAAGTAAGTTCTTGGCCGAAAGCTTTATACAAGCTTCCGGCCACCTTCCCGCCTTCCTGCTCGTCTTTTCGGTTACGCTCCTTATGATATTCTTCACAGAGCTAATGAGCAACACAGCAACGGCGGCTATCTTTATCCCAATCTTAATAACGCTTGCTTCTGAAATGAACCTCCCTCCCCACGAGCTTGCTCTGCCGGCGGGAGTAGCCGCTTCCTGCGCCTTTATGCTGCCCGTTGCAACTCCCCCCAACGCAATAGTTTATGGAACGGGGGAAGTGGAACAGAGGGATATGATAAAAGTGGGACTACTCCTAAACGTTATTTTTGCTGTCGCAATTAGCGTTCTCTCCGTTCTCCTCATAGGAAAAGTAGTAGGTTAACCGCTTCACTCAACGAGTTCCCTATACTTTTCCTCCAAAATTCCAGCTGCGTGGTAGACCTCGGCCACTGCCGTCCTGTAGAGGGAAAGGGCTGCAACGTAGTTGCTTCTTGCTTCGTTTAGGGCTGTCTGGGTGTCAAGGAGTTCCGTTATGGTCGCAAGTCCATTCTTGTAGCGCTTCTCAACAATCCTTAAGGACTCCTCAGCCGACTCAACAGAGGCTTGTGCAAGCTTTAACTTCTGTTCTGCCTCAAGGAAGCGGTAGTAGGCTCTCGCTACCTCAAAGGCCACTCCTTTTTCCGCCCTCTCTATGTACTCTTGGACTTTAAGCTTTGTAAGTCTTGACTTCCTGAGCTTTTTGAACTTTATACCGCCGTCAAAGAGGTTAAAGGTTACCTGCAGGCCAAAGGTCCAACTTGAGTTTTCCTTGTTCCACGGGGCGGTATCGGCGGCCATAAAGTAATCGCCAAAGGCAGCAACGTTTGGCATAAAGTCCGACCTTGCAAGTCTTTCCATATCCTCAGACTGCTTGAGCCTCACCTTTAGCTCTTTTAGCTCAGGTCTACTCTTCAAAGCGGTCTCTATCAGCTCGTTTAGGTCTAAGTAAAAGGGTCTATAGGTTAGTTCCCCTTCAACGTTAAGGTCTGTGGTTGGTTTTAGCCCCATCGCTACAGCAAGGGCTCTCTTAGCTATCTCGTAGTTGCTCTTGGCCTCAACGAGGGTCTCTTTAGCCCTCTCCAAGTAAACCTTTGCCCTTAAGAAATCGGACTTAACGCCTAAGCCGGCCCTATACACCGTTTCTGCATCTTTCAGGTGTTTTTCGGCGTCCCTCACGGCAAGCTCTGCGGTTTTAACAAAGGCCTTGGCCGTTAGAGCACCGTAGTAGGCCTTTACAACGTTATACACAACCTCTTCTTTGCTCTTTTTAAGCTGCTTCTTAGAAGCCTTTACCTCTTTTTCTGCTAAATCAACAGCAATCCTTAACTTTCCTCCCATCCATATTGGAACGGTTGCCCTTACTCCCGTCTTAAAGAGCTGGAACTTTGTAGGGTCGTTAAAGTCGGTAACCCTCGGGTCAAGCTTCTTAACCTCCATCCTGTTCATTATGGCGTAGGGAGGGTCTGTCGTCTTGTTGTACTCAGAGTAAAAGTCAACTCTCGGCAACAACCGAAGCTTAGAAATCTTAAAGTCAAGCTCCTTCTCTTTGAGCTCAAGCTTCTTGGCCTTTATCAGGTTGTTCTTCTCTAAGGCCGTCTGAACTGCCTCTTCAAGGGTCAAGGCGTTGGCGTTCCCAATTAAAAAAGCCGAAAGGAGCAAGAGCTTTAATTTCATACTTAGACCCCGTTGATTCAAATATTGCAATTAATTTATATGGACTTTCCCATTTAATGTCAAGGAATTAATCTTAAACAAGTCTTACAAGCTCTACCCTTCCCCGTATCACGAAGCGGTCGTTTAAGAGTCCTAAAGCGCCTTCAACCTCCTTTAGCCTATCTGTCCTCTCTATGAACTCCTCTTCTGTCCTGCTGTTTCCTAAGAAGGTAGCTGCACAGTCTGAGATAACAGGGTCTTTACAGATAGCCGTCGCTATGGTGGTGTTTCCAAGACTTAAGGAGTGACCAATCTTACTTGAGGAAGTACAGACGCCCCACTCCCCAGCTGGAAGTGAAACCCCAAGCTTTCCGTCAAGCTTAGGTACTCCCGTTATTAAGGCTAAAGTAACGCTGCGGCTGGAAGAAACGTAGACGTCTCCGCCATTTTCTATCATAAACTCCGTTATGCCAAGCTCTTTTAGCTTCTTGCCCAAGAAGTAGTTAATAGCTCCGGCCACCCCGGCCATAGGACCTACGCCAATTCTTTTAGCAGCCTCGGCCATCTTCTTAACGATAGAAGGAGCAAGGAGAGGAACTTTAACAGGGGTAAGGGAAGTTAAAAACTCAGGGTTTTCCTTCCCAAAGGCAAGAAGCTGAGTTCTTAAGGAAACGAGACAATCAAGGAGGAGAGAGGGGAGCTCCGGCCTAAAAGATTTTTCTGGGACAGATATCCAAACGTCGCTTTCGCCGGCAATAACTTCAAATGACTTAAATCCCGGCCTCTTTATTAGTGCCCTGTAAAATCTCTTCTCAGGCCTAAGCTTTTTCAACGTTACATTCCTTCAACGAGCTTTGTTATTTCTACAGAACGTTTACAGGCCTCCTCAAGGGCCTTAATTAAGGCAAACCTCGTCCTGTTTTCCTCAAGGGCAGAAAGACCAGCTATCGTAGTTCCCGCAGGAGAGGTTACCTTATCTTTAAGAACCTCAGGATGCTCTCCAGCCCTTACCATCTCTGCAGAGCCAATTAGAACCTGAGTGGCAAGTTTCAACGCAACGTCCCGAGGCAGTCCAAGTTTAACTCCTCCATCGCTCAGAGCCTCAAGTATGAGAAAGACGAAAGCAGGCCCACTTCCAGCAAGGGCTGTAACGGCGTCAAAGAGCTTCTCGTCAAGGTCAAAGACTTCAGAGCAGGTGGAAAGGAGCTCCTTCACGTATTTTCTCTCTTCGTCAAGAAGTCTTTTGTTATCACAGTAGGCAACAACACCCTTTCTTATTTTTACGAGGATGTTAGGCATAATCCTCACTACCTTTTTATCGTCTCCAATAATTTCCTCTATTTTCCTTATCGGATACCCAGCAGCCATAGAAACGACAATTTGAGAAGGGTAAAGTGAACCAGCTACCTCCTTTAAAACGGTCGTCATAACCTGAGGTTTTACAGCAAGAAAAATAACGTCACTCTCCGTAACTACCTGCAGGTTACAAAGGTAGGTTTTAACCCCATACTTTTCCTTTAAGTAGTCAAGCCTTTCTTTTAGTACGTCAGAAACAGAAATCTGACTTGGAAGGAGGAGCTCTCCGTCAACAAAAGCACTTATAAAAGCCTCTGCCATATTACCACCACCGATAAAACCAACTCTAAGATTCATTTTCCGCTCCCAAATTGTTTTAAAACTCTTTGAGCCTATATTATAATTCCCGAACGGGGGGAGTCCGAGGGGGGATAAAATCCCCCCTCGCTATATATGCCCGGGTGGCGGAACTGGCAGACGCGAGGGACTCAAAATCCCTTGCCCGTAAGGGCGTGCGGGTTCAAATCCCGCCCCGGGCACCAAATAATTAAGCTTGAAAAACTTAGCTTTAATTGCCGTATCTCCCACTTTCCTTTTATTTTGGCAACCTTCAAATGGTCTACTCTTCCTACTAACTAAGAAGGAGTGCTAAAATTGAAAAAAAAGAACTTTAAACTAGAGGGGAGCTATGAATGGCGATTCTATCCTACTGCAAAAGCTTAGAGATATTGAAGAAAAACTCCAAAGTTTGGAACACCAAATAAACTTAGTCTATTACTCAAGGTACTATCCTTCTTTTGGAGTATTCTACGAACTAGGACTTTCCAAAGAACAAGTAGATAAGCTTTACGACATTCTTGATAAGTTCATGGAAATCCTAGAATCAGGAGAAACATTTAGCCGCATAGAATTAGAAAAAGCCTTATCTGAAGTAGGTATAGGCTATCAGAGTCTGAAATCAATATTCAATGCTTTTTGGGAAGAATCAAAGTACCGGCCTGTTATAGTTACATATCTCAAAGATATTATGAAGCTTTTCAAATCAATACCGAGCGAATACCATAGAATTTGGAAAGAAATTGAAGAAACGGAAAGAAAAAATTCCTAACTTTTAACTTCAAAGAATAAAAGGGGGCAGTAGCCCCCGAATGTTACTCGGCGGAAATGGCGTCTGTTGGGCAAACTTCTACGCAAGCACCGCAGTCAATGCAGTCGTCAGCAGAAATTGCGTACTTTCCGTCGTCTGTTGGGTGGATTGCGTTTGTTGGGCATACTGATGCACACGCACCGCATCCGATACAGAGTTCAGCGTCAATCTTGTGAGCCATTTTTCACCTCCCTTAGACTGTGAGAATTTCCTCCTCTTTCTTCGAGAGGAGTTCATCAACCTTTTTGGTGAATTTATCTGTAATTTTCTGGAGTTCCTCTTTCGCCCTCTTTATGTCGTCCTCAGAGAATCCCCCTTCTTTCTTGAGCTTGTCAAGTTCTTTCATAACCTCATGGCGGACGTTCCTAATAGCAATCCTTGCCTGCTCTGCAAGCTTACCAGCCTTCCTTACGAGCTCCCTACGCCTTTCCTCCGTAAGTGGAGGAAGGTTTATCCTGATTATATTCCCATCCCTTTGAGGCTGAACTCCAAGGTCAGATTCCCTTATGGCCTTCTCAATGTTCGGAATTACGGACGTATCCCACGGTTGAATTGTAATCTGCGTAGGTTCTGGGACGGCAATCTGTGCAATTTGCTTGATAGTTACAGGCGTCCCGTAATAGTCAACCTTGATATCCTCTACAAGGACAGTTGAAGCCCTTCCAGTTCTAAGACCAGCAAATTCCCCCTTCAAGACCTCAACGGCCTTACCCATTCTCTTTTCTGCATCCTTTAACAGCTCCTCAATCATAGCGCCTCTCCCTCAACGAGTGATCCTACGGCTTCTCCTCTAACGACCCTTTCTAAGTTACCGGGCTTGCGGACATCAAAGACAACTATAGGAATGTTATTTTCCATACACAAACTTACAGCAGCAGAGTCCATTACCTTTATACCGTTTGTAATTACTTCCTTGTACGAAAGTTTGTCAAGTTTTTTGGCGTTTTTATCCTTTAGAGGGTCTGCTGTATAGATTCCGTCAACTTTTGTCGCTTTTAAAAGGACATCTGCGTTAATTTCCGCAGCCCTCAAGGCCGCAGCCGTATCTGTTGTAAAGAAGGGGTTACCAGTTCCAGCCCCAAATATAACAACCCTTCCCTTTTCAAGGTGTCTAATGGCGCGCCTTCTGATGTAAGGCTCGGCGATTTCCCTCATTTCAATTGCTGTTAAAACTCTCGTGTGGAGGCCTTCTTTTTCAAGGGCATCCTGAAGGGCAAGGGCGTTTATGACGGTTGCAAGCATTCCCATGTAGTCAGCAGTAGCTCTGTCCATTCCTTGAGTCGCACCAGAGACTCCGCGGAAGATGTTACCGCCACCTATGACAATTGCAACTTCAACTCCTAACTCAACAACCCTTTTGATTTCTTTGGCAAGTCTCCGCAAGAATTCAGGGTCTATTCCGTAGTTTTTGTTTCCCTGTAGTGCTTCTCCACTTAGCTTGAGGAGTATCCTTTCGTACTTTATCTCCATTTCCCGCCTTTTCACCTTCAGTTTTTCGCAATTATACATAAAAAAAAGCCCCCAGAAGGGGGCTAAGGATTACTTCCCAACTTCAAACCTACAGAACCTTTTAACCCTAATGTTTTCTCCAAGCTTCGTAATGTAGTCCCTAACGAGGTCTGCAATCGTCTTGCTGTCGTCCTTAATCCAAGGCTGGTCAAGGAGGCACTTCTCAGAGTAGAACTTGTTTAACCTTCCCTCAACTATCTTCTCAACGATGTGCTCAGGCTTACCCTCAGAAAGAGCCTGCTGTCTGAGGATTTCTTTTTCCTTCTCAATAACTTCAGCTGGAACTTCTTCCCTGCTAACGTATTCAGGCGCCATTGCCGCAACTTGCATTGCAATCTCACGACCGAGAGTCTTGAAGTCCTCAGTCCTCGCAACAAAGTCCGTTTCGCAGTTGAGCTCTACGAGAGCTCCAACCTTTCCACCGGCGTGGATGTAGGAGATAACAATTCCTTCTGCAGTTGCCCTGTCAGCCTTCTTAGCAGCCTTGGCAGCGCCCTTCTTCCTGAGTATCTCAATGGCCTTTTCCATATCACCGTCGGCTTCCTGAAGGGCCTTCTTACAGTCAACGATTCCTGCTCCGGTCTTTTCCCTCAGCTCCTTTATCATCTGAGTTGTAATTTCAGCCATTACTACCCCCTAATAAGCTACTTAAAGTTTTTACTCCTCTTCTGGGATGAAGTCTACCTCTTCTGCCTCTTCACCTTCGGCAAGCTTAACGGCTTCTCTTCTCATCTTCCCTTCAAGAACGGCGTCAGCAATCCTTGAGGTAAGAAGCCTGATAGCCCTTATAGCGTCGTCGTTTGCAGGAATTGGAATATCAACAAGGTCTGGGTCTGCGTTGGTATCAACGAGGGCTACAACGGGAATTCCCATCTTCCTTGCTTCTGTTACGGCTATCTCTTCCCTAACAATGTCAACTACGAAGAGGGCATCGGGAAGCCTGTTCATATTCTCAATACCACCGATGTACTTCTCAAGCTTCTCCTTCTTCCTCCTCATTCTCATAGCTTCCTTCTTAGGAAGCTTGTCAAGGACGCCCTCTTCTTCCATCTTCTTGAGCATCTTCAGCTTGAAGATGGACTTCCTTATTGTCTGGAAGTTTGTAAGAGTTCCACCGAGCCACCTCTTGTTAACGTAGAACATTCCACATCTTTCAGCTTCTTCCTTAACGATGTCCTGTCCCTGCTTCTTTGTACATACAAAGAGAACAGTTCCACCGTTTGCAGCGAGGTCTGCGATGTAGTCGTAGGCCTGCTCAAAAAACTTGATAGTCTGCTGGAGGTCAATGATGTGGATACCGTTACGCTCTGTGAAGATGTACTTCTTCATTTTGGGATTCCAGCGTTCCTTCTGGTGACCAAAGTGAACGCCGGCCTCAAGGAGCTCCTTCATAGTAACTCTCTGGCCGGGTGGCCTTGGCTTGAAGGTCTCCTGTTCAGCTACCTCTTGGGTCTGCTCAAGCTTTTGCTCCTGCTGTTCCTGAGTCTCTCTGATTTCCTCAGACATGTCTCCTCCTTTTTAAGTGGGTTTTGCCTCCCGAGCCATCCTCCTCCGGAAGAACCCAAAAAGGCACCCCTTCCGGAGTCCGGCCCGGTGAGTTTTTCGGAAAAGGAATAATATAGTATCCATTATGGAGCGTCAAATCCCGGAATTCTTGGAATCTTCCTCAACTTACTTGCCTTATAGTACCAGCCCCAGAGCTTTTTCAAGTAGTGTCCAACAATCGGAAGGGGTAGCATTATTGAACGCTTGTCGTTCCTGAAGACGAGAGCTCCTCCCATACTTCCCATATCCATGAGACAGAGGATGCTAAGGTGGTGAATGTAACTTTCCCTTTCTGGGTTTCCCTTTTCTTTGTTTTCTATGTTCCTTGCAACAATTCTTCCCATCACTTCTGCAAGGTGTCCCTGCTTTGCCTTCCACTTTGGCCCTTCAATGGCAGCGCTGTCGCCAATTGCCCAGACCGTTTCTTCAGTTCCCGGCACTGCACAGCTTGGCTCAATTTTTACGAACCCAGCTTCATTCAAGGGTAAGTCGGAACGTTGAAAGACAGGATGACCGTTAGTGGCAGCTATGAACATCGTCAAGTCTGACTTTAAGAAGTAATCGCCTTCAAACAAAATACCGTCCGGACGGAACTCAACTATCTTCCTGCCGAAGTGACGGCGAATACCAAAGCTGTCAAGCATCTTGTAAGCTCTTTCTGCGTTTTTCTCACCAAGTCTTATACCGGGCTTTGGCATCGGAGCAAAGAACTCAAGCTGAAATTTATCTCTAACTCCTTTCTTCTTTAAGTAAACGTGAAGGTTGAAGATGAACTCAAAGGCGGGCCCTCCTCTCACACCACTGGGGTCTTTCGGGTTTCCTCCAAATCCAGCGGCAACTATCCCCCCACCCTTTTCTATCAACTGGTCAATTCTTTCTCTTATCTTGAGGGATTCTTCTGGAGCTCCACAAATTGATAGGGTGTTCTCAACTCCCTTATGTTTAACCTTTGAACCGCCTATCGCTATAACGAGGTAGTCGTACTCCTTGACAGTTCCATCTTCAAGATAGACTTTTTTCTCCTGCGATAAAATTCTTTCAACCTTCCCGATGGTTAGTTTGAAGCCGTTAGCCCTTGCCACGTCTTCAAGGGGCATTACTACATCTTCCCAGTCGTACTCGTGAGTTGGAATCCAGATGGAAATCGGGTATATGTAGAGGTAGTCCCTGTCAGAAACTAACTCAACGTCAAAACCTTTACGGCACAGGGCAAAGGAAGCTTCTATACCACCAATCCCCCCACCCAGAACAAGAACCTTTTTACTCATCTTTCTCCCCTTAATTGGCATTTCAGAATAAAATAATAGCACATTGGAGGGCTAAATGACCAACTTGATAGAAACCAAGAGCAGGAGGAGGGCAAAAGCTTTCCTTAGGAAGTGAGCATTAACTCTGTGAAGGATGTGCACCCCCAACTTGATACCGGGAACTGCCCCCAAAGCCGCTAAGAAAACAGCAGGAAGGTAAACAAGGCCTACTTGCCAGTCCAAAACTTCCTGTGTGGGGATTGCTGCGTAAAAACAGCCTCCAAGGAAAGCGTTGAAAAAAGAAACCGCCGACGCCAGAGCAACTACTTTCTCGGCAGGTCTTCTTGAAAAGGTAAAGAGAAGGGAGTTTATGACGATGCCCCCACCTATGCCAAGCATTGAGCTGAGGAAAGCCGAAAGGTAAACGGAAAGGGGAATCAAGACTTTTTCTTTGAGCTGGAGCTTAACCTCTGCTCTACCTTTAAGTAGCTTTAAACCCGTGGCTAAAAGGATAAAAGCAAAGCCTTTCTTAAGAAGAGAGGTCGGAAGATATGTGGAAGCTATCGTTCCACACGATACCCCTAAAGCTATCCAGACAAAAGTTCCCGCCAGCTCTTTCCAGTTGAGTCTTCCTCTTAAGAAGTGAAACCCGGAGGTAAAAAGCGCAACGGAAGTTATTACGGCAAGACTTGTTCCAACAGAGAGCCTAACCGCTATATCCTCAGAAACGCCTAAGGAAGAAAAGAACCACCAGAAGAAAGGAACTAAGATAATTCCGCCACCGATTCCAAACAGGCCAGCAGCAAAGCCCGATAGAGCTCCGAAGAAAAGCAACAAACCCCATAGAAAAACTTCTTCCAAAAACTACCTCACTTCCGACTCTATCCAGTCAAGGTATGGTTTATAACCGGCCACAATAGGCACAGCTATTATTTCTGGAATCTCATAAGGATGCAAGTTCTTTATGGCCTCCTCTACTCGCTCGTAAAGCTTCTTCTTTGTTTTCGCTATGAGTATCCATTCCTGAGAGATTTCCTGTTTTCCTCTCCACCAGTACATACTCTCTATGGGACCAACAATCTGGACGCAGGCTACAAGCAGGTGGTCAAGGAGTCTCTCCCCTATGCGCTCAGCATCCCTTTTAGTCGGTAGGGTCGTTACAACTTGAATGTATTTCTCCATTTACACCTCCGACTTCTTATTCTGTATCTTTTCTGCAAATTTTAGGTTAAACAAAAATTCGCAAATGACAATACTTACAGACGGGAAACTCTTTTCCACAAAGCTAAATAGGTTAGAGCTCTCCAAACACTCTCTAACACCATAGCCCCCCACGGAACGTAAGGGGTTCTATAGAAGCTTAGGAGTAGTAAGGAAGGTATCACTCTCACAATCCAGAAACTCAGAGTATTCACTACCAAAGGTAACTGGGTTTTTCCAAGCCCCCTGATAGCTCCCGACAGGACGAATGCTATAGCTATAAGCGGCTGAGACAGAGCTATCATCCACAGGTAGCGAACAGCCCAGTAGACTACCTCCCTGTCGCCTGTGAAAAACTCCGTAAGCCATCGGGAAAACAGTCCCATAGAGAGGCCTAAGAACGTCATTATTGAAACTGCCAGAAGCAGAGTTGCCCTTACCCCCCTTTTAATCCCATCCCAGTTAACTGCACCAAAGTTCTGTCCAACTACGGTCGTCGCCACAAAGGAAAAAGCCATTCCGACAGCAAGGGAGAAAGACTCTACCCTTAATCCTATGTGAAAAGCAGCTAAGGCGGCCGTTCCACAGGTCGCGACAAGTCCAACGAAGAAGTTATAAGACAGCGTCATAACTATCTCTTCTAACCCTGCTGGAAACCCTACTTTTACGAGCTTTGAGAGATTTTCAAGCCGAATTTCTACATCCTTTAGAGGATTTATCTGCTCCTCCTTTAAGAGAAAAGGAAGGTAGAAAAAGGCTGCAAGGCTCTCTGATATAGCAACGGCCCAGCCGGCTCCCTCCACACCTAAAGCGGGAAACCCTAAAAGGCCGTAGATAAGAACTAAGGAAAGGGCAACGTTGAGAATACTTACAAAAAGCGTAGCGAAAAAGATAACTCTTGTCTTTCCAAGGCCGTTAAAACCTGCGTTAATTGCGTTAGTTATAAAGACAAGTGGAAGGAGAAGAAGTATTGGCCGGAGGTATTCTAAGGCAACGTCTATCACTCTATCGGGGGTTGAAAAGGAGGTAAGGAATAGGCGGAGGAGCTCCTCTCCCCAAAGGGTTACAGGGAGGGATATCACTATTGAGAGAATGAAGCCGGCAAGCAGGATGCTACCTCCCCTCTTTCCAGCCCCTACTACTTGCGCAACAAGGACGTTTACGCCGGTGTAGACAACTTCCGTAGTTGCGTAAATGAGCCACAGGAGGGTTGACGCAAACCCTACCCCCGCAATAACTTCTTTACCCAGTGGAGACACTAAAAGAAGTGAAACAACGTTCTGAAAAGTGTAGAGCAGATTTGAAAGAAGGATGGGAACTGCAAGGTTTAGCACAGTCCTTAATACTTCCTTCTGAGAAGCCTCTTTTCTTATAAACCCCAAGGAGGTAGACATAGAAACCCCATGGAGAAGGTAAAGGTTGAAAGGTGGAAATTTATGGAGGATTTTAACTCTTTCTTCCCGATGCTTAGGGGAATGCTTGAGACCATTTACGGCTCTGCAGAAAAAGGACTCAGAATTTACTCTGAGCGCTACGACGCCATAAACTACTACAAAAACTACAGGGCAAGACCTCACTCCTACCTTCTCGTCGCAAAGAACGAAAAAGGGGAACCCATAGGCTTTCTCTACGCAAGGAGGAAGAAGAACCACACCTACCTATACGATATCTTCGTTAAGCCCGAATACCGGAAAAAGGGAGTTGCAAGGAAGCTAATCAGCACCTTAGAGGAGATGGCCGGAGGGCCTATTAGAGCAGATACCCACGCCGGAGCTCTCAAAGCATTCCAAAAACTCAACTTCAAGGTGCTAAAAGAGTACACAGAAGACGGAATAAAGTGGTATCTCATAGAAAAAGACCCTAACAAGGAGAAGTGATGAAGTTCGTCGGTGCACACGTTAGCACAGCGGGAGGAGTCTTTAACGCTCCCTTAAACGCCAAAAACATAGGTGCAAAGGCCTTTGCACTTTTTACAAAGAACCAGAGACAGTGGAAAGCAAAACCCCTAACAGAGGAAGCGGTAAAGAAATTCAAGAACAACCTTAAAGAGGTAGGAATCTCCCCTAAATACGTTTTACCCCACGACAGCTACTTAATAAACCTTGGACACCCTGAAGAGGAGAAGAGGAGAAAGTCCATTGAAGCCTTCGTTGACGAAGTTGAAAGGTGCTATCAACTTGGGCTTAAGTACCTCAACTTCCACCCCGGAAGTCACCTACGGAAAGTCTCTGAAAAAGAGTGCCTGCGCATCATAGCCGACTCCATAAACGAGATACTCGGCAGGACAAAAGACGTCATATTAGTCCTTGAAAACACGGCAGGTCAGGGCTCAAACGTAGGGTATAGGTTTGAACACTTGGCAGAGATTATTGAAATGGTGGAGGATAAATCAAGAATCGGCGTCTGCCTTGACACCTGCCACATGTTCGCAGCAGGCTACGACATAAGGACAGAACCGGCCTACTTAAAGACGATGGAAGAGTTTGACAGCATCGTCGGCTTTAAGTACTTAAAAGGAATGCACCTAAACGATGCAAAATCTTCATTTGGCAGTAGGGTTGATAGACACCAGTCTATCGGTAAAGGAAACATAGGTCTTGAAGCTTTCAGGCTGATAATGAACGACCCAAGACTTGATGATATTCCCTTAATCCTTGAAACCCCAGACCCTTCAATCTGGGCAGAGGAGATAAAGCTTCTCTACTCACTTGTAGAAAAGTAATCCCCTCCCAAAAAAAGCGGGAGGGGTTAATTAATGGGCTACTTAAAGGAGACTTCAAGGCCTGCGAAGAGAGCTCTACCCATAGTGTTGTAACCGTAAGCAAGCTCGTAGTCTTTGTCCGTTAGGTTAATGCCTTTAAGGTAAAAGTTAACCCTGTCGTTAAGCTGGTAGGAGGCGTAGCAGTTGTAAGTCGTAAAAGGAGATAGAGAAACGTACTGGTTAGAAGAAAAATCTTTATCTTTCCTTGAGCTATAGTGTTCTCCCCAGAAGGAGAACTTAAAGTCTCCATGTTTAATGTTGAATCCGAAAACGTAACTATCTTCTGGTCTTCTCAGAACGAAAGCATCATCCCCACTTAGTCGTTGGTGAGTATAGCTACCAAATACGTCTAACTCCCGTAAAACCTTAAAGGAAAGCTTCACCTCCATCCCTTCGGTAATTCCTTTATTTGCATTCTGATACTTTGGATCTGCCGAGCTATCATACACAATGGGATCCCAAATATGGTTCTTGAAATAATTTGCCTCAATTTCTCCTTTAACAACTAAAAGTTGCTGCTTAACTCCTAAAATCCAATTTTCACTTGTTTCAGCTCTTAAATGTGGATTTCCCAAAACAGTCTCTCCCCATGGAAAAACTGAAACAGCATATAACTGATAGGGCGATGGAGCTCTAAATCCAGTTCCGTATTGTCCCTTAAGAGTTGTTCTTGTTTGTCTGACAGTGTAAACAGTGGAAATTTTGTATGTAGTTTTCGCTCCAAATTGGCTATGAAAATCCCTTCTTAAAGCCAAAGTGGTATGCAAGTTATAGTAATTAGAATGAACTTCTCCAAAAATAGAACGTGTATAAAGGCGTCCTTCAGCCTTTATGCTTGTTCCCCACGAAGGATAGTCTCCACTAAAGTCACCAATCTCTTGTTTATAGCTAAAACCAGAAGTAAAAATCAGGCTATCCTGAAAATAATATGCTAATTGCACAGAAGCATATCTCGTAATCCCTGTGTAATCCCCCTCTCCCGAGGAATCTATGGCAGTCCTTTCCTCTTTATTATTTCCGAAATTTGCTGTTATAAGTAAGGAATCGGTCAAAGCAGAATCAACCTTAATATTTGCAAAGTAGTTATAGTAAGTAGTATATGTATCAGAGTAAGGTTCACAACCTATGAGAGCCCAAGTTGTCGGATCATACTCACATTTTGCACTATCATATTCTGCTTTACCATCCTTCAGTCTAAAGCTACCTCTTATCTTTGTAAATTCATTAAGGTTCCAACCATAACTGAACCAAGCAGTTCTGTAATTATAGCCATCGTTATCTGGATCATAAGTAAAAATTCCAGCCTTATTGTTTGTAGCACTAAAACCATTCGTTTTAAAGTTCTCTACCGAGAATAATAAGTAACCGTCATTAAACTTTAAAGAAGAAAAAACATTTTCCTTAAAAGTTTCGTACTTTCCACCCTCAAATCCAAACTTAAACTCATTTTTCTTAGGTTTTTTAGTAATAATGTTAATTACACCAGCAATAGCCTCAGAACCATAAAGGGCTCCTTGAGCTCCCTTAAGAACTTCTATTCTCTCTACGTTATTTAAGTCTATGTAGGCAAAATTAGCCTGAGAATCAACATTACTTGGATCGTTTATCGGTACTCCATCTATCATAACGAGAATATGTTTTGTTGGAAGTCCAAGCATATAAACACTTGTTGTCTGTCCAAAACCACCGTTTGAACTTATATGAATCCCCGCGACATACTTCAGAACATCTGTAATACTTGTAAAACCATACTTCTTAATCTTTTCCTCCGTAATAATCTCAACGTCATCTCCAACGTGCTCTACCGGGACTTCAACCCTTGTGGCAGTTACCTGAATTTCGGGAACTTCTCCGGCAAAAGCCGTTGTCGCTGTAAGTAACGTAGTTAGAAGAATCAGGCTCTTCCTCACTCTCTCACCTCCTCAAAAGTGGTTTTATGAAAGTTTCTCCTGAGACATGAACGACTCTAAGTTTTGTGTCATAAAGGTTCTCAAGGTTCTTAAGGAAGGTTTCTCTATCACCGTAAAAGAGGAGCTCCCCCCCTTTAAGCCCCAAAAAGACATCACAAACGTCAAGGAGAAAGTTAACGTCGTGGGCAGTTACAAGAACTATTTTTCCTCTCTCTTTAAGCTCCAGTATTATCTCGGCAAGGAGGGGTAGAACCTCTACATCAAGGAATGCAGCAGGCTCATCAAAGAGGTAAATTTCAGGGTCTATAAGCAAAAGCCTTGCTATAAAGACCTTTACCTTTTCACCACCACTTAAAAGCCTAAATGCTCTACTCCTTAAATGGAGAATACCTACCCTTTGCAGAGCTCCCTCTAAAGCCTCTCTTTCTACCCTAAAGGGGATAGAGGCTGTAAGGAGCTCCTCAACCGTGAATGGAAAGAGAACCTCTATACTCTGTGGAAGGTAATTTACGAGCTTAATCCTCTGCTTTAATGGAAGGTTTCCTATCTCTCTTCCATTCCAGTTAATACGGCCACTATAATGGTAATACCCTCCTAAGCACTTAAGGAGCGTCGTCTTTCCTGCACCGTTCTTCCCTGCAAGGCCAACGACAGTAGCGGACTCCACAGAGAAGGTGATTCCCCTGAGGATATCCTTGAAGCTAAGGTTTTTAACTTCTAACAAGAGAGAACCTCCACAGGATATAGAGGAAGGCCGGAACGCCAATAAGGGAAGCAACTACTCCAACGGGTAGAACCGTTGGGTAGATTACGTTTCTGGCAATCGCCTGTGAGAAAATGAGGAGAGCTCCTCCTGCCAAAAAGGAAACCGGTAAGAGCTCCCTGTGCACCCTAAACCCTAAGAACCTTACAGCGTGGGGAACTACTATCCCGACAAAGCCGACTATTCCCGTCTTGGCGACAAAGACAGAAACAACGGCAGAAGTCAGGGCTAAGAGGAAAACACCTTCCTTCCTGAACTGAACGCCGGAAAAGTAGGAGAGCTCCTCACCTAAGGAAAGGGCGTCAACTTCCCTTGAGAAAGGTAAAAGCAGTAAAAGAAGGGCAAGCGATAGGAGTAAGAGTAAGAAGGCCTCCTTAATGCTTACAGGAGGAATAAATCCGAGGGTAAAGTAAATCGCCTCCTGCAAAGAGAGCGTCGGAATAACGGCGTAGGCAAAGAAAACACAGGCAGAAAGGAAGGCGTTTACACCAACTCCAAAAAGTAAGACCCTGAGGCTATCGTGAAAGGCAAGGGAAACAAGAAGCAAAAGTAGGATAGTGGCCATTCCTCCCATAAGTGCAAAAATCTCCAAGTTGCCGTTCAGTACCGTGCCGAGAGTCGCCCCAAAAGCTCCTCCGGCAGAAACTCCAAGTATGTAAGGGTCTGCCAGAGGATTTCGGAGGACTCCCTGATAGATACACCCTCCCACCCCTAGGAGTCCTCCGAATGAAAGGGCTAAAAGGAGCTCCGGCAGACGAATATCAAGAAGTATCTCCCTACCACCTTCCGGTAAGTTCCAAAAAAGTAGTAAAGCCGAGCTTAAAAGGAGAGCTCCCACTAAGCCAACTATCCCCGCTTTTCGCAAAGCTTTCTCTCCAGAACTTCTAATCCTTCCAATACTTTTGGGCTTGGATGGAGAAACACGTTCGGGTCAACCTCTAAACTCTTTATCCCGAAACGGCTGAAAAAGCTCTTAGCGTCTTCCGGATCTTTTAGGGCAAGGATTACAAGTGAAGGCTTCTCGGTTAAGAAAAACTCTAAGGAGAGAGCTCCAAAGGAAACGTCAGGAATAACCTTAGCTCCTGCTCTCTCAAGTATCTCTCCCAAGTAACTCCTCTTTCCGGCTACGTACAAAGGCCTAAAGGAGATTAAAAAGGTTACTTTCTGACCACCTATACAGCTTTTAAGCCTCTCGGTTTTCTCCCTTAAGAGCTTTAAGAACTCTTCCTTTTTCTCCTTGCCGTCTTTCCCTACTAAATTCCCAACTTCCTCTATGGCCTTTTCTATATCGCTTAAGGCGACGAGCCTAAAAACGTAAACCTTTATGCCGTAAGAAGAGAGCTTTTCAAGGAGAGCTCTCGGTGTAAGCGTTGTGGCAATAACTGCATCTGGATGTAGGGAGATAATCTTCTCAAGGGAAGGGTTCACAATTCCACCAACCCGTTCAACCCTCTTAGGAACGGAACAGAATACCGTTGCTCCCTTTAACTTCTCAGAAGCCCCGACGAAAAAGACTACTTCCGTGAGGGCTGGAGAGAGAGAAACTACCCTGTCAAAACCGTAGGCTACACTGCTTAAGAGAAAAAACAAAAAAAGGACAATACTCCTCATCTTTCCTCCCTGCCCTGAACCCCCGCAGGGCAGAAAGAGAGTTCGCGCAGGCCGGTCTCCCGGCTCGCAGGGTTTTAACGGACTTTAACCTTCCCAGAAGGGGAGCTCCTCACCCGACCCTTCCAGTGGCCAAAGCCCTTTTTGTTCCCTGCTCACGGTTGCGGGGACAGCGCCGGACTTTCACCGGACTTCCCGTTCACCTGCGCGGGCGCTATTTTAGCAAATAGACAACTTAGTTATAATTTCAGACTACTCCAGCTTCAATCGCGGAGAAGAGGATGCCCAAGTTCCAGTTTGCAAGGATAGACAGACTTCCACCCTACGTGTTCGCCGTCGTAAACGACCTAAAGACCAAGCTGAGAAGGGCAGGCGAGGACATCGTTGATCTCGGAATGGGTAACCCAGACCTTCCTACGCCCCAGCACATCGTTGATAAGCTCTGTGAGGCTGCCCAGAACCCTAAGAACCACAGGTATTCACAGACAAAAGGACTCTACAGGCTAAGGGAGGCTTTAGCCCTCTGGTATAAGAGGAAGTACAACGTAGACCTTGACCCCGAAACAGAGGTCATAACTACCATAGGCTCTAAAGAAGGTCTTGCCCACTTAGCGTTAACCCTCATAAATCCCGGGGACGTTGCAATCGTTCCAAGTCCTGCTTACCCCATTCACCCTTACTCAATCATCATAGCCGGTGGAGACGTAAGGAGCGTTCCCCTCTTTACAGACGACGTCTTTGACGAGGAAGCCTTCTTTGAATCAATCGTCAAGGCCTACAAGGAGAGCTGGCCAAGGCCTAAGGTTCTCATCCTCAACTTTCCCCACAACCCGACAACTGCCTGCGTAAGCCTTAAATTCTTTGAAAAGGTCGTTGACTTTGCAAAGGAGAACAACCTGATAGTTATTCAGGACATTGCCTACGCCGAGATTTCCTTTGACGGTTACGTTCCACCGAGCATACTTCAGGTTAAGGACGCAAAAGAAGTTGCCGTTGAGTTCTACTCTCTCTCAAAAACATACTCAATGGCCGGCTGGAGGGTAGGCTTTGCAGCCGGAAATAAAGAAATCATCCACGCCCTCTACAGGATGAAGAGTTACCTTGACTACGGTATGTTCCAGCCGATACAAATCGCTGCAATTATAGCTCTAAAGGGCGACCAGTCCTGTGTTGAGGAGTACAGGAAAATCTACGAGCGCCGAAGGGACGTCCTCGTTGAGGGACTAAACAGAATCGGTTGGAAAGTTGAGAAGCCCAAATCTACAATGTTTGTCTGGGCAAAAATCCCGGAGCAGTTTCAATCAATGGGCTCTCTTGAGTTTGCAAAGATGCTCCTCCTTGACGGTAAAGTTGCCGTCTCTCCCGGTATAGGCTTTGGAGAGTACGGGGATAAGTACGTAAGGTTTGCACTCGTTGAGAACGAGCTCAGGATAAAGCAGGCCGTCAGGGGAATAAAGAGAGCCTTTGAGAAGTACGGCCTAAGGAATATTAAGGTTTAATTTTTGGAGGGGAGCTTGGAGAGCTTTAAAGTTGGAATAGTTGGCTGTGGAACTGTCGGAGGGGGAGTTGTAAAGCTCCTCCTTGAAAATGCTAAGGTGATAGAGAGGCGAATCGGCAAAAAGGTAGAAATAGCCTTTGTTGCAGATAAAGAGATTGAAAAAGTTAAGAGGCTTGGGATACCCGAAGAGAAAATCTTTGACGATGGATTTAAAGCACTTTCAAAAGAGTGCGACGTAGTTGTTGAGCTAATAGGTGGAACTACAATCGCCAAGGAAATTATCCTGAAGGCAATAGAAAAGGGAAGACACGTTGTAACAGCAAACAAAGCGCTCCTTGCAGAAAGTGGTGAGGAGCTCTTCAAAAAAGCGAGGGAAAGAGGCGTCTCTTTAAAGTTTGAGGCAAGTGTTGGGGGAGGAATTCCGGTAATAAAAGCCCTAAGGGAAGGGCTTTCAGGAAACAGGATAAAGAGGATATACGGGATAATAAACGGAACGGCCAACTACATACTTACCGAGATGACAGAAAAGGGCGTTGACTTTGAAACTGCCCTTAAAAAAGCTCAGGAGCTCGGCTACGCCGAGGCCGACCCTACCCTTGACGTTGAGGGCTTTGACGCTGCCCACAAGATAGCGATACTCTCAACCCTTTCTTTTGGCAGGTGGGTAAGAACTGAAAACGTCTTTGTCAGGGGAATCAGGGAAATTACCCCCCTTGACATAGAGCTGGCTGCAGAGTTCGGCTACAGGGTAAAGCTCCTTGCCATTTCCAAGGTCGTTGACGGAAAGCTTGAAGTTAGGGTTCATCCAACGATGATTCCAGAGGAACATATCCTCTCAAGCGTTAACGGCGTCTTTAACGCCTGCCTCATAGAGGGGGATTTTGTCGGAGAGACCCTCTACTACGGTATGGGAGCAGGTGAAAGGCCAACGGCAAGCGCCGTTGTGGCAGACATAGTTGATATAGCTATGGGTAACACCTACGACGTTCCTGAGGAGCTCTTTTCTGACGACGAAAAGCTTGAAATAAAAGCACCGGACGACTTTATTTCTTCCTTCTACTTAAGGTTTACAGCTGTTGATAGGCCGGGAGTTCTCGCAAAAATCTCCAAAGTTCTCGGTGACTACGGAATAAGCATAAAGATGGCACTTCAGAAGAGCATTAACGTTAATGGTGGCGTTCCGGTGGTTATGACTACCCACCCAGCCCCCAAGCGTAAAGTTCAGGAAGCTATAAATAGGATAGACAGCTTTGACGTTATCCTAAGTCCTACATTTGTCTGCATGATAGAGGAGCTGTAGGATGATTATCGTAGCTTTGGACTTTGATTCTGCAGAAAAAGCGTTAAATCTTGTTGACACTGTAAAGGAGTACACCCCCTACTTTAAGGTAGGGCTGGAGCTCTTTTCCCGCTGTGGAACGAGTATAGTTAAGGAGATTTCAGATAGAAGCTGTAAGGTCTTCCTTGACCTTAAGTATCACGATATACCAAACACCGTTAAGTCTGCTGCCAAAGTAGCCATTGAGGCAGGAGTCTGGATGTACAACATCCACGCCCTCGGTGGATACGAGTTCATGAAGTCTGTCGCCGAGTTTAACAGGGAGTACGCCGAAAAAATCGGAGTAAAACCTCCCCTCCTTATAGCCGTAACGGTTCTCACAAGTTTAAGCAACGAGGATTTAAGGCTTGTCGGAATTGAATCTGACGTTGACGCAGAAGTTTTAAGGCTTGCAGAACTAGCCAAAAAAGCAGGCCTTGACGGAGTAGTTTGTTCCGCAAAAGAAGTAAGGAAAATAAAGGAAAATTTAGGAGAGGACTTCATTACAGTTACTCCGGGAATAAGACCCTCTTGGGCTGCCAAGAACGACCAAAAGAGGGTAGTAACCCCAAGGGACGCCGTAAAACTTGGAACGGACTACATGGTCATAGGAAGGCCAATAACGAGAGCTCCCTCCCCCGCCGAGGCCACCAAGAGAATCCTTGATGAAATAAACAGCTTAGAGGTCTGATAGATCTATCTCCTCATCAACCACAAAGTAGCGCTTTCCGCCAAGGCGGCCGACTATGCCTTTTTGGGTTTCAAGGAGCTCCTCCCTGTAATTAATCGCCACAACCTCACCAATTACTAAATCCATAGGCGTGTCACCAATTTCAACGATTTCCTTTAACTTACACTCTAAAGCTGCCGGAATACCTTTTACTCTTGGAGGCTTAACTAAAGCAGAGGGCTCAAGTTCAATACCGAGCTCCTCTGCCTCGCTAACTTCTGGAGGAAAATCTTTACCGCTAATGTGCATCTTTTCAAGGAAGTCTTTAGAGACAACGTTAATTACAAACTCTCCGGTTTCCCTTATGTTCCTTGCTGTGTCTTTTAACTTTCCGTCCTTCCTCTTACCGATTGAGACGACAACTATCGGTGGTTTTGTTGTAACTGCATTGTAGAAAGAAAAGGGGGCAAGGTTGATTACCCCCTCCTTAGAAAGAGTCGTAATCCAAGCAATAGGCCTTGGGACAACTGTATTGAAAATGAGCTTGCTGATAAGTTTCTGTTCAGCTTTACCGACAACGGCAGTCTTTAACATTTTTCAATTACCTCCATAGCAGCCCTTAGGGAGTCTCCAAGTGAAAACTTCCTGTATCCGAGCTTGTAAAGGGCAAACTCCGTTACTTCCAGAGCCGTTAAAACGTCAAAGATGTCAACGTAACCCATGTGGGAAAGGCGGAAGATTTTTCCTTTAAGGTGCGCCTGACCTCCAGCGATTGTAACGCCAAACTCTTCTCTTGCAATTTTTACTACATCCTGACCGTTAATACCCTCTGGAGCGTAAATTGCAGTTACGCCGTTGGCAGGCCTTTCAGAGAAGAGTTTCAGTCCTATGGCCTCCACTCCTGCCCTTGTGGCCTTTGCAAGGAGCTCGTGCCTCTTAGCAACATTAGCAAGTCCTTCTTCCTCTATCATCTTGAGGGCTTCGTTTAGGGCAACGACTAAGCTCGTTCCCGTAGTGTAGGCCGTCTGTCCCTTCTTCTGGTTCTTTAATTCTTTCTTAAGGTCAAAGTAGTAGCTCCTCGTTTCTACTTCTTCAAGCCTTTTGAGAGCTCTCTCATTTAGAGATATAACGGCAAGTCCGGGAGGAGTCATCAGGGCTTTCTGAGAGCCCGTTATTGCAACGTCTATACCCCACTCGTCGGTTGGAATGTCGTAAACGCCGTAAGCAGTAATTCCGTCAGCAATAAGGAGAACGTCAGGGTAGTTCTTTAAAACCTCTCCTATTCCCTTTACATCGTGAATTGTTCCCGTTGATGTTTCACATATTTGGACTAAAACTCCCTTAACCTCTGGATTTTCTTTTATAGCCTTTTCTATATCCTCAGGGTTTACGCTCCTTCCCCACTCAACTTCAATAACAACTGGCCTTACCCCGTAAACTTCACAGAGCTCCTTCCACCTCTCACCAAACTTCCCTCCAACAACTACAACGGCGCTGTCGCCGGGCTTAAAGAGGTTTACAACAGCAGCCTCCATTGCACCGGTGCCAGAGGAGGTAAGGATGAGAACCTCTCCATCCGTTCTAAAGAGCTTCTTTAGCCTCTCCCTCGTGTCAAGGAAAATCTCCTTGAACTCTGGAGAGCGGTGATAGAGAACAGGCCTTGAGAGAGCTTCAAGAACCCTTTCGGGCACCATTGTCGGCCCGGGAGTTAAAAGTCTCTTCTTTATGGTCCTCAACTTATCCTCCAACAATTAGTTTTTAAGCGAGTATTTTAAGAAACTTCATCACTATCGTTTTTTCACCGTAGTTTGCAAAGAAGGCGGTTACTTTTGCGTTCTCACCCTGTCCCTCAACCCTCCTTACTACACCTTTACCAAACTTCTGGTGGAACACAATCTTTGGTTTCCTTTCCTTTTTGGGCAAGGTAACTGCAACGGGAGACTCCTTTTTGACAGTTCCTTTCCTCTTTACCTCTTTTACAAGGTGTGAGGGAATTTCTGAAAGGAAACGGGACTCCTTTACATCTTTCAGACTTCCAAAGACCCTTCTTTTCTTAGCTCGGGAAAGAATTAGGAGCTCCATCGCCCTCGTTATCGCTACGTAGAAGAGTCTCCTCTCTTCCTCTACCTCCTCGGTAGTGTCTAAACTCTTCACATGAGGGAAAAGTCCCTCCTCAAGTCCCGTTATAAAGACTATCGGGAACTCAAGGCCCTTAGAGGCGTGAACGGTCATAAGGGTAACTTTCTCACCCTCTTTTAGCTCATCTTGGTCTGAAGAGAGGGTTATTGTGTTTAGGAACTCAAGGTAGAGCCCCTCGCCCGTCAGCTTTTCCCTTTCTGCAAACTCCTGCAGGGTATTACCGAGCTCTCTCACGTTCTCCATTCTGGATTCCCAATCTTCGGGGTGCTCTTTCCTCAAAAACTCTTCATAGCCGGTAGCTACAACTATAAACTTAATGAGGTCGTAAGGGGGCAAGGTGTGAACCTTTTCTTTAATGTTCTCTACCGTTGAAAGGAGGTCTGAAACTGCCCTTCTCTGTTTTTCGGAAACCCTTTCTTTTAAGAGCTCTAAAGCTTTGATGTTACTCTTCTCACTCTGGAGAATAGCCCTTAACTCCCTCTCAACGGCCGTTCCAAGGCCCCTCCTTGGAGTGTTTAAGATTCTAAAGAGGGAAATCGTGTCAGTCTCAAAGAGGGCAACCCTCAAGTAGGCAATTACGTCCTTTATCTCTTTCCTCTCGTAGAACTTCACGCCACCGACAATCTGGTAGGAGATACCTTCCCTCCTTAAGGCGTCCTCAAGAACCCGCGACTGGGAGTTTGTCCTGTAAAAAACAGCAATATCTGAAGGCTTTTTTCCCTTCTTTATGAGTTGCTTGATAGTTGAGGCAACGAACTTTGCCTCTTCCGTGTCTGTCTCTGCCGTGAAGACCCTTATCAGCTCGCCTTTGGGGTTATCTGTAAAGAGTACTTTTCCCTTCCTGAGCCTGTTGTTCTTTATGACTGCGTTGGCAGCTTCAAGGATTGTTTTCGTACAGCGATAGTTCCTCTCAAGCTTTATGATTTTTGCGTTGGGGAAGTCCCTCTCAAAGGAGAGGATGTTCTCTATGTTTGCTCCCCTCCACGTGTATATACACTGGTCCTCGTCCCCAACGACACAGATGTTACCCTTTTCCTTTGATAGAGCTCTAACTATCTCGTACTGGAGGTTGTTTGTGTCCTGATACTCGTCAACGAGAACGTAGGCAAAATAGTTGGAGTAGCGCTTTTGGAGCTCTGGGTCTTTAAGGAGCTCCCTTCCGTAGATTAGGAGGTCATCAAAATCAAGGGCGTTATTCTCCCTTAACCTCCTGTTGTAGGCCTCAAGGACATCCTTAATCCTGTCGTAGTAAACAGACATAGACTCTTCAGAGTAGAGCCCGTTCTTTATGTTGCTTATGACGGAGGCTATAGCAGAAGGGCTGTACCTTTCAGGGTCAAGGTTAAGGTCCCTAATGACTTCCCTTAAAAGCCTCCTCTTGTCGTCTGTATCCAGTATCAAAAAGTTGGGACTGTAACCTACTCTTTTGCTGTGAGCCCTTAAAAGCCTTACGCAGAAAGAGTGAAAGGTTGCAACAAAGACAGGAGCCTCCTGTCCAACTAATTTCTCAACCCTCTCCTTCATCTCCCTTGCCGCCTTGTTAGTGAAGGTAACGGCAAGGATTCTCTCCGGTCTGACCTTAAGCTCCTTGACCATGTAGGCAATCTTGTACGTAATAACTCTCGTTTTTCCAGAACCAGCACCAGCTAAGATTAAAAGGGGAGAGTCAAAATAAAGAACCGCTTCTTTCTGCTCCGTATTCAAAGTTTCAAGGAGTCCTTCCAATGCCATCACTCCTTTTAGATTTTTTATACCTTCCTTCTATTGATACAGCCTTTTGAAGGCTATAATTTAGCTCATTAGTAAAGAAGTAAAAACCAGCTATAAGGTTCGCATCGGATAAATCTTTCAACAAGGAGGAACCCGCTGATATACTTTCATAATAACTTGGAGGGTAATAGAGGACCAAACTACAATCAGGGAGGGCAAGGGTGTGAAAGTTAAGATTCTCTCTTCAACAAATCCTGTGCTCCAGTTAGCCTTTGAAGAGATAGCAAGAAGATTAGAAAGAAAACCCGACTTTGCCTTTATATCGGTTTCTCCTCTTTACCCAGCTCAGGACGTTCCTTACTGCATAGAGAAAATCTTAGGCCTTGAAAGGGGAAAATACGTAGGTTTCAGTGCAGTAGATGCCTTTGAGAATACCAAAATAATAGCAGGCGGAATTGTTGCCTGTTTCTTCTGGTTTGAAGGGAAAGGAAGAGTTAAACAGTACCACTTTCCAAGCATAGACAAGCGCTTAGCAAACCAAGAACTTTTAAAGGAAGTAACAGAACTCTTTGCAAGTCAATCAAACAGCCTCAATATCGTTATTGCAGACTACATACATGGGCTGTTCCCGCTGTTCTTCAGAAAGGTTGGTACCTACCTTGATAGAGAAGGCGTAAAAACATCCAATATATGCGGAGGTATCGTCTCTACTGTTATAGATAACGAAAGACTTCCCGGCTACATATTTGCTGAAGGAGAAGTACTAAAAAATAGCTTTTCAGTTGTTAGCTTTGAAAACGTAAAGTTTGAGATGGGCTTATCCACGGGAATCTTTAAGAGAGGTCCCATATACACAATAACCTCAGGTAAAGGCTTTTTCATATACGAGCTTGATAACAAACCCGCAGGTTTCCTCCCTCAAGCCCTTTTAAGGGGAATTGAAAAAAGGAAAAAGGAATACCTCTGGTACACTCCCCTCGTTATTATGAACGAGGAGGGGGAACTATTAGCACTAAGGACCTTCAAAAACTTTACCGATAGGTACGTAGAGGTTTGGGCTCCAGTAGAAAAAGGACAAAAAGTCAAGTTAGCTATCGTAATCCCCGACGAGATACTAAGAGACACGGAAATTGTGGCTAAGTCCGTCAAAGAAAAAATAGGCTTTGCGGAACTGGTTATTAACTTTTCCTGCACTGCACGACAGTACACCTTAGAAGACCGAGCCCACGAGGAAGTTGAAATCTACGGCAAAATACTAAACGCCCCCATTTTTGGTTTTTTCACCCACGGTGAAATAGCTTTAGGAATTGACGGAAAGAAACTGAAGTTACACAACCAGACCTCTGTTGTAGTAGCTATCAGGGAGGAAAAATGAGAGACAACATTAAACTGAGAATATTTATTAACTACTTGGACGAACTTACGAGGAAGTATGATGAGATTTTTTCCCTAAAAGAGCAATTAATGAAGGAACTCCAAGAGAGAGCCACTTATGACCTTCTAACAGGCCTCTACAACCGTTACGCCCTTTTTGATTTTCTGGAAAGGGAGCTCCAGAGGCTCAAGAGAAAGGGAAAGGGCAAAATATACGTAGTCTTTCTTGACTTAGACAACTTCAAGGTCGTTAACGATACATTCGGACACAGAAAGGGGGATGAAATTTTAAAAGCAGTGGCGGAGCTCCTGAAGGAGAACTTCCGCAAGTACGATATCGTCTCCCGCTTCGGAGGGGATGAATTTGTCATTGTTATCAGCGATGAAAACGGTTCTTGCGAGATAAACACTCTCCTTTCTAGGGTGAGGAAACTAATAGAAGAAGAATTTTCCCCCTATTCCCTCTCTGTTAGCTATGGAGTTGCTGTTGCCCCAGATGAAGGAACTGATGCCTACCAGCTGATACAGCTGGCAGACAGCAGAATGTACGAGATGAAAAATGGAAAGAAGGGGAAGACCCCCCCGACTATTTGTTAAGGGCAGCAAATATCTTCTCTATCTTGTCCTTGAGAGTTTCTGCCGTAAACGGCTTAACAATATAGTTGTTGACACCAGCCTTAATGGCCATTAGGACGTTTTCCTTCTTAGCTTCAGCAGTAACCATCAAAATCGGCAAGTGCTTTAGTTTTTCATCTTTCCTTATTTCCTGAACGAGCTCTATTCCAGTCATGTTGGGCATATTCCAATCTGTAATGACAAGCTGATATTTATCAGGATTCCTCCTGAGTATCTCAAGAGCTTGCTTACCGTCCTCGGCCTCGTCAACGTTCTTGTAACCGAGCTGGGCAAGAAGCGTCTTAAGTATTTTCCTCATCGCTGCCATATCATCAACGATGAGGATATTGATGTCACTGTTAGGCATCGCCATCCTTTACCTCCTTTCTGGTAGCTTAGCGTACTCGTGAACAAGTTTAACTAAGTCTGGCGCATCAAATTTTACAAGGTGAGCATCTGCTCCAACAAACTTACTTTTATCAACGTTAGCTCTATCGCTTAAGGAAGTGTTTATTATTACTGGAATTTTGGAGAGCTCCGGGTCCTCCTTAACTTTCCGCGTAAAGGTCAGCCCGTCCATTCCCGGCATTTCTATATCTGAGATTATCAGCTGGACGTACTCCGTTATATCTTTACCGGACTTCTTAGCATCTTCAAGCCACTTGTGGAGAAGTTGTAGTGCCTCTATGCCGTTCTGAGCTTCAAAGACTGTATGTCCATCAGCTTCCAGTATTCTTCGTATAATCTTCCTAGCTACCGGGCTGTCGTCAAGTATGAGGATGTTAAAGTGTCCCTTCCTCTCAATACCCTCTATAACGTCCTCCGGCGTTTCTACGCCGAATATCTTTATCATTCCAAGCTCGTCAAGAATTCCCTCAAAGTCTAAAAGGAGCAGTAGCTTGTTATCTTCAATCTCTACAACGCCTATTACTTTACCTCCAAGTTTTTCGTCTATGCTCCTCGGAGGTCTCCTTATATCTGCCCAACGTATTCTTCTTATTCTCTTTGCCTCGTGAACAACAACTCCAACAATTTCCCTAAGAAACTCCATAACGATAACGTACTTGCCAGCCCCCGGAGGCTCCTTTATCCTCATCCAACGGGCAAGGTTGATTATGGGAACCATCTGTCCCCTTATCTTCGCAAGTCCTTCCGCTTCCTTTGGAAGTCCGGGAGCTTTCACTATATCCTTAGGCTTAAAAATCACCTCCTTAACCTTAGCTACGTTTACGCCAAGTATCCACTCGTAGGTGCCACCATCTTCAAGGACTTCAAACATCCTAAAGTCTATAATCTCAAGCTCGTTAGCTCCTGTCTCAAGTATTTTGGGGAGAAGTTCCTTTTTCCTTGCCATAGCTTATTTCCTTTGCTGGTTTTTAAGAATCTCAGAAATCGCTAATATGAGGTTACTGCTAATCTGGCTTGTTATCTCTGCAATCTCAGACTCTTTGTCAGCCATCTCTTCAACGTCGTCGGCATTGAGGGCAAGGAAGAGCTCCTTGAGTAACAGTTTAACGTCAAATAGTCTCTCTTCAACGTCGGAGAAGTACTTCTCTATTCCGGGGTATTTCCCGATAATCTCTGCTAAGTCCTTATCCTGCGGGCTCAGTAGCCTTATAAGCGTATCAACCTCTGAGATAATTGAGATATCGGGGTTAATGCCGTCTACAAACTTGCTCTTAATAACCTCGTTAACCTTCCTGCTAAACTCTCCAAGCTTAGCAAGCCTATCAAGGATGACAGCAGCGTCACCTATATCAACCAAGTAGAATGTCTCCCATATCTTGTGGAGGCTCGCGTCGGTCTTCTCGGCTATCTTGATAACCTTGTCGGACTGTTCCCTTACAGAGGTTATAAGGTTGTTGGATCTGTGGATGTTCTTGACGATTTCGTCTATCTTCTCCTTCTGGATGTTAACAACCTCTGAGAGGTTGTTGATTACGGAAAGAACTTCTTTTGAGGATTCCTTAAGGGAGGTGTAGGTGTTCTGGTTTTCCTTGAATATGTTCATACCCTCTTCAACCGCCTGAACGCTCCTGCTCGTTATCTCTGCCGTTTTGCCCATCTGCTCACGCATGTTCTTAACAACTTCCCTTATCTCAATTGCCGACTTGTTGGTCCTCTCTGCCAGCTTCCTTACCTCATCGGCAACTACGGCAAAGCCCCTTCCGGCCTCTCCAGCCCTTGCCGCTTCAATAGCCGCGTTGAGGGCAAGGAGGTTCGTCTGTTCCGTAATTGAGGTTATAACTTCAACTACCCTGTCTATCTGCTCCGTCTGAACTTGAAGGGACTTAACGACTTCCTCCATCTCCCTCGTTATGTCCCTAATGTACTGCATCTGCTGGATTGACTCTATCGTCTTGGTCTCGGCCGTCTCAAGCTCTTTTAGGACAAACTGGTAGTTCTCAAGGAGCTTCTCTGAAACTTCAACCAGCTTGTTAACGGCCTTTTCAATGTCCTCAGTAGAAACTATCTGGCTCTCAGATAGCTTAAGAACTTCTTGAAGTTCCTTAATAGCAACAGAGATTGCCACTATGGTCTCTAAGTTGTTTACTAAGGACTGCTTTGTAGCTTTAAGGTTCTGAAGGAACATTCTTTGGGCGTTTTCAAGCTGTTTTTCTATCTCCTTCTCTGCCGTTGCGTCCTTCCAAGTGGCTAAGTAGTACCTAATAGAACCGTCCTTGTTGGTTATGGCGTGCCTGTAGGAGGCCATTACGTAAGGGCCAACCTGTATGTCGGCGTTCTTCTTGTGTTCTCCCGGACGTAGAGCTTTGAGGAGCTCCTTAACCCTTTCTGGATCCTTGTGGAAGAGGTGAATACTCGCTCCCACGAGCTTGTCCGGGTCAATACCAAACTCAGAAACGAAAACCTCCCTCCACTTGTGGGCTATCTCCAGAGCTCTCCTGTTGGCGTAGACTATCTTGTTACCGTCCCTTCCCGGTTTAAAGTCGGGCGTCGCTAAGAAGATTGCCTCCTCCATTAGGGAATCAAGTATCTGCTTGTACATGTGTATGTCATTTTCAAGGAGCTCTTTTTCCTTCCTTAGGGATTCAAGCTTTTTTGAGAGTTCAAGGTTCTTCTGAGAAAACTTTGAGAGCTCTCCGTTAAGCGACTCTTTTTCTTTCCTTAAAGAGTCACACTCCCTTTTTAGCTTTTCGTTTTCTTCCTTCAAAGACTCAAGCTCCTTACGGAGCCTCTCTATCTCCCTTCTCTCCCAAGAGCAAAACATCACTAATCCTCCCGATTGAAGATTGACTCTATGTTCAGAATTATCAGAAGCTCCCTATCAAGCTGAACAACGCCGGATATGTACTTAACGTCTATTCCTATCGTGCCTATGGGCTCTGGCAGGATGTCTCCCTCTAGGAACTTTATAGAACCAACAATCTCATCAACGACTACTCCCACCTCTCCCTTTGGAGTTTCAACAATGACAATCTTGTTCCTTGAGTAGATATCCTCAGGAATCTCGTCCACTATCCCAAGGTGCTCTTTAAGGTTTATGACAGGAACGATTTTTCCCCTTAAGTTCATTACGCCAATTACAAAGCTTGGGGCTTTGGGAACGGGGGTTATATCTCTGTTGTTCGTAATCTCAACTACCTGTTCTATTGGAACGCTTACAAGCTCTTCCTTTAGCTTAAAGGCTATTACCTGAATTTCTTTCTCGTGAACCTCGCCTATGAGCTCTTCAACGCCGATAACGTTTATCTCTTTCTTCTCTGGCTGGTTCATCTCCTCACTCCAATTAGCTTGACCTTGTAGTCTGAAAGGAGGGAGTTTAGGTCCAAGATTAGAACTACCCTTCCATCTCCTGCAATCGTTGCCCCGGCTATACCGGGAATGTCTGAAAGGAGCTCCCCAAGGGACTTAATGACTATCTCCTCCTCACCGTAGAGGGCCTCTATTGAAACGGCTATTAACCTTTCCCCAACCTTTACGATTACGATAAAGTGCTTTTCGTCCTCGTCCTCAACTTCAAGGAGCTCGTTGAGAGAAAAGAGAGGTAGAACCTCGTCCCTAAGCATAAAGCTCTTAAAGCTTCCGACCTCCTTAACGAGGCTCTCGTCGTACCTTACTACCTCAACGACGGAGTGGAGGGGCACGGCGTAAACCTGTCCCCTTATGCCTATCATGAGGGTTCTTATGATTGCTACAGTTAAGGGAAGCTTGAGAAGGATAGTAGTCCCTTTACCCAGCTCGCTGTCTATCTCTATTGAGCCCCTCAAGGAGTGAATCGTGCTTGCAACAACGTCCATACCGACGCCCCTTCCGGAGACGTCGCTCACCTTCTCGGCCGTAGAAAATCCCGGCAGGAAGAGAAGCTCGTAGGCCTCCTTGTCGGACATCTGGGCTGCCTGCTCCGGCGTTATAAGGCCTTTTTCAAGGGCTTTCTTCTTAACTTTTTCAGGGTCAATGCCCCTACCGTCGTCCTCTATGCCAACTACGATGTGGTCACCCTCGTGGAATGCAAAGAGCCTAATGGTTCCGGTTTCAGGTTTTCCTTTTTGAACTCTCTCCTCCGGAGGTTCTATTCCGTGGTCAACGGCGTTCCTGACAAGGTGGATGAGGGGGTCTTCAAGCTTATCAAGGATAGACCTGTCAAGCTCTGTATCTTCTCCCTCTATAATGAGCTGAACCTTTTTGCCAAGCTTTCTTGCAAGGTCCCTAACCACTCTTGGGAACTTGCTGAATATCTTCTTTATCGGCTGCATCCTCAGCTTCATAACGGCGACCTGAAGGTCGCTCACAGTTCTATCAAGACTCGTTACCGCCTCTATTAGCTTCTCAACGGCCTCACTCCTGCACTCCCTATCAACGTCGGCCGTTACCCTGAGTATCCTGTTTCGGTCAAGGACTATTTCACCAACGAGGTTCATAAGGTTCTCTACCCTTTCAACGTCTATCCTTATGGTCTCTGAGGATTTCTTCTCCGACTGCTTCTTCTCCTGCTTCTTTGTAGACCGTGGAGGGAACTCTTCTTTCTTCTCAGCTGGAGGAGGTGGTGGAGGCAGTTGAGGTTCTTCCTTCTTCTCCTTTGGTTTTATTAAGTCCTTAACGTCCTTACCCTCTTCAATTAACTTCTCAATCTCCGGTATAACCTCCATAGGACGCTCGTCCGGAGGCATCAGGATGATTTCCTCAAGGATGCCTGCAAGGTCCTTGTCGGGGAAACGCAGAATTAGCTTTTTAAGCTCTTCAGAAATTCCCTCTACGAACTCTATTTCACCTTCCTGAATTTCTTCTTCTCTTTTTTCCCTTTCTTGCGAGGGTTCTTCACCTTTTAGAGCAGCGTCAAGCTTTGATAGGAGTGTCTGAATCTCCTCTATATCCGGGAGCTCCTCCCTCTCCTTTAACATCTGGAGGGCAGACTTCAGCTGGTCTATTCCCTCTAAGATAACGTCCATGAGCTCCGGAGTGAGCTCCATCTCGTCGTTTCGGAGTTTATTGAAAACGTCCTCTATCCTGTGGGCTATCTCAACGATTGGTGTAAGGTTCAGGAAACCGGCTCCCCCCTTTAGGGTGTGCATTCCACGGAAAATCTTGTTGAGGAGCTCCTTATCTTGCGGGTTGTTTTCAAGGTCAACGAGGTCTTGGTCAAGGTTTTCAAGTATCTCCTCAGCTTCTACCAAGAACTCTTCAAGTATCTCTCTAAGCTCGTCGGGGATGTTTACCTTCATGACTGCCTCTACATTCCGAACTGTTTCATTATTTGGTCTACTTCATCCTGAGAAATTTCTTTCTTCCACTCCAGCTCTTCTAATTTCTTCTGAAGGTCCTCCCTTCTCTCGTTCTCGCTCTCCTCAATACCGGCCAAGATAACAATCCTTAGTATGCTCTTTTCAACATCGGAAAGAAATCCCTTGATTTTAAGTAGCCTCTGAGCCATGATGTCCTGAAACTCAAGGAGCGTCAAGGCGTTCATTAGACTCTCAAGTGTACTGGAAAGGAGCTTCTCTGCCTTCTCTTTCTTTTCACCCTCGGGAAGTTCCCTGATGAGCGACAAAGCTTCCTGAACGGCCTCCATAGAGCTCCCTATCAGGTCTATTATCTTCTTCGTTGCCTCTTCGCTCTCTGAAATTGCTGTGTCTATGTGGCGGCTTACAGTCTTGAAACCTTCTTTTTGCTGGGAAATCTTGGAAATTTCAGATTTAAACGACTCTATGAGGTCTAAGAGCTTCTTGATTTCCTTCATAAGGTTTGTTTCCATCTCTCCTCCCAACATTCTCTAAAACTAATTCTATTTTATAAAATTTCAGTTTTCTGCAATGAAAAAACGGATTGCTATAATTAGATACATGAGGGAGGGAAAAAGTAAGAACAACTCTTCAGGAGGGGAAAACTCATGAAAAGAGTCTGTGCCATAGGAATTCCCAATGACGACGAGGACCTACAGTCGCTGCTTGAAGGTTTTTCTCCACTAAAGGAACTCTCATTCTACGTTGAACCCGTTGATACAGTACCCACTCGTGAACTGGCCGATTTTATAGACCTACTCGCAATATCTCCCTCAAAGAAAAACCTTCCACTGATAGACCACGCTGTTGAGTCACTTAACCTCCCAGTTGTTGTGGTCCTGCCCTTTAGAGGAAAAGAGAAACTACTGGAAAACATCTATCCCTACATCAATAGAGAGAGTGCCCTCATACTTGTTACCTACAGCGGAGAACTCTTTGTAAAAACAGGAATTAAACTCATTGTCAGAATTTCAAACAAGCTCAAGCTTGAAGTAAGGTCAAAGGAATTTCTACAGCTGAGGCTCTCTCCCAACTGCTCTCACCTTGAGAAGTTCAAGGCAAAGAAGCTCCTAAGGAGGAACTCCCTTTCCTTCAAAGAAGCACTAATGCTAAAACTTTTCTTTGAAAGCCCGGGAGAAGTTATCCCATACGAAAGGTTTTTGGAGCTCGGAATAAAGGAAGATAGCTTGCCTGTTTACATATCAAAGCTCAGGAGAATGCTCAAATGTCTTGAGCCATCGGTAGTCATAAGGAGTAACAGGAAAAACGGCTACACCTTAACTCAGGGCTTGTAAACGATTGTTGAAATCGCGTGTTTGTAAACCAAGATGTTACCCATGTAGTTCCTTATCTTAATGCAGAACCTGTCAAAACCTTTTAGCTTCCCTTCAACCCGACTACCGCTCCGGAAGTAGATTATCACCCTCTTTCCCATAGCGCTGCGGAGCTCCCTGCTCTGCACGCCCCCCATGTAGGAGCAGGCAATAAGCTTGTGACCTTCCGCAAGCTTCTTCTCAACGTCCTTCTTCTGCTCTTCCGTTAGAATCGGTGGGATGGCTGGAATGAGAGAGGACGGCCTGATAATAAGCTCGTCTTCTATCTCTTCAAAGACAATGTCGCCAGAGGAACGCATTAGCTGGAGGAGCGGTTTTATACTCTCAGGGCGAACCTGAAGCCTTTCGGCCAGCTCTTCTATCGTTCCCCTGAACTCACCTTCAGACTCAAGGAGCTCTATGAGCTCTATCTGTGCATCCTCAAGCGTTTTATACCTTTTCATCCCTCTCCTACTCAAAGATTATTGTGGCAATAGCGTGTTTGTAGACAAGGGATTTCCCTTTCGGAGCAGTCATTGAAAGCGTAAAGTTGTCAAAGTCAAGGAGCTTACCTTCAAGCCTTGTTCCGCTTATGAGGAAAACGATAATGTCCTTACCAAGTAGAGAGTTAAGAACTTGGTCCTGAAGTGAAACTTTCTTCTTTTTCTTCTCCTCCTTCTCATCCGGCTGTGGCTTTGTCTCTTCCACGGCCGGTACCTCCTGAGTATCTTTTTTCTCCTCTTCCGCTTCTTCTTTTGCTTCTTCTTTGCTCACTAGAACGATTAAAAGTCCTTTACCTCTCTTTGACTCTGCCTTAAGGAAACCTTCCTCCTCAAGGTCTGAGAGGGCTTTCTTTATAAGGTAGGGAGATGCGTTTGCTAAGTTAGCAAGCTCTTCAAGGGTACCTGAATACTCCCCAAACTCAGAAAGGTACTCCTTAATCCATATTTTTACTTTTTCTGATTTAGACTGAGATGCCATTTCGTCCTCCGGATAATATTTGCAACTTTAAAAGGTTGTATCCAAGCTGCATTAGCGCAAGTGCTCAAACGGTTTTTATTTGCGGCAAAATTTTAGTCTCAAGTATTTTTGTGTCAAGCTCTCCTCTTATAAAGTTTTCATGCTCTAATAGTTTTATATGAAAGGGTATTGTTGTTTTCAAGTTTCCCTCAATGATAAACTCAGAGAGAGCTCTCTTCCCTCTCCTGATAGCTTCCTCTCTCGTTTCTCCCCAAACTATTAGCTTTGCAAGGAGCGAGTCGTAATACTGGGGAACTGAATACCCCTCGTAAATGTGGGTATCAACCCTTACTCCGAACCCTCCGGGAAGGAGTAGCTTTTCTATTTTTCCCGGCGTTGGACGGAAGTCCTTTTCAAAATCTTCACACGTTATCCTAAATTCTATAGCGTGTCCTTTCAAAGTGGGTTGATTTAAGTCAAGTTTTTCACCGGCAGCTACCTCAATCTGATACCTTATAAGGTCCTTACCGGTAACAAGTTCAGTAACAGGGTGCTCCACCTGAATTCTGGTATTCATTTCTATGAAGTAGAAATTCCTGTCCTTATCAACGAGGAACTCAACCGTTCCAGCACCCTCGTAACCAATGTACTCTGCAAGCTTTTTTGCCGCTTCTGAAAGCTTCTCCCTTAAAGTCTCATCCACAAATGGGGATGGCGCCTCTTCAACTACTTTTTGGTGTCTCCTCTGAAGGGAACACTCCCTTTCTCCAAAGGTTACCACATTACCGTGACCATCGGCAATGAGCTGTATCTCTATGTGCCTTGGGTTTTCTATGTACTTCTCTACGTAGACCTCCCCATTACCAAAGGCAGCCTCAGCCTCAGCCATTGCAGTAGCTATGAGGGTTTCAGCCTCATCGGGAGACTCTATAAGCCTCATTCCCCTTCCTCCACCCCCGTGGGCAGCCTTCACAAGAACTGGATAGCCAATCTCCTCACACGCCTTTAGGGCTTCTTGAACGTTCCTGAGGATTCCACTACCCGGAACTACCGGAACGCCTGCTTTAACAGCTACTTCCCTCGCCTTGGCCTTATCGCCCATCAGAACCATCGCCTCTGGCGATGGCCCTATGAACTTCATACCGCAGGCGGTACATATTTCGGCAAAACCCGGATTTTCCGATAGAAAGCCGTAACCGGGATGTATAGCGTCAGCCCCAGTGACTTCGGCAGCTGAAATTATGGCCGGAATGTTCAAGTAGCTTTCCTGAGGAAGAGGACCTCCTATACAGATAGCTTCATCAGCTAAGTAAACGTGAAGGGAGTCCCTATCAGCCGTTGAGTAAATAGCAACGGTTTTTATACCGAGCTCCTTACAGGTTCTAATGATTCTTACTGCTATTTCACCTCTGTTGGCTATGAGGACTTTCCTGAACATAAGACTACCTCGGTTCTATGTAGAAGAGGGGCTGACCGTACTCCACCGGTTGACCGTTCTCCACGAGGATTTTCCTAACTATTCCGGAAACTTCTGACTCTATCTCGTTCATAACTTTAAGGGCCTCTATTATGCAGAGTGTTTGCCCCTTTTCTACAAAGTCCCCTTCCTTCACGAAAGGCTCAGCGCCGGGGGCAGGAGCTCTATAAAAAGTTCCCACCATTGGAGCTTCTACGACGTAGTAGTTGGTCTTTTCTTCCTCAGAAGGAGCTTCTTGAGCGACCGGCTCTGCCGTTTTAGTTTCTTGAAGGGGAGCTGGAGCTCCAGCTCCCTTTTCCCTCTTAAACTTGACCCTAACTTTCAGACCTTCAGTCTCTACTTCAAGCTCTTCAACAGAAGTATTTTCAAGAGCCTTTAAGAGTTCCTTTACTTTGTCCAGCAACAGCTCCTCCAGTTAAATCATTTAACACTTACCCTTTCTATGTACTCACCCGTTTCAGGGTTAACTTTGATGTAATCTCCGGGGTTTATAAACATCGGAACTTGAACAACCGCTCCCGTTTCCAAAGTAGCAGGCTTAGTAACGTTAGAAACTGTGTCGCCCTTAAATCCGGGCTCAGTATCAACAACCTGAAGAACAATACTCTTTGGCAACTTCACAGAAATTGCTTCTCCTTTATAGAACTGAACGATAGTGGTTGTATTTTCCTTTAGGAACTTAGCTTTCTCGCCGAGGGCAGCGGCGGAAACGCCAACCTGCTCGTAAGTCTTGGAGTCCATAAAGTAGTAGTACTCTCCGTCGTTGTAAATGTACTCCATTTCCCTCTCTTCAAAGTCGGCAAGTTCTAACTTTTCTCCAACTTTGTAGGTTTTCTCAACAACGTTTCCAGTTTTAAGGTTCTTGAGCTTAATTCTTGCAAAGGCCTGTCCTTTACCGGGCTTAACGTGCTGGTAGTCTATTATCTCGTAAGGCTGTCCGTCAATTTCAAGTTTCATTCCCTTGGCTATCTGGTTAACATCTATGGAAGCCAACTTTTACCTCCTAACCGTGTGTTTTGCGCAAAATTATATCAGCAAAAGCTACCTGTGCTAAAATCCTTTCCACCCGAAAGCTACAGGAGGCAGTGTGAAAAAACTGCTTCTATTTTTCCCTTTACTTTCACTCTTTTCCTTTACAACGTGCGGAAGTAAGGGAGACCCAAAACCTCCCTTCAGCAAGTTGCCTTCTCCACCCCGTATTTCTATTATACAGCAATCCTTTAAAAATCCAGTAGTTGTCTGGCAAAAAGTAACCACATTCGCCGACGGTAGAAAACTGCCAATACCGGATAGAGTCTCCTACGTAGTCAGCGTTAACTTCGGAAAACGAAAAGTCAAGGTTGATAAGACCTTCTTTTCTGACCCTATACCTATCTCAGACGGTGAAAGGCGTTGCTACGCTATAATCGCCATTTACGACAGTTACGAGAGTGAGCCTTCAGAGCCGGTCTGTATAATCGGCAAGGAACCGATAGAGGACAAACCCCGTATTAAAGAGGTCAAGTCAGGTGATGGATTCGTTGCTTTTACTTTTGAGCCTTATCACGATTATTCAGTTGAAATTTTCAAGAACGCCCACCCTCCTTTTGTAAAACCCTTTAAGACTCTACCACCGGGAACTCTTAACTTCAAGGATGAGGCGGTAAAGAACGGCTCTACCTATACTTACCGCTTTAGGTTTTCTAAGGACAGCGTTAAGGGAGCTCTCTCTAAAGCTATAACGGTGACCCCCCTTGACACGACTCCCCCGCTTCCTCCGAGAGCTCCAATCGTGCTTAAATCTTTAAAGGGTTGCTTAGTTATTTGGGAGCCCTCACCCTCAGCAGACGTTAGCGAGTACAGAGTTCTCGTTAAAGGAAAACGGTTTTCAACTAACGGAAAGGGAATATACTTCTACTTTCCAGAGTGTCCAAGAGGAAATGTTTTTGTTGTAGCGGTTGATAAGGCAGGAAATCTTTCAAAACCAGTGAAAGCAAAGGAGGTGGTAGATGAAAAAAGTTGCAGTAATAATGGGAAGTAAATCGGACATGCCTATCATGGAAAGCTGTACTGAAACTCTTGAGAAGTTCGGCATTCCCTACGATGTAAAAGTTCTCTCTGCCCACAGAACTATTGATGAGGTTATCGCTTTCTGTGAGAAGGCAGAGGAGGAGTACGACGTTATCATTGCAGCTGCCGGTTACGCTGCCCACCTTGGAGGAGTAATCGCCGCAAAGACGGTTCTACCCGTTATAGGAGTTCCTCTTGATGCCTCCCCTCTTAAAGGAATTGACTCTCTCCTCTCCATCGTTCAGATGCCGGGAGGTATCCCGGTTGCAACAGTAACGATAGGTAAAGCTGGAGCTAAGAACGCAGCAGTCTTGGCAGCAGAAATTATGGCGATAAAGTACCCAGAACTAAAAGAGAAACTGAAAGCTTACAGGGAAGAGATGAAGAAGAAGGTATTAGAGGGTTAAGATGAAAGTCTACCCTGAATGCATACCCTGCTTTATGAAACAGGTGCTTAACGTTGCAAGGGTTGCGGAGATTCCCGACTCCGCGACCCTTGATATACTCCGGGAAACAGCCAAGTTCATCTCAAAAGAGCTCCGACCAGACAAATCTCCCGGCCACAACGCAACTTTCATCCACAGGATTTTTAAGGAAAAAACGCAAGTAAAAGACCCCTACAAGACCCTCAAAGACAGGTATAACGATATTGCCTTAAAGCTTGAACCTATCTTAGAAAGGGACATCTACGAAAAGGCTGAAGACAAGCTCTCCATAGCCATAAGGCTAGCAGCCTTAGGAAACGTTATAGACTTCGGAATACCGAAACCCTTTAGTCTTGAAGAGGAAATAAAAAATGTCCTGAGCGCACCCTTTGCCTACTTTGATATTGCTCTCTTAGAGCGCTTTTTAGTCCCCGGAAAGCAGGTTCTCTACGTGGCCGATAACGCCGGAGAGATAGTCTTTGACAAGTTCCTGATACGGGAGCTTAAAAAGTACGGACTGAAGGTTGTCCTCGCCGTAAGGGGAGGCCCTATCCTCAACGACGCAACAGTTGAAGACGCCTTCAAGACAGGAGTCGTAGATTACGTAGACGAGCTCATAACAACGGGAAGGGACTTTATAGGCATTGACTTTGACTTCGTATCTCAGGAATTTTTAGACCACTGGAACAGGTCGTTCTTTGTTATCTCAAAAGGACAGGCTAACTTTGAAACGCTGGACGGCATTGATTCAAAAGATATATTCTTCATCCTCAAGGCTAAGTGCCGGCCTGTAGCGAAAGAGCTCAACTGTAACGTGAACGACCTCATATTCCTCTATAACAAGCGCCTTTTTGAGATAAGAGAGAATGAAGGTTGTTAAAAAGGATGTTACTAACGTTAAAGAAATTGCAAGAGCTCTAAGAGAGGGAAAACTCATCTGTGCTCCAACGGATACGCTTTACGGGATACTGGGAAACGCCTTAGACAAAAAAGCAGTCGAAGAGGTCTACAGAATAAAGGGTAGAGACCCTCAAAAACCCCTCATAGTTCTCTTTGAATCTGTGGAGCAGCTTACAGAGCATGGAGTTGTAATACCGGAAAGGTTTAAAGACAAACTAAAAAAGCTTATTCCGGCTCCTATCACCTTTGTTCTCCCTTTAGACTCTGAAAGTCCCTTTAGAGCTCTCTTTTGTAGGGACAACTTGGCCGTTCGGATTCCAGACGATAATTTTTTAAGAGCTCTCATAAAGGAGACTTTTCCCCTCTTTGCGCCCAGCGCTAACCCTCAAGGAGAAAAGCCGGCAACTAACTGCAAGGAGTGTTATCGTTACTTTAGAGATAAACTCGCCTACTGCGTTGAAGGGAAGCCGGGGAACGTTCCCTCAACGATTGTCTCTCTCCTTGGGAATACTCCAGAGCTTATAAGGGAAGGAGCTATCAAATTCTCTAAGGTAATGGAGGTCTTAGTTGGAGAGGAAGCTTAAAGTTGTCTTTATGGGAACTCCAGACTTTGCCGTTCCCTCCTTAAATGCCTTAAAGGAAGCTGGCTACGAAGTGCCTTTAGTGATAACCCAGCCAGATAGGCCTGCTGGAAGGGGAAAAAAGTTAACGCCACCACCTGTAAAAGTACTTGCAGAAGAGCTTGGCATCCCAGTTTACCAGCCAGAAAAGGTAAAGGGGAACAGGGAACTCCTTGAAACCTTAAGGAAGATAAATCCTGACCTCATCGTCGTAGCAGCCTACGGGAAAATCTTACCCGACGAGATACTCAACCTACCAAAGTTTGGCTGCATAAACGTCCACGCCTCTCTCCTACCGGAGTACAGGGGAGCTTCCCCCATTCAGTCTGTCCTACTTGACGGTAAAGAAGAAACCGGCGTAACGATAATGAAAATCTCTCCAGAGCTTGACGCCGGCGACATCATCTCTCAACGAAAAGTAAAAATAGAAAAATCAGACAACGCTCAAACTCTCCACGATAAACTCGCCAAAGTAGGGGCAGAGCTCCTTGTAGAAACGATTCCAGACTACGTCTCAGGAAAAATTACCCCAGTTCCTCAGGACCACTCTAAGGCTACCTACTGTAAACCGATAAAGAAAGAAATGGGAAGGATAGACTGGACACTGCCGGCAGAAAGGATATTCAACATGGTAAGGGCCTTTACCCCTTGGCCTTCTGCCTACGCAGAGTTTAAAGGAAGAAGGGTAAAAATAACAGAAGCAGAACCGGTAAACCTTCAAGGGAAGCCGGGAGAGGTTGTAAAAGCAGATAAAGAGCTCGTTGTAGCTACTGGGGAGGGAGCTCTCAGGATAAAGAGAATTCGCCCCGAAGGCAGGAAAGAGATAACTGGCGAAGAGTTTATCAGGGGTTACCGAGTAAAGGTTGGCGATATGTTCTCATAGAGAATATATTCCACCTTACAATTTTACGGGGAAAAGGATGGAACTTGAAAGGAAGCTGGAGCTCTTTAGGGAAAAGGCGAGAGAGGCAGGGTTAAAGGTTACTCCCCAGAGGATAGCAATTTACAGGGAACTGGCCTCCCGTAACGACCACCCATCGGCGGAAGAGCTCTTTGAGAGCTTAAAGAACAAGATAGAAGGGATTTCCCTTACCACTGTCTACAGGACGCTTGCAAGCCTTGAGAAGGCCGGACTTGTAGTGAGAGTTCCAACCCTTAAAGACAAGGTTCACTACGACGCAAGGGTAGAACCCCACAGCCACTTCGTCTGTGTAGAGTGCGGAGCTATTTACGATATTGACATCCCCTCAGAACAGCCCTTCAACAAGCTCAAGGAAGAGGGATTTGAAATCGTAAACTGCACAGTTCTGTGCTACGGCATATGTAAAAAATGTAAAAAAGAAGTTAAATAAGGGGGAGGGAAACTCCCCCTTACAATGTTTACTCCATAGTTTCATTATTCTCTGGTTGATTAACCTCATTCTATCACCGTTGAAGAAGTTTCGTGAGACTCCTCAAGTTCACTTTCGTTATTTGCCTCAGTAGTTCCTGTTAATTCCTCGTGTTCTCCTTCCATCTCACTTTCGGTAGTTGCCTCTGACGTTTCAGCGTGCTCCTCGTGTTCTCCCTCCATCTCATTTTCAGCAGTTACCTCTGACGCTTCAGCATGCTCCTCGTGTTCTTCCTCATAGGGTTCCATACAAATGACACCAGAATCTGGAGTCATGATGCAGAATTCTTCATGCTCAAGCTCTATAATCATATCCTTAGTTCCGTCACCTTCGTAAAGGTAGGGAATCCCCTCTTCCACTTTAAAAGTAACAGCATCATCTTCTACACCACTTCCAGAGCAGTTCGTTATTTCTCCAGTTATCGTTTTAGCGTTCTCGTCAGAACTGGTAATAGTAAAAGTGCAAGTTCCGTTTATTGAACCATCCTTAGACTTTAACAAAACTGTCTTTCCATCAAGATACTGCAATGTCTCTCCTAAACGTTGATAAACCGACTTTTCTATGTGATTTTCAGCAACAGTAATCTTATCCTTGACTTCCTCTCTCAAGTCTTCAGGGATGGGTAAATTGTCCACCAAGGACACGACATCAACGTCAGCAGAATGCTCCTCTTTTTCAAGGTCTACCTCTTCCTCAAGCTCATCCTTCAGCTTCTCAATAGCTTCTTCTTTTATCTTTATACCGTTGTCAGGATTTCCATCCTCATCAAGGGAGATAAGAAAGGCAGAAATAAGTTCCATTTTCTTCTGAAGTTCTGCTGGATCGGTTGTATCATCAGAGAGAAGGTCAACGAGAGTCACGAGGTCTTGACCCTTTGTTTCACCTATAACAACCTTACCTACTTTGAAAACCACAGTATCTCCCGGTCTATACTTGAAGTAGCCGTTTTCGTCCGTTCTTCCTGTTATACCTGAGGAAGTTTCATACTCAACGTTTGCTACTTCACTGTCAACAAATTGACCAGTTAAAGTTGTAGACACTGAGCTACTTCCTCCACCTCCGCAACTTGCAAGTCCCAAAGAAACTAACACTGCGGTTGCTAAAAAAAGCTTTTTCCTCATCTCCAACTCCTCCCGTTTTAACTTAACTTTGGTATTGATGTTAGCATTCAAAAGTGAAAATTTCGTGAAAAACCTTACTTTAAAAACTCATTTAGACGACCGTAAAACACGTAAGTATTATGAAAGCCCCTGCGCTTATTCCGGTTGCTTCCGCGAAATATAACAACGTCTATTCCAAGTTTACGGCAAACAGGACAGCTGCACTCTCTCCAAACCTTACTTTCTAGGAGCTCCCTGTATAGTTTCTCATACTTTCCTTCTTTAAACTCTTCCCTGAAAAAGAGTCTATCGTAGGTCATAACGTCCTCAATCAAAGCGTCAAGTTCTTTTACTTTTCCACTATCGTACTCCCTTAAAGCCCTTAAAATTTTTTGCTCCTGTTCATAAATATCAGAAGGACTAAGGTTAGACCTCATTATCTTTTTCTTAAGTCTTGGATTCCTGCTGTCTGGAACTCTTATAGAGGCGTACCATTTGTAGTCAATTCCTAAATAGTTTTCCTTAGCTTTAAGCCAAGCTTTTCTTAGGTAAGAGGCGCTGTCAAAACTAAAAATCCCCCACTTAACCATTTCTGGAAGGAGCTCCTCCCTTAAGACCCCAAGGAGGTGAACCCTCACTCCTTCAAGATCTACTTCCTCAGCAAGTTTTTTTAAGAGCTCTTTTATAAAGTCCGTCCTTCGGGGGACAAGTCCTCCAATGGCTATAAACGTGTAGCCGTAACGAACAAGCTCTTTTACGCTGTCTATGTAGGTTTCAACCGAATACCCTTGCGCTGCCCCAACGGGGATAAAGGAGGCGTTCTTTGAAAGTTTTAAGAATTCTCTTGCGTTTTGCAGGCTAAGCTGTCTTCTTTCTTCAAGCTCATCAGTAGAGAGTGTAAGCTTTAGTTTTCCTTTTCCGGTCTCTTTTAAGTCAACGAACTTAAATTCCTTTTCCTTTCCCCTCTCTACAGTTACGGTTTCACAGCAAATATGGTCAACGGATATCCCGTAGTCAAATCCAAGCAGGTGGTAGTGGGAAGCCGCCTTTTCAACAGAAAGGGGAGGACGTTTTTCATTTACGTAAGTAAAAGCTCCACAGTCGCCAAGAACTGGAAGTTTACCCTTTGTCCTTAAGTAATCCTTTATGTTTGAAAAGCCCCTTATTTTCGGTTTTCCGTTTTCTTTTATGAGCTTTAGTTTCAGCTCAAACATTCCAAGGCTAACCAAGACTCCATCGTAGGGAGGAGGGGAGTATATTTCGTGGGCAAAGATGGAGTTTTCGTATCCCCCGCTGTAGCTGTCTGTTAAGGGGTCAAAGTCCTTATGAACCCAGTCTTCCCAGTAAGGCAGAAAGAATTTCATCGGCCAATTATAGCACCTTGGGACAGTCAAACCTGAAGTCGCACTGCTTGCAGGTTTCCTCGTCTATTTCGGCAGGGAGCTCCCAGCTGTTCGTCTCCCGAGATTTTTCTATCCTCTCTACTATTCGTTTAAACTCAGAGATAAACTCCTTAACTTCCCTCACAGTCTCTTCTTTCTCAAAGTCAACAACGTAAATGGCGCTCTCTGGCCTTTTTTCACAGTTAAGGAGCTCATTCATAAAGTAGAGAACCGCCCTCTTTGGAAACTCCCCACTCCTTTCTTTAAAGAGGTAACCGTAGACGAACATCTGCTTTCTGTACCTTTCAAGCTTTTCCCTTCCAAAAGGTTTCCTCTCGTCCGGCCTTCTCATTCCCTTGTAGTCCCATATCTCAAGCGCCTCTCCATCCCTCTTTAAGACGTCAACTATCCCGTAGAGGATGAAGTTATCAAGCTCCTTTATTAGTTGGAGCTCTGCCTCAAGAACCGAACTAAAGAAATTCTTTCCCTCAATCCTGCAGAACTTTTTTAAAACAGAAAGGGCACTTTCTCTTGCCTTCTCACTTGAAGCCCTTACACCTTCAGCTTCCATTGCACTTTCTATTCTGTGAAAAATCTCCTCTATTACCTTTTCATCGGGAACTTCCCCGTTTTTTAGAAAGTAAAGGTGAGCTCTCTTTAAAAATCTGTGAATGATGCTACCGTACCACTCTTGAGTAGGGTTTGAGGGTGCGTAACCCAAGAACTTGTAAAAGCCGTACTGCCTCGGACAAATTGAGTAGGAAATGATGTCTCCAGTAATGCTGTAACGCCTCTTTAACTTCTTCCTTGAGGAGGTTAGGGGACTTCCAAGGTGTAAGGAAAACCTCTCTAAACCCTCTACCAGCTTCTCAATGTCCACCTCTTTCCCTCTCCCTTAGCTTTTCTCTAAACTTCCTTGAAAACTCCTCATGCCATTCTCTCTCAAAACCGGGTAGAGCGGCAAGCTTCCAAGGTTTACCCTCCTCAGGCGTTTCCTCTTCTGGCTTCCTAAGTATCAGGAGGCAGTACTTTGCCCTTGAGTATGCCACGTAGAACTTCCTGACGGCGTCTATCGTGTTCCTCTCCCAGCTTAAGTCCCTTCCAAAGAGCCTTTCAAGGCGACCGAGCTTAAAGTCTCCCCTGTGTTCCGTTAGGTCTCCAACTATTACAATGGGAAACTCAAGCCCTTTTGACTGGTGGAAGGTCATTATGGGAAACATATCCTCAGGAACGGACTCAACCTCTTTAAGGTCTGCGTCTTTCACGGAAAGGAGGTAGAGGAAAGTTCCGTAAAACTCACTAAGCCATTCCTTTTTAACTTTACCGTTTTCAACTGGAATCTCCCCTACCCTCTGAGAAAAGAGCGAAAGAAGCTGGCTGAACTTTGCCAAGTTTAAGGAAGTAAGGAGCTCCTCCTTAAAGCTCTTTAAAGGCTCAAACTGTAAGAGAGAGTAGAAAATTTCCATAACATTAAAACTTTCTTCCTTTGACGATTCTACCTTTTCCTTCCAGTTTCTCACGTGCTCTTTCAGTTTCGGGGAGGCCTCAGAGTTAAAAGTTCCCTTCCAAAACTTTACCTTCTCGTCTATAACTTCCTGAAATTCTTCAGACGGGAAGATTTCGCAGAGAGCTCCAATAACCGTTGCCACTTCTTTTTGCATTACAAGGGCTTTTGAGCGCGGGTTGTAAACGGGGATTCCTTCCCTCGTGAAAACCTCTTTTATGTAGCCTGCAAGCTTTTCCCCAGCCTTTGAGAATTCCCTCGTGCTCGGGAGTAAGAGAACAACGTCAGAGTAGTTTTTTATAACCCCTTTTCTTTTTAGCTCCTTTACGAAAAAGCAGCACTTTCTTGCAAGCTCCTCATTGCTACCTGCCTTTATCTCTACAACAGAATCGCCGAGAAACTCGTGACTTTTTATGCCGGATGCAAACTTTATTTTCTCCTTGTTCTTTACCGAGAGCCTTTCCCAACCTCTCCTAATCTCATTGTTAACTTTAAGGTGCTTTGTTATAAAGTAGTTTATGAAAGCCACTATTTCCCTGTCAGACCTGTAGTTCTTGCTAAGGTTTACTACCTTTACTTCTGTGCCAAACCTCTCTTTACATTTCTTTTCAAAGTCTATAAAACAGTCAACTACAGCTCCCCTGAACCTGTAGAGGGCTTGGTTATCGTCTCCAACAACCGTTATGTTTTTACTCCTTGAAGCAAGGGCAAAGTAAATTTCCTCGTCAAGGGGGTTCGTATCCTGATACTCGTCAACCATAACCCAGTCTATTCCGGGGAAGAACTCACTCCCGTCCCCGTTAAGAAACCTTTTCCCCTCTTCAGACTCAAGAAACCGTAAAAAGAGTTCTTCAGCGTGAACGTAGTCAAGACGCTTTTCGTTCTTAAGTAGTTTCCTGTAGCGGACGTAGAGCTCTACAGCTTCCCCAAGTGTCCCCTTCTTCCCTCTGAGCCTCCTCCAGTCAACAAGGTTCTGAGGAATGAACTCAAATAGACGGCTCAAAACGTCAAGCTTTTGAAGGTAGAGCTCTTCTTGTGTAATCCCTTCCCTCTCAAGCTGGAAGAAGTCAAAGAAGTATCTGTACTTACTCCCCTCTTTTAAGTCCTGAAATTCCTTAAAAAGGATGATGTCTCTTTCAAAATCTTCCAAGAGCCTGTAACGTTCAAAACGGCTAAATTGAAATTCTTCCATCACCTTCAGGGCTAAGGAGTGAAGGGTTCCGGCGTAAATGTCGTAGGGTTCAAAGGAAAGTTCCTTTACTTTTTCTTTCAGAGCTCCGGCGTAGGTTACAAATCGGGAAAAGAACTCCTCAGAGGCCTTCTTTGTAAAGGTAACCAAGAAAATTGAACGGGGATTCACCCCCTTAACGGCAATTAGGTAGAGAGCTCTGAGAACGATAACCTCCGTCTTCCCTGAGCCGGGACCTGCAACTACCTTTAAAGGCCCATCTGTATAGGTTATGGCCTCTTTTTGCTCGTTGTTTAGCCTTTTTCCTCCAATTTCCTCTACGAGCTCAAAGAACCTTTCATCACCTAAAAGCATAGCCCAAGCTCTTTAGAACCTCCCCTAACTTTCCAATGTCACCCATATTACCGTAACCAAAAACTATGAACTCCTTTCCTAACTTCTCTGCAACCTTCTTTATACAGTCAAGGTAGTCCTTTCTTGCTCCACCCCTGTAGTAGACGATAACATCATAAGCCTTTAACCTTTCGGCGATTTCTCCTTCAAGCTCCCTACACCTTTCTTCTGACATAACTGCGTTGTAAGGAGAAATCATCTCATCCCCAGAAACAAGGCCGTAGCCTGCACTCAAGATAAAGAAAGGAACGCCGAGCTCCTTTGACTTCCGGTAAAGGTGCCTTATCCTTGCAGACTTGTAGAGCTCCCCAGCAGGTCTTGGTTTTTCTTCTTTTTTATTTCCGCAGGCCGTAACGAGGACAACCTTCTTTTTCAATTCCCTTCCTCTTAAGGAAAAGTTTCGTATTATTATTTTACAAATCTCCTTAAAAACTTTGGAGGGATAAGATGAAAATCCTTAGCACAGTCTTGGCTCTTTCACTCGCACTATCACCACTCGCCTTTGGTAACGAGGTAAAAAACGAGGTAAAAAAGGACGAGGAGCTTATTAGGACAGTCCTGAAACCTTTAGAGAAAAGGGGAATAAAGATAGGCAGTATCCAACCCCTTACAGACTTAAAAGTTCCCGGCTTTGACGGTTTCATCGTAGAGGTGATAGATGAAGGAAACGCAAGAAAAATAAAAAGGTACATATGGGTATCAAAGGACGGAAAATACATAGCTCTAAACCTCCTTGAAGTTACAGAGGTAAAGGGCGACAAAATCCTGAAACCTCTACAACCAAAGAACGCCGTCTCACCACTAAAGATGGACCTCTCTTGGCTGAAAAGTGTTGACGAGAAGTTAAATAAAGCAGGAATTCCCCACGTCATAGGAAAGGGAGATAAGAAGCTCTACATCGTATGGGACGTCTTTTGCCCCTTCTGCTACAGACACTTTAACCAGTTCAACGAGGAAACGGCTAAGAAACTGGACGTAGAGCTCCACCTGATTCCCTTTGCCGTTCACGGTGAAAGGTCTATTAAAGGCTTTGTCCACTTTGCAAAACTTGCAAAGGAAAAAGGCATAGAGGAAACCTTCAAGCACCTATACTCCTTAGGAAACGGAAACTTCAGGAAGTACTCATCTGAAATCCAGAAGGAGATGAAGAAAGAGGGAGAAGATAAAGAGCTTGCTAAAGTCTTTAAGGAACTTAAGGACACCCTTGCAAAGAACAAAGTTAGAGCGACGCCAACCATCATATTCATCCCCTCAGGAAATGAAGGTTACATCTTCGTTGGATTTAGACCTCTTGAGGAAGTGGTAAAGCTTAAATGAAGGATGGAATTACACTTAAGAACCTTTCCATAGGGTATAAAACTCCCCTTCTGGAGGGACTCTCCCTTCACATGGCAGAAGGGGAGTTCTGGGTAATCGTCGGTCCAAACGGCGTTGGCAAGAGCACCTTAGTTAAGACTATCTTAGGAATAGTGCCTCCCCTCTCGGGGAGGATTCTCATACACGGTAAAGACTGCACCCACGGGTGCGAGGAAAAAAGATTCTTAAGTTACGTTCCACAGATGGAAGACTACTCCCACCACTTTCCAGCAACAGCCCTTGATGTTGTCCTTTCAGGTTTCTTCCCAAGGTTAGGAAGGTTTGAAAGGATTACAGAGAAAGAGGTTGAAAGAGCTCTCTACTGGATGGAGCGTTTCGGAATTGCAGACGTAAAAGAAAAACCGTTCAACGAGCTCTCAGGGGGACAGCAGAGGAAGGTTTTAATAGCGAGAGCTCTCGTTGGAAATCCCCACTACATCTTCCTTGACGAGCCAACTACGGGCGTTGATCTCAAAAGTTCAAAACGGATACTTGAGATAATAGACACCCTCCACAAGGAAAAGGGATTTGGCATCTGCATGGTAACCCACGAGCTAAACTTTGTCTGGGACTACATTGAAAAAGTAGTTCTCATCGGCTACAGAGAGTTCTTCGTTGGTAGGAAAGAGGAAATTCTCAACGAGGAGCTCCTTTCACGCATTTACCAAGTAGATGTGAAAATAGCCAAGACAGACTTTGGCCCCGTTTTCCTCATAGGTGATAAACACGTTTAAGAGGTGTGCTGTGGCAAGGGTAGCCATTCTTCTTGAAGATTTCGTTGAAGAAGTAGAGTTCATCTATCCCTTTTACCGCTTTAAGGAAGAGGGCTTTCAGGTAGACGTTCTGGCGCCTCGTTCTGGTAGCTTTAGGGGCAAAAAGGGGCTCTCATTTGAAGCAAACGGGAAAGTTAACCCTGAGAGAGCTCCAGACTACGACTGCGTCTTTATCCCCGGCGGTTACGCTCCGGACAGGCTCAGGAGGAGCGTTAAGGTTTTAGAGTTTGTCAGAAACGCCTTTAATAACGGGAAGTTGGTGGCGGCAATCTGTCACGGCCCTTGGGTTCTCATATCGGCCGGCATTGTCAAAGGAAAGAAAGTAACGGGCTTCTTCTCAATAAGGGACGACTTAGAAAACGCTGGCGCCGTATATACGGGAAGTCCCGTTGAGGTGGACGGCAATCTCGTAACAGCTACAGACCCTTCTGCAATGCCGGCAATGCTGAAGTTAATCGTGGAAAGGCTTAAGGGAAGCGGGAACTAATTCCCTTCTTTGTAACCGGATACTGCCCAAAACTTCCTTCCCATATCAACGAGGAGCGTTAGAGCAATAGCAGTATCCTCTGGCGACAGGAAACGTTCTACTCCTTCTGAGAGCAGGAAGCTTGATAAAGGCTTCACAGAAACGTTAAGTAAATGTTTTTCAAGAATTTTCCTGAGGTAGCCAAAGTCAACTGAAGACGTAAGGTCAGCCCTTCCCGGAAACTCTAAGTAGTTGTCTATCAAGGTGTGTTTACTGAAGGCCCTAAAAGTTCCCACCTTGCGGTTTCTAAGGTCTTCGCAGGAGCTCCCATAGTCAAAGGTTAAAAAGTAACCTCGCCTGACCCTCTTAAAAAGTCTTTCAAGAAAGTCTTCCCATCCGGTAAAAAAGCTGTACTCACAGCCCTCCTCAAGCTCACAGGGAAGACTTCCAGAGTAGGGGATAAGATCCTCCATAAGCTTTTCTCCCTCCAATTTTACAACCACCTCCCACAGTTTCTCCTCCCTTTTTACGACCCTCTTAAAGGGAAAAGCGTCAAAGAACTCGTTTGAGATAACGAATCCCGAAAACTCTTCTATCTCCTCTACGCAGTTAACAACTCTGACATCTGGTACAAGCTCCTTTGCAACTTCTGACTTTTCAAGAATTACGTAACTCTCAACAGGAAAGCTTTCCATCAAATCCTTAGCAAGAAAACCCTTTCCTCCACCAAGTTCCAAGATGTTTAAAGGGATATCCTTTTCCCGCGAAATCCTCTCTATGTGGTGGGCAATCGTCCTTCCAAAGACCGGTGAGAGCTCCGGCGCTGTAAAGAAATCCTCGCCGGGAAGAGCTCTAACTCTTTTTGTCGTGTAGTAACCAAACTCTGGATGGTAGAGACAGAGCTCTACAAACCTGTCAAAGGTTATAAATCCTTCCTTTTCAATCTCTCTCCTGATAATCTCCTTCAGCATACCGTGTAGACGCTCCCATCTCTGCGGATTATTCCTTCCATCTCCATTTCAACGAGAAGCATAGAGAGCTCCGTAATCTCCATCCCAGAGAGCTCAGCTAATTTGTCAAAGGTCATAGGCTCTGAAAGTAAAAGCTGGTAGAGTTCTTTAAACTTTCCGGGGATTTCTCTTCTTGTCCTTCTTTTTAAAAAGGGGAGCTCTTCAAAAATATCCTCTGGCGAAAGGAGAGGGATAGCCCCTTCCTTTAAAAGTCTGTTAGTTCCCCTACTAAATGGTGAGTCCACGTTTCCCGGAACAGCAAAGACCGTTCTTCCCTGCTCTAAGGCGTAACTAACTGTGATGTTTGCTCCACTCCTTTCCCTCGCCTCAACGACAACGACAGCGTGGGATAAACCGCTTACTATCCTGTTTCTCCTTGGAAAAGTCTCCTTAGAAGGAAGCGTCCCTAAGGGGAACTCTGAAACGAGAGCTCCACCCTCTTCCACTATTCTTTTAGCCAGCTCCCTGTTACCCCTTGGATGAATAACGTCAACGCCACTACCAAGCACCGCAACGGTTTTTCCTTTCCCAGCTAAAGCTCCCTTATGGGCAGAAGAGTCTATCCCGTAGGCAAGACCACTTACCACGCAGATTCCACTTTCTGACAGGAATTTGGCAACTCTAAAGGCTGTTCGCCTGCCGTAGTCAGAGCACCTCCTTGAGCCAACAACGGCAACGCAAGAGTTTTGGGGAAGTTTCCCCGCTACGTAGAGAACTATTGGAGGTTGCTGGATTTCCTTAAGCAGAGAAGGATACCTATCAGAACACAGGGGAACTATCTCCACTCCGAGTTTTTCTGCTTTTAGGAGTTCTTTTTCCGCTTCTTTAAGTTCTTCATCAAGCTCAATAGCTTCCTCTTTTACGCCTTCTGAAATAGAGCCGAACTTTTCAAGGAGCTTCAGGTAGCTTCTTCCCCCAAACCCCTTTTTGAAAGAGAGAGCTAAAGAGAGTAGGAGCTCTTCCATCAAAGTCATCAAATTATCCTTATTGCAGAGAGTATCCTTTTCTCCGTTTTCTCTTTCCTGTAGGAGTAGTAAAGATCATTGTTGCAAACCGTACAGCCTTCTATCTCTCTGATAACTGGAACACCTGCAGCTTTTAGCTGTATCCTGTTGGCTTTCCTAAGGTCAAAGAGGTACTTGCCGTTACCGAGAGGCTCAAAGCAGCTCTCATACTCGGAGCTGAAAAGCTTTCTAACGTCTTCTCCTACCTCGTAACAGTTTTTACATATACAAACTCCGAGTATAGCCTCCCTAACGGGGGAAAATCTACTTATGTATTTAACCGCGTTGTAAGTAATGCCTTTCAGCGTTCCCCTCCAGCCGGCGTGGACAATACCAACCGTTCCGTCCCCAACTAAGAACACGGGCAGACAGTCTGCGCTCAAAACTCCTATCCAGATTTTTTTACTGTCCGTCACCAAGGCATCAGCCTTAGGAGGAAGTGATGATTTCTTACCTACAAAAGCAATCCCAGCACCGTGAACCTGAAAAGGCTTGATAACCGGTAAACCTTTGAGCTCCTCTATTTCCCTTCCGTCAACTGGCTTTCTTGATACAAAAATTTCGTATTTCACCATAGTGGTAGAATTGTAACATGCTGAAGGTTAAAGTTACCGTGAGGGTAAAGGACAGACAGTTCCCTGCTCTCTACGGCCTTTTGCCATCTGAAGCTTTTGAGCTTTTTAAAAAGCAGGTTGAGGTCGTCCTAAGAGAGCTCCCGTCTGAAAGGCTAACCAACAGGGCCTTAAAGGAGCTTATGAAAAAAGAGGGGAAGAAGAAACTTCAAAAACTGGAAAAGAGCTTCAGGAGACTGGACTCAGCTTCTCCCCTTTCAAAGAAGATTGTTTACAGCTCCTTTTACAGGGTTTTCCAGAGGCTCCACTGGGCAGAGAGGGCAGGAAGCGAAAGGGAGATAGAACTCCGAAACTGGATTACCTCCTCTATTGACTTCCTAACAGAAGTCCTTAGAGTGCTGGAGAAGAGGGATGGTTGAAGAGAGTAGTTACTGGGTCCTACAGGAAGTTTTCGTAGATTCTGGAGTGGCTGGAGATTTGGTGGAATGCGAGCTTAACCTCAAGACGGCTTCAAGTTTAAAGAAGGATGGGGAAAAAAGGCTAAAGGTTACCGTTGAGATTTCTGGCTCTCTTATCTGCGGGCATGAGCAAATTGCAAACATTCGGTTTGTAAACGTAACGAAACTCTCCTTAAACAGAAAAGTAACAAGGGAAACTATTCTTAAGAGGGTTACTAAGAAAAAAGTAGAAGAGCTAGTTTCTTTTCTTCCTCTCTACTTAATGAAAGCAGGAGTTGTTGTGAAGGAGCTTTCCTATGAGCTGTAGTTGCCGAAAAGGGAAAAGTATCAAGAAGCTTGAAAGCGAAGAGATAAAAGAGCTTTTAAAGTTCCTTGAAAAAGAACCTGCAATTTTTACGTTCATCCTTGACCTTATAAACAGCTTTAGGCCGACAGATTCAAAAGATATTAGAGCAGAAAGGGTCTTTTTGACGGTTAGAGAAATTCAGGAACTTGGCCTTTTGGACTTTTTACAGGCTGAAGAGCTCCTTAGGATTCTTAAGAAATTCTTTGTGCAGAGCTCCGACGCTCAAAGGGGAAATTTCTTAGAGGTGCTCGTCTCCCGCCTTGGACCTTTTACATTTGAAGGAAGGGTGAAAAGGGTTAATCAGTGCAAGGTCTTTTTGAAAAGCAGGAAACTTTCCGAAAAAGAGATAGACGTTGCCTTCTCTGGAAATGGATACCTTGAAGTCCACGAGTGCAAGTCAAACATGGCAAGGCAGTGGAGAGACCCCCTTTCAAAGAGAAGCCGCCGCGGAGCAAAGCTTTACTTTCTCAACAACCTTCCCGATGTATGTAAAGGCGATAGGCAGGTAATTCCCTGCTGTAGCGGCCCTGACGGAGAGCTTACAACTAAGTACGTAAAGAAAGTTTTCAGGTTTTACGGCTTTAAGAGGATAAAAGTTTTTGGAAGGAAGGAACTAAAGGAAAAGTTTCTTAAAAAACTCCAGAAATCTAAAAGCCATCGCAATAAATGCTAATGTATTCCCTCCCCGCAAAAGGGGAGGGGAAACGGTTTATATCCTGTCTTTTATTAGGAGCTCCAGCCTCTTCCTAACTTCCTCTGTAATGTACTCCGGCTTTGTCTGGATTGCTCCGACGAGGGCTGTCCTTGCAGGAGAGTTTTCAAGGTCCTCAGGCTTTATGTTCTTGATAACCCTCTTAAGCATTCTCTTGGCGTTCTCTATGTTCTTGGCCATCGTTTCTAAAACCTTCTCAACGTTGACTTCTTCACCCTCTTTCCAGACATCGTAGTCAGTTGCAAGAGCTACAGAGGAGTAGGGAATCTCTGCTTCCCTTGCAAGTTTAGCCTCAGGGATGTTTGTCATTCCTATAACGTCAACCCCCCAGCTCCTATAAATCTTAGACTCGGCCTTTGTTGAGAACTGAGGCCCCTCTATACAGATGTAAGTTCCCTCCTTGTGAACCGGAATTCCCTCCTCAACACATGCGTTGTAGATGATTTCGTTGAGGAGCGGACAGGTAGGAGTGTCAAAGGGAATGTGAGCAACGATTCCGTTTCCAAAGAATGTGGATGGTCTGTTTTTGGTTCTATCAAAGAACTGGGTAACGATAACAAAGTCTCCGGGCTTTATCTCCTCCTTCATAGAGCCGACTGCACTTACAGAGATAATGCAGTCAACGCCGAGCATCTTAAAGCCGTAAATGTTTGCCCTGTAGGGAACTTCTGAAGGAAGGTAAACGTGTCCTCTGCCGTGTCTTGGAAGGAAGTAAACATCTTTTCCTTCAAGCTTTCCGTGGATGTAGGCGTCGGATGGCTTTCCAAAAGGCGTTTCAAGATAAATCTCCTCAACGTCAGTAAGGCCTTCTATGTTGTAAAGACCGCTTCCGCCGATAATTCCTATTTTCATCAGAACCTCCCTACTTGAGCTTTATTATTGTTCCCATTCCCCAGACGTTGATAACCTTGTCTCCATCGTTATCTACACCTTCTAAGATTTGGATGCTAATGTTCTTCACGCCGTCAGCTTTCAGCTGGACAGCTTGCTGTTCAAGCATGCCAACAACTCTCATTACGGGATCAATTGGGAGCTCCCCGTTAAACCACTTGCTCTGCTTTTGCTGTGCAAATGCGTAGGCAATGTTTACAATTTCGTGCTCCTGAGGAATTTCACCGAAGGATAGAATCATAACTTCCCTCCTTGTATGAGATTTAACCAGTGGATATTGTACCAACTAAGCTATAATTCTATCTCCAAAAGACTTTTTCTACCGTAAAAACGGAGTAAACAATGATAGAAGTCAAAGTAGGAGATGTAACGAACCTATACTGCTTTTACGAAGAGCTCCTTGTGATGGGAAAAGGAGTCGTAATTGAAGTAGATGAGTCCAAAAATCTCATTGCTTGGGAGGTGGACGACGTAGTCTCTAAGGCCTCTTTCTTGGAAAAGAGGCTTTTCTTAAAAAACGGCGATAGGTGGATAGGAGCAGACATTGTCTTTAGGGACAGAAACTTCCTCAGCGCTAAGCTTCTCAGAACCATTTACGAACCTAGGCTTAGAAGAAGTTACCTTAGAGTAACCACTTCTTTGTCTTCTCCTGTAGAGGTTGAAGTTTCCAAGCTTTTCTCTCCTAAAGCCCAGTCCAAGAAATATCCCGTATTTGACATTTCAGAAGGCGGGATAGGCATACTCGTTGAAAAGAAAAACAGGTTCTTCAAAATGGATGAAGGATTGGCCCTGTCCCTACACTTAACTCTTGATAACAAGGTTCACTACATCCCGGCCAAGGCTAAGGTCGTCCACATAAGTGAGTTTGCCGGAAGAAAGAAGGTAGGACTCTTTTTTGTAGACATTTCTTCCGACGACAGGGACAGGATACTAAGGTACATAACAAAGAGACAGAGGGAAATAATCCGGGGACTCAAACTATAAACTGTCCATTAATCACAACCTAACAGGAACTCCTTTTTCTTTAAGGAAGGCTTTGAGTTCAGGTATAGAAATTTCTCTAAAGTGAAACACAGAAGCTGCTAAAACAGCATCAGCTTTTCCTTCTACAAGTCCCTCATAGAAGTGTTCTTTCGTTCCCGCTCCTCCAGAGGCTATAACCGGAACGGAAACGGCCTCAGCTATCGCCCTTGTCAGTTCTATATCGTAGCCCATCTTTGTCCCGTCCCTGTCCATTGAGGTAAGGAGTATCTCTCCTGCACCCCTGTCAACTGCCTCTTTTGCCCACTCTACAGCATCCTTTCCCGTAGGTGTTCTTCCCCCGTGAATGAAGACCTCCCACCTGTTCCCTACCCTCTTTGCGTCTATAGCAACGACTATGCACTGAGAGCCAAAGAGTTTTGCTCCAAGGGTTATAAGTTCGGGATTCTTAACGGCGGCGGTATTGATAGAGACCTTATCAGCTCCGGCGTTAAGGAGCTCCCTTATGTCCTCAACCGTTCTTATACCACCTCCTACCGTAAGAGGCATAAAAACCTGTTCCGCCGTTCTCCTTACAACGTCTATCATTATCTTCCTTTTTTCATAACTGGCGGTAATATCAAGGAAGACAAGCTCGTCAGCCCCCTGTTCGTCGTAAACCTTAGCGTTTTCAACGGGGTCTCCGGCATCAACGAGGTTAACAAAGTTAACGCCTTTGACCACCCTACCTTCCTTAACGTCAAGGCAAGGGATGATTCTCTTTGCAAGCATCTTTCTACCTCTCCTTAAAGTCGGCAAGATTTTAACAAACTTGTAAATCTTTAATCTTTGCTTTAAATTTGGGAGAAACAGTAAGCTATGGAGGTAACATGTCAGCAGAAGTAATTAAGAAGGCCTCTGAACTCGCTCAGGCAATTGCAGAATCTGAGGAGCTTAAGAACTTAAGGGAAGCTGAGGCGAAACTCCAGAACGACCCAGAGGCTATGGAGCTCCTTCAGGAAGTTCAGAGACTCCAGCAGATGGCACAGATGTCCGGAACTCCTGAGGCAATGCAGCAGCTTGAAGAAGCCTTCAACAAGTTTGCCGAAAACCCAGTTGCAAAGGAGTACTTAGAGGCAAACCAAAAGTTCAGCCAGATGATTGAAACAGTAAACGCCCTCCTTCAGGAGGCCATAGAAGGTCCTAAGCACGGACACGGTTGCGCTGGCTGCTCCGGTTGCGGAATGTAAACCAAACCCCGCTCTCCGCGGGGTTTTACTTCTTGTATATAAACCTTCCGCAGTAGGGGCACTTGGTCTTCCCCGGCTGTAATCGGTGTAAGAGCTCCCTAAACTCAGCACTTGAGTAGGTCATACCACAACCTTCGCAAGAGCCTGTTGAGATATCGGCAAAAACTAAGCCGTTGAACTTTTCTTTCATCTTTTCAAACTCTTCAAGCTCTCCATTGGGAATGGAGGACTTAATCTGCTCAATTTCTGAAATAACCTTCTCTATTTTCTTATCAACAGCTGCCTTTTCTTCGTTTAAGTCGGAAATATTTTCCTGAAGCTCCTTTATCTTTGGCTGGAACTGCTCCTTCACCTTAACGTAAGCATCCTTCAAGGCTTCTATTTCTGTCTCAACTCCCGTTATCTGCTGGCTGGCTTTTATGATTTCATCCTCGCTCTTTGCTATCAGTCTAAGTATCCTCTTAAACTCCTCCCTATCCTTTGCACTTTCTTTCTGTCTTTTAAGCTCTTCTATTCTTTCCTTTTTATAGGAGATAAAGTTTTTAAGCTCCCTAAGTTGCTTCCTTTTTTCTTCCAACTTAAGCTTGGCACTCTCTATCTTCTTCTCAAGGTCTTCCACTTTTGAAAGGAGCTCCTCTTTTTCCTCTTCAAGCTCCCTCTTTTTTGTCTTTAGCCTGATTAACTCTATCTCCTTCTGTTGGAGTTTGAGTAGCTCCTCTCTCAACACCATGGTCATACCACCTCAAAGGGAGATTTTTCGCACAGGAGTTTAAATTTCAGCGAAGGAAAAGCCTTGGCAAGTAGTTCCTTTAGTTTCCTGTAAAAGAGCCTCTCCGTCCCAAAGTGTCCCATGTCAAAAAGGGTAAGTCCTAAGTCTATACTCTTTAAAGCGTCGTGATACTTAACGTCCCCCGTAACGTAGACATCGGCTTTACCGGCAACAAGGTCTATAAAAGAAGCCCCACTTCCAGAGCAGATGGCCACTTTCTTGACAACATTTTCAGGTTTGAACCCAACTACCCTATAAACGTCCTTCTCCAGAATTTCAGAGAGTTTAAAGAAGAGCTCCCTCTGGGATAGTGGAGTGGGGAGAGTTCCTAAACTTCCGTAGGGAGGAGAAGTAACTATTGGAACTCTATCTAAAAGTCCAAGCTCATCGGCTATTATCGCCGTTGGACCTAAGGGGGAAACGTCAAGGTTGGTGTGGAGGGAATAAACGGCCACCCCTTTCTTAGCAAGTTCAAGGAACAGGTTGTTCGGATACTTAAATGGAACGAGGGACTTAACGCCAGAAATGGTTACAGGATGGTGGGTTATTAAAAGGTCAACTTTTTCCCTTAAAGCCTCACTGAGAACGGTTCTTGACACAGAGAGGGCAAAGCCTACTACCTCAACCTCCTGCTCTTCCCAGCCAACCTGTAAACCGGAATTGTCCCAAGAGTCCTGCAGGTCAAGGGGAACTGCCGATTCAAGGAAAGCCGTTATTTCCTTTAGCTTAACCATCCTTCCTCCCGTGAAGTGGTAGAATTCTACAAAATCTCTCAAGGAGAAACCATGGCCTATAAGGATTTAAGGGACTTCATAGAAAGACTAAAGCGTGAGGGAGAGTTAAAGGAGATTGATTACCCCGTAAGCTCCTACCTTGAGATAACAGAAATTGCCGACAGAGTCGTCAAAGCTGGTGGTCCTGCCCTTCTCTTTAAAAACGTTGACGGCGGAAACATCCCCGTTGCGATAAACCTCTTTGCAAGCTACAAAAGGATGACCCTTGCCCTTGAGGATGACCCGGACAGAATCGGAGAAAGAGCAGCCAAACTCCTAAAGCCGGAAAAGCCTTCTGGTTTCGTTGAAAAGTTAAAAAAGCTCATAGAGCTTAAAAAAATTGCAGACATTTTCCCAAAGCTCGTGGATAAAAGAAAAGCTCCCTGTAAAGAAGTAATAATGAAAGAGCCTGACCTTTCTAAGTTCCCAATACTCTTCTGCTGGCCAAGGGACGGAGGTCGTTTTATCACACTGCCTTTAGTCTTCACGAAAGACCCGGAGACCGGAGAGAGAAACTGCGGAATGTACCGCCTCCACGTTTACGACAGGAAAACTACCGGGATGCACTGGCACTGGCACAAAGTTGGAGCTAAGCACTTTTTAAAGGCAAAAAGGATGGGAATAAAAAAGTTCCCTGTAGCCGTCGCAATTGGCTCTGACCCTGCCGTTATCTACTCGGCAACAGCCCCCCTGCCTGAGGACGTTGATGAAATGGTCTTTGCAGGCTTTATAAGGGGAAAAGCCGTTGAAATGGTAAAGTGTGAGACTGTTGACTTGGAAGTCCCAGCAAACGCTGAAATTGTCCTTGAAGGGTACGTTGACACGGATGAGCTCCGCTTTGAAGGGCCTTTTGGAGACCACACTGGCTACTACTCACTTCCGGACTTTTACCCCGTCTTCCACATAACCTGTATTACCCACAGGAGAAACCCCATATACCCGGCAACCATTGTCGGTAAACCTCCGATGGAAGACTGCTACATAGGGAAAGCTACGGAAAGGATATTCTTACCCTTACTCAAAACGCAGCTTCCCGAAATCGTTGACATGTGCCTTCCAATAGAAGGTGTCTTTCACAACTTTGCCTTCATCTCCATAGACAAGCGCTACCCCGGACACGCCAAGAAGGTTATCTCTGCCCTCTGGGGAATGGGACAGATGAGCTTTACAAAGAACATCGTGATTTTTGACAAAGACACCAACGTCCATGACATCGGAGAAGTGATATGGCGGTGGGGCAATAACGTTGACCCGAAAAGGGACATTATGTTCACGGAAGGTCCTGTTGACGCCCTTGACCACACCTCTCCCCTTCCCTTCTACGGGAGCAAAATGGGCGTTGACGCAACAAGGAAGTGGAAGAGTGAAGGATTTGAAAGGGACTGGCCTCCAGATATAGAGATGGACGAGGAAGTAAAAAGAAAAATTGACAGTATATGGGATAAGCTCGGCCTTCCAAGTCCAAAAGAGAAGAAAAACCCTTGGAGCTGGGGAAAGTAAGGTTGGACATAGAATTTGAGTGGGACTCAAAAAAGGACGAGTTTCTCAGAAAGGAACGTGGTATATCCTTTGAAGAAATTATAGAGCTAATAACCCCTGAAAACCTTTTAGCCGTGAGAGAGCATCCCAACCCTCTAAAGTATCCCAACCAGAAAATTTTCATAATCAACATTAACGGATATGCATGGGTAGCTACTTACCCCAGTCGGAAATGGACTAAAGTTTATCTGCGGAGGTAGAATGACTCCCAAGAAGATTAAGTGGAAAGATATTAAATTGGACTCCTACGAACAGGAAATAGAGGACAACATTGAAAACGCTAAGCCTGTGAAAAATGAAGAATACTGGAAGGAAATAATTATCCAAGCCGCTAAGAATACTACAATAAAAAATGAAAGAAGGCTTATCTTAGAGTTCCGTAGCAAAGAGACAAAGAAAAAGGCTATTCAACTCCTAAAAGAAATGCTGGGGGAAGAGTTCCACGTAATCGGTTAACCCTTTGCCAAATTTTATAACGTCAGCTATGTTTACACCTGCAAGTTTTCCTACCTAAAAAAGGAGATGAAAGTTTGGAAAGGACGAGGTTTCAGAAAATCCTTGAAATAGTTGCTTCTATTACCGGGGTAGTAGCTCTATTCATAACGGCCATCGGCTACCCTCAGATAGGCTTTGTCGTTGCCCTCTTTGCATCCATCCTATACGCCACCTACGGTTACTTAACAAAGCAGTACGGAATAATGGTGAGCTCTCTCATCTACGGCGTAGTAGAGGTTGTAGGTATAATCAGATGGGTATTCTTAGGAGATAACCATGGATAAAAGATTAAGGATTCTCCTCTCCAATGACGACGGAATAAGGTCTGAAGGTCTTAAGGCCCTGTACGAGAAACTATCGGAGTTTGCTGACGTTATAGTAGTTGCTCCTGACAGGGAAAGAAGCGCCGTTGGGAGAGCTCTCACTCTCCACAGACCTCTAAGGTGCGAGCGCATTAGTGAAAACTGGTACGCCGTTGATGGAACTCCTACAAGCTGCGTTTATATCGGAGTTCACGCAATAATGAACGGCGAAAAGCCGGACATGATAGTTGGTGGAATAAACAGGGGACCTAACCTTGGAGAGGACATTACCTACTCCGGCACAGTCTCTGTAGCTATGGAAGGAGCTCTCCTCGGCATTCCCTCGGTGGCCTTCTCCCTCGTTACCTTTAAGGACTTTCAGTGGGAATCTGCTGCCGAGTGGGCAAAGAGAATAGTTCTTAAAACTTACCAGCAGGGTATCCCAAAAGGGTGCTGTCTAAACGTTAACATTCCTAACTTGCCTTTTGACGAGATAAAAGGCGTTATGGTTACCCGTCAGGGAAAGAAGGCCTACTCTGAGAAAGTAGAAGCGAGGAAAGACCCTTGGGGAAGGGTTTACTACTGGATTGGCGGAGAAGAACCCAACTGGAAAGCAGAGCCCGGAACCGACTACTGGGCCGTAAAAAACGGCTACATCTCCGTAACGCCAATTCACCTTGATTTGACAGACTACAGAGCTCTTGAAATACTCAAAAAGTACAAGTGGTAGTTATGGAGATAACGGCTCTTTCCTACTGGCAGGAATTTGCCCTTAAATACGGTATCTACGGACTTGCCTTCAACGCCTTCATTGAGGCAATCTTCTTTCCAATCCCTCCAGACGTCCTCCTCATCGCCCTGTGTGCGGCTAACCCGGAAAATGCCTTTCTCTACGCTCTCGTTGCAACTGTCTTTTCTACCTTAGGCGGAGTTCTTGGCTACTACATCGGCCTTTTTGGAGGGAAACCCTTAGCGGAGAGGTTCTTTGGCAGCGAAAAGGTTAATAGAGTCCATAGACTTTACGAGTCCTACGAGAGCCTAATTATCCTCCTTGCAGGTTTCACGCCTATTCCTTACAAGGTTTTTACCATCACTTCGGGAGTCCTCTTTGCAAGCCTCAGAAAGTTAATAGTCTACTCCCTCATCGGAAGAGGACTCAGATTTTTCTCTGAGGGAGCTCTCTTTTACTTTTACGGAGCACAGATTAAGAGCTTTGTCATGCACAATCTAAACGTTATTTTCACAGCCCTCGGTGCAGTAGTCTTAGTGCTGTTCCTTGCATACAGAAGATACAAAAAGGGTGTTCTACCATGAGCAGGAGAAGGTTCTTTAAGTTTCTCGCAGACTCCGTCGCCAAAGCTGCTGCGGAATTTGCCTATGAAGTAACAAAGCCCGATAAGACCTTTATTAGACCCCCCGGAAGTGGCGATGAAGATACTTTCCTTGCCCTCTGTACAAAGTGCGGTAAGTGTATTTCAGCCTGCCAAACCGGCATTCTTGATAGAGTAAAAGAGATGAACCCCATTATCGTAGACACGCCGTTTATGAACTTTGACAACAACTACTGTGAAAGGTGTTACGCCTGTATTGAGGCGTGCGAGAGCGGAGCTCTCAGCAGGAAGAACTTAGAAAACTACAGGTACGTTGCCGTCTTAGACATCTCAAGGTGCGTTGCGTATCAGGATATCTTCTGTCAGACCTGCTACTGGTCGTGTCCTAGAATGGATAAGGCTATAACCCTTAAGGACTTTACCTACCCTGAGTTCCACCAAGAGGCCTGTCTTGGCTGCGGAAGGTGCATTCACGCCTGTCCAACAATTCCAAAATCCATTAGCTTTAAGAAAGTAAAAAATGAAAACGGTTAAGGCTTACGAAGTTTTAAAGAAGGTAAAGGACAAACTCCCTTGGAATAAGGTTCTCATCTACGGCGAGGAGAGCTACCTAACTCAGCAGTTCCTGAAGAAGATTGGAGCTATACGCCAGCTTGAAAAGTTCCACGCCGACGAAGAGCTCGGGAGTTTCCTTAACTTTACTGGAACTTCACTTTTTGGAGATTCCCCTATTCCCGTTCTACTTGGAGTGGAGAAACTAACGGAGCTCCTTAGGAAAAAGGCCGATAAGGAGAGGTTCATTAAGTTTCTTAAATCCTTGGACAGCTTCATACTCGTTTCATACGAGGAGCTTGATTACAGGAAACTAAAAAGCGAGGTTTTCTCAGCCATAGGGCAAATAGTAGACATCGTTATACACTCTGAAAACTACCCAGAAGAGAAGATTTACGCTCTCCTTGCCAAAAAGTTCCGCTTAGAAGGACGGGAAGTTTCAAGGGAGCTCCTTAAACTCATAGTGGAAATCGTCGGAACGGACCTAAGGGAGCTCCGAAACGAAACCGAAAAGCTCCTTCTCTACCCGGGAGAGTTAACTCCAGAGGTCGTTAAACTCCTTCTCTTTTCAAGCGGGAAAGCAAACGTCTTTGAGCTCATATTTCCCCTTGTTGAGGGAAGCAGAAGGGAATATCTTAACCAGCTTGAGGAGCTCCTTCAGAAAGGAGCAGACCCTCTATCGCTAATAGCTCTCCTTCAAACACAGCTGAGACAACTGATAAGTATGGCTACAGGCGATAAGGTAAGGCTACCTCCTGACACAATCAAAAAGCTCCGAGCTCTCCTAAAACAGAGGAGCTACATAGAGCTCCTTTTACTCCTTAAGAAACTCCACGAAAAGGAGTTTGCCGTTAAAAGGGGAATCATCAGCGGAGAAGAGGCACTTAAATCCTTAGCCTTTGAACTTTAAGCGGAGGTCCTATGACGCTTATCTACTTCATTATAGCCCTCGGCGTGCTGATATTTATCCACGAGCTTGGACACTTTATAGCTGCAAGGCTCTTTGGAGTGAAGGTTGAAACCTTCTCCATAGGCTTTGGTCCAAAGCTCTTTAAGTTTAACTGCTGCGATACGGAGTTTGCCGTTAGCCTTATCCCCTTAGGTGGTTACGTGAAAATGTCCGGGGAGAACCCGGATGAGCCAGCCCAAAACCCCTACGACTTCTACGCTAAACCGCCGTGGCAAAGGATTGTTATCGCCCTTGCCGGTCCTCTGATGAACCTTATACTGGCCCTTCTCTTCTTTGCCCTCTCCTTCTCAATCGGCAGGTACGTTCCAGCTTACCAGTTTGAGACCGCAAAAGTAGGAGCAATCGCATCCCCTGAAATCTCCCTTAAGCCCGGGGACGTAATACTCTCTGTTGACGGACAGCAGGTCAAGAACTGGAAGGACTTTTCAAGCTACGTTGCCCTAAACCCGGATAAGGAGCTCACCCTCAAAGTAAAAAGGAACGACGAAATCGTTACTGTAAAAGTGCACACCGGAGTTGATGATAAAAACGGCATAGGAACCCTTGACGTTATTCCGGCTATAAAGCCCATCATAGGAAAAGTCGTTAAAGGCTCTCCCGCGCAAAAAGCTGGTCTTCAGCCCGGCGACGTAATTCTCTCTATAAATGGCAAGGAGATAACCTCTTGGAAGCAGGTTGTAGACCTCATAGGAAACAGTCAGGGGAAACCCATAGAGCTCCTCATCCTCAGAAAGAACAAAAAGCTGAGGATAACCGTTACTCCCCAGTTTAACGAGAAGTTTGGCCGCTACACCATAGGCATAATCCCTAAGATGGATATGGTTTTTGTTAAGTTCTCCGGCCTTGAGGCGCTTAAGAAAGGTCTGGATGAGTTTAAATCCCACACTGTAATCTTCTTCTCCTACCTTTCAAAGCTCATTACCGGCGAAGCCTCCGTCAAGAGCCTTGGCGGTCCAATAATGATTGCAGAGGTCGCCGAAAAGGCCGCTGAAACGGGAATCTCAAACTTCATATACTTCATGGGATTTATTAGTCTCCAGCTTGGATACTTTAACCTCATGCCCCTTCCAGTCCTTGATGGAGGACTAATACTACTCTTCTTAATAGAAATGCTGAGGAGAAGACCTCTCTCCTTAGAGTTCAGGGAAAAGTTTCAGCAGGTCGGCTTTGCAATACTCGCCCTCTTAATGATTATCGTTTTCTACAACGATATAATGAGATTGATACGGTAGAGGCAAGAGCCTTAAGATGGACTGGTATAAAAGTTGGATTCTGAAAGCTAGAGAACATAGGGCCTCTGCAGACATACTTTTCTCACAAGGTAAGCTAAGAGATGCTATAAGTCGCTACTACTATTCAGCTTTTTCTATCATGGTTGCTGTTTGTGGACAAGCTCCCAAAGGAAGGTGGGAACACAAAGGAATACTTAAATACTTTTTCAAGTGGTGTAAGGAAAATGGAATAAACCTTCCAAAGGAAGATAGAGAACTGTTAAGCGTCTTTTATGACAAAAGGAGAACTGCAGACTACACTACGGAAGTCATACTTTTAGAGGAAGTAAAGGCCTACACCAAACTTGTAGAACGGCTCTTTGAGGTGGTTGATGGTTGGAGAAAAAACAACACTTGAAATCTTGTGGGAAATTCAACAGAGGCTAAACAAGAAGGGTTATCCCGTAAAGATAGACCTTTCAGAACCTATAGAGGGAGCAGACATAGGATTAAAGATTATAGTCAACGCTAAGAAAAACTGGAATCTGGAAAGAAGCATTGTTCATGAGATTTTTGAAGTTCTTGATAAATATGAGCTAATACCGTCTGTTAACTGGGAATGGAATCATACTTCAAAGTGAAATCTCTCTAACGAGCTCCCTGTTCTCTACGTGCCACTCAACCGTTCTCTTTATTCCCTCCTCCAAAGAGACTTTGGGTTCCCACCCAAGGAGCTCCTTTGCCTTCTCTATATTAGCCCACGTAGCCTTCATATCGGCCTTGTGGAAAGGTTTATAGACCACGCTTGCCCTCTTCCCAAGGTACTTCTCAATGAGCTCTATAAGGTACCTCAATTCGTGGGGTTTGTTCCCTCCAAGGTTTATTATTTCGTAACCGGTTTCTACTTCAAGGGCTCTAACAGTTCCTTCTGCTATGTCGTCAACGTAGGTAAAGTCCCTCTTCTGAGTTCCATCACCGTAAACGGTAACCGGAATTCCCTCATCTATCATTTTTATAAACCTAAAAACTGCCATGTCAGGCCTGCTTGCAGGGCCATAGACGGTAAAGTAGCGAAGAACCGTTACGTCTATGCCGTAAAGGTAGTGATAGGTATAGGCCATAACTTCTGCACCTTTCTTGCTTGCAGCGTAGGGAGAAATTGGAGTGTTAACGGGGAGGTCTTCTTTAAAGGGCATAGGTTGACCGGCGTAAAGGGAAGAAGTTGAGGCCAAGACGAACTTCTTAACTCCAAAGTCTTTACAGAGCTCCAGCAAGTTTAAAGTTCCGAGGGTATTCGTTGTAACGTAAACAAATGGATTAACGATGCTGTAGCGAACGCCTGCCCTTGCAGCTAAGTTTATGACACCGTCTATTTCGTTGTCCTCAAATATGACTTTTAGAGCTTCAAAGTTCTCTATGTCTACCCTGTAAAAGCGAAAGTTCGGATTTCCCTTTAAAGTGTTGAGGCGGTACTCCTTAAGCTTTACATCGTAGTAGTCGTTCATATTGTCAACGCCAACGACTCTATAGCCCTTTCTTAAAAGAAGCTCCGCCGTTTTATGACCTATGAGGCCTGCCACTCCTGTAACGAGAATGGTCTTCATGGAGCTCTCCAAAAACTTTAAAAGTTCCCTGTGATTCTACCACTTATGAGTGAGGGGGATTTCATCCCCCCTCAGATTCCCCCCTTTGGCAACTACAAGAACTCCCTTTCGTTTTTCAGGGCATTTCAACCTTTTACTAAGTTGGTAAGGAGGAGTTTTGGAGAATTAGTTGCAATCCCTTCCAATTTTTAGGGCATTTCAACTGGATTTTGGCACATAACAGAAAAGCAAGTGTAGGGGGAATAAAGTTGCAATCCCTTCCACTTTTTAAGGCATTTCAACAGGTCAAAAATTAGGACATTGAAAATCAAGGGCTTTCGGTTCTAAAAGAGTTTCATGAACAACTACGAGTCGTTGAAACACAATAAATAAACACCAAAGAAGGTTACACAATACTGAACTTTGTTAGGTAGTTGAAATGTCCTCCCTTATTCGGCTGTCAATGAGCTGGATTATTCTTGATTATATCAAAGGTGTTCTCCAATACGAGAATTCTACAAGTTTGATATAATGAAGGTGCTAAATTTCTTCAAGAGCGGGGGAGAGCCAAAATGGAAGAAAAGAAAGAAGGTTTTCTCGGCGAATTTGAAGAGCTATTTAACGTCTTCTGCTTGATTCTATCAATCATAACAATGGCTGGAAGCTTGATAGTATTCCTATCAAAAGCCCCTTGGATTCCCCCGAAGTGGAGCGCAGTGATTATCATCGGACTTGGAACTTCGGCAGCTTACCTTTGGTCCTTCACAAAGAAAAAAGTTGCCCTTTCCCTAATCGTCGGTCTTCTGCTCTTTGCTGAGTGGGGAGCTCTCTTTGCCCTCTTTAAGATGGGGCTCCTAAAGTAGCTCCTCCTCTCCCCCCTCCTTTTTTCCTCCTTCCACCTTAAGGGGTATAATTTCCCCGTCCACTCAGAAGGAGGTTTTTATGTTCATTAAAACCTTAAAGCTCAAAGGTTTTAAGTCTTTTGCCGATGAGACGGAAATCAGGTTTTCAGAAGGTATCAACTGCATCGTTGGACCTAACGGCTGCGGAAAGAGCAACATCGTTGACGCTCTAAAGTGGGTCGTCGGTGATACATCCCCTAAGGGGATGAGGGCAAGCAACTTAAAAGACGTCATCTTTAAAGGTTCTGAAGGTAGGCGAGCCTCTAAAAGCGCTGAAGTATCGGTAACTCTCCTCAAGGACGACCTTTTTTCACTTTCTGAACCAGAAGTAGAAATAACAAGGAGGGTTAAATCAAACGGAGACAGCGAGTTCTTGATAAACGGCAGGAAGGTGAGGCTTAAGGACATTCAAGGATTTTTCACGTCCATCGGCCTCGGAAACAGGGAGTACGCCTTCTTTGAACAGGGACAGGTTGACAGAGTTCTCAGAATGAGACCTCAGGAGAGGAGAGCTCTCATAGACGAGGCCGCAGAGATAACCCTCTTTAAAGAGAAAAAGGCAGAAACCCTGAAAGAGCTTGAAGAGGCCGAGCAGAACCTTGAAAGCGTTAGGGGAGTTATTGAGGAGGTCGCTAAAAATTTAAAAACGCTAAAGAGCCAAGCAGAAAAGGCAAAGAAGTTTCAGGAGCTCCGCAAAAAAGAGAGGGAGCTTGAGCTAAAGCTCTTAGGATTTCAGCTAAAAAAGGTCAGGACAGAAAAGGAACTTTCTGAGAGCTCCATTAAGGTCCTTCAAGAAGACAGGATTTCCTTAGAGAGGGAAATATCTACTCTTCAGGTAGAGATAGAGGAGCTCCGAAAGGAGCTTGAGGAGGTAGGAGCCGAAATAGAGGCAACATCAAAGGAGCTCTACGAGGTTGAAAAGAGCAGGAAGGAAGCCTCTGTGAGAAAGGAGTTCTTCCAGAAAGAGGTTAAGCGTCTTGAAGGAGAAATAGAGGAAAAGAAGTTAGAGAAAGAGCACAAACTAAGGAAAATAGAACAGGTCAAGAAGGAACTTGAACTCCTTTTAAAGGAGGAAGAAGAGCTCCTAAAAAAACTAAAAGAAACTGAAAAAGCCGAAAAGGAAAAGAGAGGAAGGCTCAAAGCCTTAGAGTCAGAAAAGAAAAGCTTAGAGGAAAAGAGAAAAGAGTTACAGTCCCGACTCAATACCATCTCTGCCCACATAACAAAGCTCCAGCTTGACATAGCGAGGGAGGAAGAACGTTTTAAGTCCCATAAGAACGCAGTAGAGAGGATACCTGTTGAACTCTCAGAGCTCCAGAAAGAAAAAACCTACTACGAGGAGCAGTTAAAGAAGGCCTCTACTGAGGAAGAAAAGCTTAAAGAGGAAAAGCAGGCTCTACTAGAGAAAATAGAGGCAAAGAAAAGAGAGAAGAGGAAAAAAGTAGAGAAACTAGAGTCTCTTGAGACAGAACTCTCAGAAAAGAGAAATGCCGTTACTGCCCTGCGCGCTAAGATAGAGAACACAGAGAGGATACTTAACTCTATAAACCTTGGAAAGCTTGAAGAGAAAATCGTTGAAAGCGGAAAACAGGGCAAAGTTAAAGGTTACATAGGACTGCTTAGAAGCCTCCTTGACGTTGACTCCGGCTGGGAAAGGATAGTTGAAAGTTACATTTCAAGGTTTGGAGCTGGAATCATCCTTAAGACCTTTGAAGATATTCTCTGGGTCAGGGACAGAATAAAGGGCAACGGAAGAGTTCTACTCCTTTCTGCAGATGTAGAGGAGGTCAAGGGAGAAAAGATTCAGGAGGCAACTCCGCTATTAGACCACGTTAAGGCAAGGGATACGAGGGTAGAAAAGCTCGTTAAAGTCCTCTTTTCTAACGTTTTCTTTGCAGAAAAAAACGCTCAGGACTTAGCGAAAAAGTATCCCCACTGCACCTTCATAGACAAAGACGGTAACATTTTCTCCGGAAAAGGCTCTTACGTTGGAAAGTTTCAAAAGAGCTCCCTTTTAGAGCTTGAAAAAGAACTTACGAAGATGAAGGAGGAGCTCCTTAAGGAGGAGGAAGAACTCTCAGAGCTTAAAGAAAAACTTCCTCCTATCAGGGAAGAAATAGAGGAAGTAGAGGCAGAGATAGAAGACCTTAAACAGCGTGGTCAGGAAGTAGATATGGAGCTCTTCACCTTACAGTCTAAGAAGAAGGAGCTCCGCCAGAAACTAACTGACATTTCAAGGAGAGAAGAAGAACTAAAGGAGAGGTTAAAGACGGCACAAAATGCCCTCTCTTCCCACTCGTCCAGAGTAGAAATGTTTAAAAAGAAAATGGAAGAGCTGAACGCGGAGAAGGATAAAACCTTACAGGAAATCAAAAAACTGGACGAGGAAATTTCTAAGATTGACTCCATCCTTAACCGTGAGAGGGAAGAATCATCAAGACTTTCCTCTGAAACTCTACTTCTCAAGGAAAAGGCGAGAACCCTCAAAGAGAAGAGAGAAGGAAAGGAGAGATTTTTAAAAATCCTCCAAAAAGAAGTTGAGGAAACAGAGAAAAGGATACAGAAAAGCGAGAGTGAGCTTGAGAGAGCTCTCTCCGGAATAAAAAAGGCAGAAGAGATTCTCTCTGGCGTTGATGAAACAATAGACGACATAAAAGAGGAGCTAAAGGCTTTAGAGGAAAGGAGAGGAGAGCTTACGAGCATAGTAAAGAACAAGGAGGAAGCCTTAAAGAGTAGACAGAAAGATCTTTCAGAAGTTCAGAAGAAGTTAAAGGACTTAGAAATAAAAGCTGCCCGTCTTAACGTGAAAGAAGAGGAACTGATAAAGAAAATCCTTGAGCTTGATGGAAGCGTTTCAGAAGCCCTTGAGCTTGGAGAGCTTGTCTCTGATGAAGAGGAAGCTAAGAAAGAGCTCATAAACCTTAAAGAGAAAATTTCTCGGATTGGCTCTGTAAACCTTCTTGCCATAGAAGAGTACGAAAAGATAAAAGAACGCTACGGGTTTATTCTTGAACAGGAAAAGGATTTAATAGAGTCAATAAAGAACCTAAAAGCGGCCATTAAGAAACTTGACGAAGAGATAGAGAAAAGGTTTACGGAGACCTTCAAGGCCGTAAACAGGCACTTTAAGAGAACCTTTAGACAGGTCTTTGGAGGAGGAAACGCAAGGCTTATTCTCACAAGTGACAACTTGGCTGAAGCCGGAATAGAGATTGAGGCCAAACCACCCGGAAAGAAACACAGCAACATAAACCTCCTCTCTGGAGGAGAGAGAACCTTAGTTGCCCTCTCTTTCCTCTACGCCTTGTACTCCGTTCGTCCAGCTCCTTTTGTTGTTCTTGACGAGGTGGACGCAGCCCTTGACGAGGCCAACACATTAAGGTTTGTGGAGCTCCTAAAGCAGATGGCGACAGAAACACAGGTGATAGTCGTTACACACAACAAGCTAACAATGGAGGCTGCGGACGTCCTATACGGAATAACGATGGAGGTTCCGGGAGTTTCAAAGGTAATTGGCGTTTCCTTTGAGTCCCTCGCTATTTAAAAGAAAGGGGGGAACTCCCCCTTTAGAACGTTCCGCCGTGAATATGGCAGGTAGTACACTCTGAACCCGGCTTGTGGGTTTCTAGATTCACAGGCAACCCAAGTCCGTTAACGGGAGAGTAGTCGCTACTTCCTTCATGACAGGCGGCACAGAGGGAAGAAATTTCCTTTCTCTTCGTTACAATATCATCACTTTCACTACCGCTTTCTATCGGAAGGTTTAGATAGTCTTCAAGTTCTTCCTCAACGGACAAGTCGTAAACTTTATCCTTACCTACTATAGTTCCCTCAAACTTTAGTCCCTCAAAGTAGGCTGTCGTTTGCGGGTCAACAACAGCGTACTTCATCTCCGAAGTATTATCGCTCTGCACAATCGGCCTTTCTACAAGTAGGGTCTCTCCCACCTTCTCCACAATCAGCTCTTCGTTATTTGAGGCATGGGGATTGTGGCACTGGCTACAGGCCAGAGACTCATGTTCAGTGTGAAAGAGGAATGAACCGTCAAAGGAAATGTCCTTAAAAGATTTATCCCCAGAAGTGTAGTCCCTGCCGCCGTGGTAGTCAGAACCCCAAGCCACGTCAACGACCGGAGGTTGAGAAGGAGGAGTTATGCTCCTGTCGGCTGTTCCGTCACCGTCGGTATCGGCAAGGGGCTCACTTTTTAGGACGAGCCATCCGTTTGTGTGACAAGTAAGGCAGAGCTCCTCTACCCTGTATTTGTAAGTCCCGCCGAGCTTTCCAAAGTCGGTGTCTGGCTCAACGATTCCGTCCATGTCCGGCTGCCAGTGGCAAACAACGCAGTCAAAGTCGTCTATACGGCCGTTTCCGTTAAAGTCGTGCTTTGAAACCGTTCTGCTACTCGTTCCAGCGTAAAAGTGGAGTCTCTCCATACCGTCGTGACACACAAGGCAGTTCCTCTCTGCCCCTTCAGAGACTCCGTTTAGACCGTGACAGGCAGAGCAAACGTTTATTGCGTTCTTTCTTCCAACCTTTTCCACAGCCCTATCTATGACTTTCTGGTAATCCTCAACCGATAGGTCGGCCGTTGCCATGGTGTGTTTAAACTCTTGGTGACATCCCAAGCAGTCCTTCTGTCCCCAAGCTTCCCTGTGGTTTTCCTCTGTAAGATAGGGGGCGCTCCTAACGGCAACGTTTACTCCGAGGTCGGTGTAGTGAATGTCCTGCTCACTAATCTCTCCACATCCAGCAGCTGTTAGAACTCCGGCCAACAAAGCGAAAGAGAAGAAACGTTTCACCCCTTGCCTCCTGAAAAGGCTTTTGGGTTAATTGTAATACACATAATTCTACATTGCAAACATAAAAAAAAACTAATTAAAGGTCAACCTAAGAGCTCGTAAACCGTCGCCATACCGAAAAAGAGCGGCTTGAAATGGCCTTCCCTGAATCCCTTCTTCAGTGCAAGCTTAATAAGCTCCTCGTAGTGAGGAAAGTTCACTATAGTTTCAAATAAGTGGTGGGTTACATCCTCCTTAGAGCGAATCTTCCCCATGGGCAGAAGAACGTACTTGAGGAAACCTACAAATGTTTTCCTCAGGACGGGATTTTGCGGTATGGAAACTTCAAGTATCCTGACCGTTCCCCCTCGTTTCAGTACCCGCCTTATTTCAGCCAAAGCCTTTTCGGTATTCCCAAAGTGTCTCAGGCTTAGTGAAACGAGAACTGTATCAAAGGAAGAATCTTTAAAGGGAAGGTTTAGAGCATCCCCCCTAACGAAGGGGAGTTCCGGAAGCTTTCTCCTCGCAACCTTCAGCATAGAGAGGGAATAGTCAAGGCCAATAACTGTCTTTGCTTTCTCTTTTACAAGAGCTGCTATTTCCCCCGTTCCACAGGCAAGGTCAAGGGTAACGCCTAAATTTTCAAGGCCTTTAATGAGTTCCCTCTGCCACCTTGAGATTATTCCAAGAGAAAGGGTCTTTGAGATGGAATCGTACCTATCGGCTATCTTGTCAAATATCTCAACTCCTACAGGCTGTTTTTTCCCCATCTCACTTCCCAGAGCTTAACAGTAACTTTTTCGTCTCCTCCCAAGAGCCCTGCGGTTCAGGGAACTCCTCCTTAAAGAAGCGCTCATACCTTCTAATAACTTTTTCCCAAGTCGGAAGGCTCGTTTGGGCTCCCTCAGCCTCTATTGTAAAAGAGGCAACAACAGATGCTATCTTACCAGCAGTAGGAACATCGTAACCTTTAAGGAGTGCAACTAAAAAGGCCGCCCTGTGGGAATCGCCTGCTCCTGTCGGATCAACAAGCTTTGCAGGCTTTACCGCCGGTACCCTGTAAACTCTATCATTAAAGATGATAACTGAACCGCGAGCCCCCATTGAAACGCATACAAGGCGAGGACCTTTTATCTCCTTAAGGCTCCTTATCTTCAGGAGCTCCTTTATCCTCTTTGCCTCGTGATTATTCATAAAGAGCATGTGAACGTAGGGAAGAATCCTAACGACTCTATAGGGGTAAGAGAAAGTCTCCTGACCGGGATCAAAACTTACAACCGCTGGAACTTTCTTGGATCTTAGAAACCTGTAGTAAAACTCAAAGTGGCCCGTAGAGAAGTGGAGAACCTTGTACTCCTTAGAGAGCTCCTCAGCAAACTTCTGATTTTTAAAGAGCAGTTTAGAAGTTTCCCGTCTGTTCTCGTAGTAGTAGAGTATCTGGTCGTCGCTACCTTCTATACTTATGATGAAGCTTCTCGGCATAGGAGAATTACTGTTCTCTATCACTCCCCTTACGTCTACTCCCTGCTCTATAAGGGTTCTCTCATAGTTAAACCTCTTAAAGTCGTAGCCAGAGACCGCAAAAACCCCACTCTTAGCTCCGAGCCTTGCCGCAGCAACGGCAACGTTTGCCCCTGCTCCCCCGTAGGTGTACCTGTACTTTTCGGCTTGAACGGTCTCATTTACGCTGGCAAAGCGCTTTACCAGCAAAACGTTATCTATTACTATGCTCCCAAAGGCAAGTATATCCCTCAAAACTCCCCCGTCTCTAATAACTTCTTGAGCTTTTCCCCCACCGAGTAAAGCTTCCTGCCTATACCAACCTTCTCAACGAAAACAGCACCAGCCCTTCTTTCTTTCCTCAGGGCGTTCCCTATCTCCTCAGAGGAGAAAAGGTTATCAACGACTAAGTAAGAGTCCTTTATTAGCCTCTTTTTTGTCTTCTCACTCAAGTCCGAAGCCAAGATAAGCGTCCCTTCCCTACTTCTAACCCCCTTTATGTTGTCCTGTCCGATAACCGTTACTCCGGTTCTGTGGGAAAGAGAAAGGAGGTGGAGAAAGTACTCTTTTAAGGCCTTAAGTGTTGTTTCGTAAACCTCTTCCGGCGTTACTTTATTTTTAAACCTCTTTTTCACAAAGCTCTTTATACAGCTATAGGTGGGACATACGTTAAAGCCCCTACCCGGCAGTTTCCTCGCAAGGTCGGGCAGGGGCTTCCCTTCAAAGACGACAAACCTTATAAACTTATCGGTTTCATCCTTTACCTTACAGCCGGCACAGGCCCTCATTCCTCATCTTCCATTGCTTCAAGCTCTTCAAGCTTCCTGTAGTCACTCTCCTTGATTATATCTATGCCGACAATCTGACCGGTTTGACCAACAAGCTTAGAGGCAAGCCTTGCATTTACTCCGTGTTTACCGATAGCAAGGGAGAGCTGGTCGTCTGGAACAACTACCTCAACCCTCAGCTCCCCGTTCTCGTCCTCGTAGCTCTCTGCATGGAGAACCTTGGCAGGGGATAAAGCCCTTGCAACAAGCTCCGCTACGTCGTCAGACCACTCAATTATCTCAACCTTTTCACCTGAGAGCTCCTTTGATATAGGGATAATCCTGCTCCCTTTAACGCCAATGCACGCACCAAGAGGGTCTATGTAGTCTGCGAGAGCTTTAACGGCAACTTTTGCTCTAACTCCCGGTTCTCTTGCAACGGCCTTTATCTCAACAAGCCCATCTGCAACTTCTGGAATCTCTATCTCCATAAGTCTCTTTAAGAACTTTGGATGAGTCCTTGAAAGAATCACGTAAGGAGGAGGGTAGTCATCAATCCTTGAAGGCTTCCTGCGGTTGTAGTGCTTGTAGTCAAAGACGACGTCGTATATGTAAGCCCTAACCCTGTCGCCTATTTTGTACCTTTCTTTTGGAATTTTCTCCTCTTTTGGCAAGATACCAACTACTCTTCCAAGGTCAACTACAATGTCACCGTTTCTCCTTATCTCCTTAACGGTTCCAGAGATAACATCCCCTATTTTCTGTTTAAAGTAATCGTAGAGAGCTCTCCTCTCTGCCTCTGTAATTTTGTCGTGTATAACCTGATAGGCGGTCTTTGCGGCAATCCTTCCGAGCTCTTCCGTCTTTATCTCAATGAGGACTTTATCTCCAAGCTTTACGTCCTCCCCAAAGAGCTCCTTAGCCTCCTCTAAGGATATCTCGTGGTCTGGATCCTTAACGGACTCAACTACGACCTTTTCCTGATATATGCCAAAATCCTTTCCATCCTCGTCAATTTTTACGACGAGCTTTCCCCTGTACCCTGCTTTCTTAGCGGCGTTGATAATTCCTACCTTTACAGCCTCAATAACGTCCTCTTTGGATATGCCCTTTTCACGGCATAGGAGTTCTATACTTTTACCGAGAGTTTCCATCAAAAGCCTCCTTATTTACTTGTTGAAGAGGGAATCTATGTCCACTCTTGCGCTCTTGATATTTTCGTAGGGTATTTCTACTTCTGCGTTCCTTGATACATCGTGTACCGTAACGCCCCTTTCTGACGTTGCAACAACCTCACCTTTAAAGTTTCTCTGGTTGTCCATAGGCTCGTGGGTCTTTATCTTCACTACAACTCCCTTGTGCCTCTCAAAGTCCCTGCGGGTCTTTAAAGGCCTGTCAAGTCCGGGAGAGGAAACTTCCAAGTTGTAGGAGTGGGGAATAAGGTCCTCAACGTCAAGGAGAGTTCCTATCCTTTCGCTTATCCACTGACAGTCAGAGATAGTAATACCGCCCTCAGGTCTATCGGCGTATATCCTCAGAACCCACCCTACCGGCTCTCTCACGAACTCAATGTCTACAAGCTCAAAACCGCCTTCCTCCAAAATTGGCAAAAGAAGCTCCCTTACTCTATTTACAATTTCTTGAATTCTTTCCTCCATAGCGAGCTCCGGGATTGGAGTTAAATAAAAAGGAGCGGTTCCGAAGAACCGCTCACACAAAAAAGGAGTATGAGTGCGATGAACACAGACAGCTTCTAACCGCCGATTCTAAATTTAGGGCGATTCGGTGCCGTTAGCAAACGACAGCAAAGTTACCTGTAGAATTTCATAGCCTTCTGGGCTTCCCTCTCAAGCTCCCTTCTCTTTATGGCCTCTCTCTTATCGTACTTCTTCCTTCCTTTGGCCAAAGCTATTTCTACTTTTACTTTCCCCCGCTCGTTAAAGTACATCCTTAAGGGAATTATCGTTAGACCCTTTTCCTGACTCTTTCCAAAAAGTCTTTTTATTTCCGACTTGTGGAGGAGAAGTTTTCTCTTCCTCGTTGGCTCGTGGTTGAAGAGGTTGCCGTGGCTGTAGGGAGCTATGTAGGCGTTAAAGAGGTAAGCCTCACCGTCCTCTATTCTGACAAAGGCATCCCTAAGGTTTGCCTTTCCTTCCCGTAGAGACTTTACTTCCGTTCCCTTTAGCGCTATACCAGCCTCGTACTTCTCAAGTATCTCATAGTCGTGGTACGCCTTTTTGTTTTTTATTTCTGGAGCTCTTCCTGCCATTTCAGTATCACTCTCCTCTTTTCAGCGTCAACTCTGTCAACGGTAAATTTATACCTGTGCTTGTACTTTAGCTTTACTCCTTTCGGAAGGCTCACGGCAGGAACGTAGCCTGCGATGTCGCCGGGGAGCTCCACCCAGTAACCTCTTTTATCTTCCTTTACAACTATTCCTTCTACTTCCATTCCCGGCCTGTACTTTTCTTCTACCTTTTTCCAAGGATCCTCCGTTACTTCCTTCAGGCTGAGAACAAGCCTTTCTTTATCTCTCTCTATCTTTCTTATCTTAACCCTTATCCTGTCGCCTATCTTTGCAACATCAAAGGGCGTTTTTAATCCAGACCACGATATGTCGCTCTTGTGAACAAGACCGTCAACCCCATCAACGTCAACAAATATCCCAAAGTCAACTATGTTCTTAACGGTTCCTTCTACTATATCCCCCTCCTTAAGCCTCTTGAGTGTTTCTTTCCGCTTCTCCGCCCTTTTCTCTTCAAGGAGCCTCCGACGGGAAATTACTATGCTTCTCCTTTTCCTATCAACGGAAAGTACCTTGGCCTCTATTTCTCTATCAAGCCAGTCATCCGGCTTTGTAACCGGCATTATGTCAACTTGCGACATCGGCAGGAAAACGGTAAGCCCATCCTCCAGCTGAACCTTATACCCCCCACGAACTCTCTGCCTTATCCTTCCCCTTACAACACCTTTCTTCTCTATCTCCGTAGCAACCCTTTCCCATTCCTTTATTGAACGGGCACAGTTAACAGAGAGGAGGGCGTAACCCTCTTCTGTTTCAGGCTCAACGATGCAAACGTCTATTTTGTCCCCTACCTTCGGTTTGTAGCCGAGCTCCTTTACAGAGACTACCCCTTCCGACTTCCAGCCAAAGTCAACAAAGACCTCGTGGTCAGTAACCTTAACAACTGTGCCCGTTATAACCTCCTGATTGAGGCGCTTAAAACTATCTTCCAGCAGCTTGGCAAACTCCCCTTCCACTCCAGTTTCCCCCTTCACCAAGAAGTCTAAGGTAGTCAACAACTTCATCTATAACCCACTGAGGGGTAGAGGCCCCAGCAGTTACTCCTACAACTTCTGCTCCCTCAAACCAAGAAGGGTCTATCTCTTCCTTAGATTCTATATGATAGCTCCTCTCATTAACGCTCTTAGAAATCTGATAGAGCTTTGTTGTGTTTGAGCTGTTCTTTCCTCCAACGATGAGCATAACGTCCACCTGAGAGGCAAGCTCCCTCGTCTCCTTCTGTCTTACAGTTGTGGCTTTACATATTGTATTGTATACCTTTAACTCCTTTGCTTTAAGTGCAAGCAGGGAGACCGCCTTACGGAAAAAGTCCATATTTAGTGTCGTCTGGCAAACAACACCAAGCTTTGAAAACTGGGGAAGTTCTTCTAACTCCTCTAAGGAATTAACGATGATAGGGTCTTTTATATGTCCAGCTATTCCTCTTACTTCCGGATGCTTGGGATTCCCCAAGATTAGGACAGGATAACCCTCCTTCTCTAACTTCGTAACTTTGTCGTGAATCTCTTTTACGAAAGGACAAGTAGCATCAACTATTTCAAGCCCTTTTTCCTTCAGGTAGTTGAAAACTTGAGGAGCAACGCCGTGGGAACGAATTATTACAGTATTCCCCGTCTCTAACGCCTCCATATCCTCAACAAAGTCCATTCCAAGGGCTTTAAGCCTTTCTATTTCTCTCTTGTTATGGATAAGTTCCCCAAGACAGTAGGCCTTTCCTTTCCCTTTTTTGGCGGCCTCAACTGCAATGTTTACAGCTCTCTTCACTCCCCAACAAAAGCCAGCGCTCTTTGCTACCCTAATTTTCACGCCTTTAGCTCCTTTATCCTTTCCATAAGTATATCAGCCGCCTTCTGGTAGTTCTCCTTCTTGTCCTCTAAATCTATGCGGAAAGGCTTCCCAAACTTTATCGTAACATCCGGAAGACCTGAAAAAAGTTTCTCTTTTCCTATCACTTTCTCGCTTCCTTCTATAAGGCAGGGAACTACAGGAACCTTTGCCTTTAAAGCTACCATCCCTGCCCCCCACTTAGGCCTTAAAAATTTGCCCGCTGGAGCTCTCTGCCCTTCCGGAAAGATACATACGAGCTCCCCTTTTCCAAGCACTTCTAAGGCGGTTTTTAAAGCTTTTAGGTCAACTTTACCCCTCTTTACAGGAAAAGCGTTTCCCCAGTGCTTTATAAGAGTTGAAAGTAGTGGAGTCTCAAAGAGCTCCGCCTTTGCCATAAAGAAAACGGGCCTTTTTTTAACAGCAAAGGCCACAAGGGGAGGGTCAAGGTAGCTCCTGTGGTTAGCTACAAGAAGGACGCTTCCAGTAGCTGGTATATTTTCTCTTCCATAGACTTTCAGCCTACAGAAAGTTGCTATAAACCTTGCAACGCTATGAAGCCAGACCCAGTAAGCAACTTTTTTCTTAACCCAAGGATAGTTTGCGGTGAGAGCTTCCATAGGGCTATTTTATCAAATACAAAACCAGAACGTACTTTCAAGAGGTAAAGATGGAGATTTACCACCCACCGGTAATGCTCAAAGAAGCTATTGAATACTTAAAGGCAGAAGAGGGCGGAATTTTCGTTGACGCCACCCTTGGCGGAGGAGGCCACACAGAAGCTATCCTCAAAGCAAACCCAAAAAACAGAGTCATCGCCATAGATAGGGACGAAGAGGCCATAGAGAGAGCTCTTAAAAGACTTGAACCCTTCGGGAATAGGATTTCCATCTACCACGCCAACTTCTCACAGATAGGCGAGGTTCTTGAATCTGAGGGAGTTGAGAAAGTTAACGGAGTTCTCTTTGACCTTGGCGTTTCCCACTTCCACCTTAGAGGAGAAAGGGGCTTTACCGTCTGGAAGGAACAACCCCTTGATATGAGGATGGACAGGAGACAGAAGTTAACCGCTAAGGATGTTGTTAACGAACTGTCAGAAAAAGAGCTTGCAGAGATAATCTTTAAGTATGGAGAAGAACGTTTTGCAAGGAAAATTGCAAAAGAGATAGTTAGAAAGAGGAAGATAAAACCCATTGAGACAACGACGGAACTTGCAAAAATTGTAGAGGATGTAATCCCAAAGAAACTCTGGGCTGGAAAGAAAAAACACCCGGCGATAAAGACATTTCAGGCGATAAGAATCTACGTGAATAAAGAGTTTGAGGAAATAGAACAGGGAATACCCGCCGCAGCAGAGCACTTATCCTGCGGGGGCAGGATAGTCGTCATAACGTTTCATTCGCTTGAGGACAGGCTCGTTAAGAACATCTTAAGAAGCCTTGAGGGCTTTAAGGTAATAACCAAAAAACCCCTTGAACCGACAGAAGAAGAGCTAAAAGAAAACCCCGCAGCCCGGAGCGCAAAACTAAGAGCTGTTGAAAAGGGAACAGAATAAGGGTTAAAGCTACTTTCAGGGTATCCTTCCAGAGCATCAGAATTTCCAGAGCTCTTCAAGTTCCCTATTAACAGCGTAAGGCTTTATGCACTTTTCATAAAACTCCTTTAGTTCCCAAAGGTCTATCCCGTGGTTGACGCAAAAATCCCAAATTGTTTCCACACTATTGTCGGTAAAGAAGTCTATGAGCTGTAATAGCTTACTTTCCTCAATTTTGCGCGTTTTAACAGCCTCCACTACATCACAAGCACTTATCCAGTGTTCTTCTTTAAAGGAAGAGTTAGCCGTAGCTAAGGCAAGGTCTGTCAGCTTACCCATCCAATTCCTCTTCTATTCTCGCACCCTCCCTGTCAACGTCAAGGATAAGGTAGCGGGACTCTATGCCGAGGGAGTCAAAGACGTTGCACATGGCCTTTCCGATTTCGTCAAAGTTCTTGTCTGCTAAAGCTCCTATACAGCTTCCTGCACCTGAAAGGTAAACGGCGTAAGCTCCTGCCTTGTAACCTTCTGAAAGAATCTCCCAGAAGGAGGGAATGAGGTCACAGCGGTAGGGCTGGTGAACCCTGTCCTTAACGGCCTCTTTTAAGAGTCCAAAGTCTTTCTTCTGGAGAGCTCCAAGGAGAAGAGAAACCCTCTGGATGTTAAAGATAACGTCTTTTCTGTCGTACTTTTCTGGAAGGACGGAGCGGGATTCCTCAGTTGAGAGGAAGAGCTCTGGAACTACAATGATAACTTTTAACTCTTCTGGCCAGTCAAGCTTTATGTAGGAAAGGTCTCCGTTTGTTGCAGCAACTACAAAGCCTCCGGTGTATGCCGGGAGAACGTTGTCCGGATGGGGCTCAAACTTAAAGGCAACGTCAATTACCTCTGGGAGAGAGAGCTCCTTCCCCGATATCTTCTCCGCAGCCAGTATCCCTCCAACGATTGCTGTTGCAGAGCTCCCAAGTCCCCTTCCTAAGGGAATCCTGTTGACGAGCTTAACTTTTATGGGCCGATTTAAACCTAAGTACTCCATAGTGCTCCTGTAGGCTCTTAAGAAGAGGTTGGTCTCGTCTTTTGGGAGCTCCTCAGCTCCTTCTCCCTCTATCTCAACCGAGTAAAAATCAGAAGGCTCAACGATAAAGTCGTTATAGAGGGTAAGGGCAAGCCCTAAGGCATCAAACCCCGGACCGAGGTTACTTGTAGACGCAGGAACAGAAACTTTAAACTTCATCTTTTACTCCTTCCTATCGTCGTACTCAATCACAACGTCGGGTTCGGGAGCGGGTAGTTTTCCTACGGGCTTAGTTATCTCAAACTCTCCGCTCTTTATCCACTCTTTAAGGATGTTGGCTATCTCCCTCGCCTTATAGTAAGAAGAGAGAGGAGACGTAGGAACTTTCTTACCCTCAACCTCTATGAAGCCCCTGCGGAGCTCCCCGTAACTCACGTACTTTATCGGCTTGATGTTTCCTGAAGGATAGTCCACAGAGTAGTCTACAACCGGAGCAAAGATTTCATCGTCTCTCACAGACGTGTAGTAGGCAATCCTTTCGTTGAGAATAGGTATCGGAATTCCTATACCAACAAAGAGAGAAACGCCGTAGCCCAAGAAGGAAGCTGCCTTTATAAAGTCCGTTGACATCTGCTTCATATCACCAACTGTCATAATCGTTCCAGAACCTGACATAGGTTGACCTTTCTTACTTCTCTTTACCCCAAAGGGAGCGTGTTGCGTTCCGTGGAAAGCTATATAACCAATGCCGCCCCCTAAGAATATCTTCGTTCCAATTCCTATAGTCTCAAAGAATGGGTCGTTTAAGAGGGGGCTTAGCTGTCCCGCACTGGAGTAAGTGGCATTCCCGAGGTTGGGTTTTAAAGTTCCCATATAGGTGTAAATAGTGCGGGAGGACCTGTTAACTGCCACGTTGTAGTTCTGATAGGCGTTTCTCGGATTACAAAGGATTGCCTCGTTTATGTTCTTTATGTTAATAAGCTTCTTTATCTCCCTCCTTGGATAACAGTCCGTCCCGTAAGCGTAGGCCTCAAGCTCTATGTCCTCACCGGCTATGAGTTCTTCAATAACGTGAGCTCCACCGTACTCAAACCTTCCGGGGTAAACCTCGTTCCTCGGGTCGTTCTCCGGTAGAGCTGTTGCACCGATGTAGAGGTCAACGGCGGCAAGTCCTCCGTATGCAGGAACTCCGTTAAGGTAAATTTCCTCCATCTTCATTCTTGGTTTCGTATGGCCGACGTTGAGGAAAGCTCCAGAAGAACACATTGCTCCAAAGGTTCCAGTCGTTACAATGTCAATCTCTTCAGCCGCCTTAACAACCCCGAGCTCTTCAACTATCTCTATCATCTCCTCGGCGGTAACAACTACCGCCTCACCTCTCCTTATCTTCTCGTTTATCTCCTCGTAGGTCTTTACTACCTTAAACTGCTCTCTCTCCATTTACTCTACCCCTGTCCTCTGGAGTTCCTCTTTTTCCTCTTCGCTCAGAGGCCTTATCTCTATCACCTATTGGCTCCGCGATGAGGTCAACGTTACTTGCAAGATCCGTTACAACTGCTTTTACTATTTCGCCGGGACGGAAATGTCCTTTTAAATATATGATTCCATCTATCTCATAGGCGTTCCTGTAGCTCCTTGCCTCTACAAATCCCGGCATCTCCTCACTCTTTCCGTCAACTATTAGTTCAAACCCTTTTCCCACAAGCTCTCTGTGCTTTTTCTCGTATATCCAGAACTGAGTCTCCTCTAAGAGGTTAAGCCTTGACTCTTTCAGTTCTTCTGGAAGGTCTCCGAGCCTGTAAGCTGCAGTTCCTTCCTCACGGGAGTACTTGAAAAAGCCCGCCCAGTCAAATTCCACGTCTTTTATAAAGGAGTGGAGCTCTTCAAATTCTTTTTCACCTTCGGTAGGGAAACCGACTATGAAGGTGGTCCTGATAGCTATCCCCGGAATTCTCTTGCGGAGCTTCTCTATCAGTTCTTCAGCGTAACGCCTTGTGTATTTCCTGCCCATTGAGGCAAGAACTTTATCGTTTATGTGCTGGAGGGGAACGTCAATGTACTTAACGATTTTCTCTGAGTCTGCAATCAGGTCAATGAGAGAGTCAGTTATGTGAGAAGGGTAGGTGTACATAAGCCGTATCCACCTTATGCCTTCTACCTTTTCCAGTTTCTTTAGGAGTTTAACGAACCCTTCCCTCTCGTTTCTATCGTGGAGGTAGGCCGTAGTGTCCTGAGCTATGACGTAGAGCTCCTTTACCCCTTTATCTGCCAGAATCTTGGCTTCCTCCACAAGTTCTTCAATAGGCCTGCTCCTTAAAGGTCCTCTAATAAGAGGAATGGCACAGTAAGCACAGGCGTTTGAACACCCCTCAGAAATTTTGAGGTAGGCAAGGTGCTTAGGGGTAAGAACCTCCCTTAAGAGGTAAGGCTTCGCGGCAGCAAATTTCCTGTTGAGTATTTTTTCAACGCTTCTTTCTATCTCATCAATGCCTAAGAAAGCGTCAACCTCAGGGAGCTCTTTTTTTAGCTCCTCCTTGTACCTCTGGTAGAGACAGCCAGCGACTATAACCCTTTTTTCGGGGTCTTCTTTCTTCTCCTCAATCGCCGTAAGGATTTCGTCTATGGACTCCTCTTTGGCTGGCTGGATAAAGCCGCACGTATTGATAATTATTATGTCGGCCTCCTTTAAGTCCCCAACGAAAACAACATCTCCCGTACTTTTAAGGAGACCTACAATGTTTTCAGTATCAACCCAGTTCTTGGGACATCCCAAGCTTATGACCGCAACCTTTTTCTTCAAGTGTCCTCTCCTTTGAGGAGTTCAAAAAAGTTAAACAACTTCAATCAAGTTCCCTTCCTTAATCTTACCAGCTTCCTGAATCCACTTCACACCTTTTTCTTTCAACCTCTCTATAAGGAGCTCTGTCCTTTCTTCCGGAACGGCAATGAGGAGCCCTCCTGAAGTTTGAGGGTCAAAGAGGAGCATTCTCGTATCCTCGTCAACGGAGTCAGAAAATCTAACGCTATTTCCAACGTAGTCAACGTTATCATAAGTAGCAGCAGGGAGAAGACCCATCGCAGCGTATTCCTTTGCTCCTTCCAAAAAGCGTAGCTTTTCAGAGTAAATCACTGCTCCAACTCCACTAAACTTCACCATCTCGTAAAGGTGTCCCAAGAACCCAAAGCCGGTTATATCCGTGCAAGCATTCACTCCAACTTCAACCATTGCCTCTGAAGCGTACTTGTTCAGCGTTGTCATAACCTCTGAAACTTCTTCTATCTCTTCCTGAGAAGCCATCCCGGCCTTTATGGCTGTCGTCAGAACGCCTATACCGAGGGGCTTTGTGTATATGAGGACATCGCCGGGCTTTGCCGTGGAGTTCCTAACAAATTTTTTTGGGTGGACAATCCCCGTAACGGAAAGACCGTATTTCGTCTCAAGGTCGTCCACCGTGTGCCCACCAATCAGCGAAACTCCAGCCTCTTTTAGCTTAGAAATTCCTCCCCGCAGGATTTCCTTAAGGTATTCCATAGGAACCCTGCAGGCGTCAAACATCACAAGGTTGATAGCCGTTAAAGGCCTTCCGCCCATAGCGTAAACGTCAGAGAGGGCATTCGCAACGGCTATCTGGCCGTAAACAAAAGGGTCATCAACCACAGGAGTTATAAAGTCTGCCGTTTGAACTAAGGCAACTTCATCTGAAAGTTTGTAAATACCAGCGTCCTCAGACGTCTCTATTCCGACAAGGACGTTATCATCCACTGGTATCTCAAGCTCTTTGAGAACCTTCTCAAGCCCGACCGGGCTTAACTTCGCCCCTCAGCCGGAAGCCCTAACCGTCTGGGTCAGCTTAAAGGGTTTCAATACTTACCTCCAGAGCTCCGTTCTACAGCTTAACTGAGTATACACTAAACCCTTAAGGGAAAAGTTTAGCCCTTTAAACACTCAAAGTTTTCTCTAAAAAGTTTAACTCCATACTTTTCCCTCAAGCTTTTAAGGAGCTCCTTCTCTTTCTCCCTCAGCTTTTCCCCTTCAAGCCTTAAAGTTATGTAGTTACGGGCTTCCGTAAGGGTAATCTCCTTGGGGGGAATAAATTTGAGAACCTTAACTACGATGTACCTGTTACTACCGAGGTCGGCGATTAAGACCTTACCAGCTTTTTTGTCCCCTCCCATAAATATCAGCGTTCCTACAGGATCCTTAGGGTCGTTGTAGTAGCTTTTTTCCTTAGCCGTAAACTGGGCAAAAGCCCTTGCCACCTGTTTCCAGTCTTTACCTTTCTCAAGTTCTTCTTTTGCCTTCTCTGCCCTCTCTTTACTGCGGAAGTAGAAAACAACCGCTTTTGCCCTCTCCGGCATTTTGAACTTTTCCCTGTTCTGCTCGTAGAACCTCTTTATCTCCTCTTCGGTTACGGTTATTTTCTTGCGGAGCTCCTTCCTGAAAACTTCTATAGCTTTACCGGCATAGTACTCGGTAAGCATCCTCTGAAACTCAGGGTTTTTATCGTAACCCTTCTCTACAGCTTTCCTGTAAAAGTACTCTGTTAGGAGCTCTTTTTTCAGCTTTTCTTTCAGCTTTGAGGTATCTTTTCCTTCTGCTGCGACTTCTATCCCGCAGCAGCTTGCAACCACTCTACCGTCTTTCTGGGTGAAGGCTATTTTCTTTTCAACACTGGCGTAAATGTCCCTCACAGCCTCGTCGTACTTCTTTACCTTTAGCTCGTTCCTTATAAACTTCCTGTCCCCTTCTGTCATCTTTGAAGGGTCTTTGTCTGGGAAGAGCTCCTTGAAACGCTTAACTATCTCCTCGTCCGTTACCTTTTCTGCCACTTCTTGAGCTTGTAGGGAAACGTAGTAACGAGAAAGGTACTCCTTCTTGAACCTTTCAATTTCCCTGTCCAAACCGTACTTTTTAGCAAGTCCTGAATCTTCAACGTACTTAATTACAAGCCTTCTATTTATCATTCTGTTAAGTAAATCTTCCGGGTGCTTTGAGAAGTAGTCCTTCGCCTTAGGCTTTAAGAGCTCCTCAACGTACCTGTAATCTCCCAAGGTAATTCTTATCCCCTTGCCAGAGGCAAGTAGCGTATCCTCAGTGCAGACAGTTTCCTTCTTGGTTTCCGCTTTTTGAACGCCACTTTCGCAGGAAGTTGAAATAAAAGCCACCAATAGAAGGGCTGGCAAAAAGCGTCTCATTTCTATCCTCCATTAAAAAAGTGAAATCCCTCAGGCCCTACAAAGGGCCTGAGGGCTAAGAAGTACCAAGGAACATTTTACTGCTTCTTCTTCCTTCTAAATCCAAACAGTCCGAGGAGACCAGAGAAGAGAACTCCAAGGTTGAATGCCCCAGAAGCAGGGCTTGCAGCTGGTGTTACTGAACAGCCTCCACCGCCACCACCGGTAGGCGTCTCGGCCTCGCTTCCAGCAGTTGGCGTAATGTTCCTCAGGATAGCTACAGCAAGCTCTCCTTCACCTGTAGCCCTTGAGTCTGCCCTAATGGCAGCAACGTTCAAGGTTAACGTCTTGGAGTAGGAGTCGTAGGAAGCCCATCCCCTGTTGATAGCTTCCCTCATAGTAATGGACTCAGGGTTGAAGCTATCTTTGTCAACTTCGTAAGAAACTTTCTCTCCCTCTGAATGTCTTACCTTGACTATTTCGGCGTAGTTGAGGTAAAGGTCGTCAATGCTGGCTACGCCAAGGTCAGAAAGCTTAAACTCCAGCTTCTCTATGTAGTGGGAGAGAATAACTGGCGTGAATACCGCTTCAACCCCTTCTCTTTCGCCTGCATCAACGATTTCATCGGCAAGGTGTTCAAAGCCAAGGAGCTCCGGTAGTTCATTCTTAAGCCTTACAACAATAGCCCTTCTTGGCATTTCTCCTTCTGGAAGAACCTCTGTCTCAACCTCAACGGGAACTCCTTCAAACTTCATACTCCACTTCTTGTTCTTCCACTCTTCTGGTGCTGTAGCCGGAACAGCAAAGGCAATACCGTCAATGCCGCTACTTTCAACAGGTATCGGAACTAAGTGTCTGTCAATGTCAAGGCCGTTAGAGAGGGCGTTTACGAGAAAGTCTCCAGCGTGCCTAATCATAACCTCGTAGTTCTTTCCTCCCCAACTCATGGTTCCGTAGATAGGCTCTCCTTCCTCGTTCTCCGGGGAGTTAAAGAATACTAAGGTATGAGCTTCAACAGCTTCTCTGTAAGCCTTAGGAGGTATTTTTACAGGAACTGTAACGATTTCCCTTCCAAGTCCGAAGTACTTAATCGTTCCATCAGAGTTCTTAACAATAAGGGAAGATAGCGTTTCATCTCCTTCTATGTCCCCCATGTTAGCCTGAGGAAGTCTTCCATTCCTTGCATCGTGGCAAGCAGAACAGGAGAGCTCCTCTCCATTTATGCTCTTCTCGTTAGCACCAAGGGCATACTCTTTTGGAAGAACGCCGTGGTCAATGCTAAATGGAGCCGTCCAGATGTAAAAGACAGGGTCTGGGTTTTTAACTCCTTCCGCCTTAAGAACCTCAGTGATAGCTCTCTTCATAGCATCATACTCAGTATCCGTGTCAATCTCCGGCATGAAGTCTCCGTTGTCGTCGCAGATTGGGTCACCCAGTATCGTCTTAACACAAACCTTGTTGTTCTCCCAGTAGTAAGCAGGAACTTTCTTGTCGCTCTGTCCAGCAGGTAGGATTCCCGAAGAGGCAGCCTCAGAGGTTACCTCACCGCTTAAGGCCGCGTTTATCTCCCTCGTGTAAAGAACCTTACCGGTTGACTTGTCGTACCAAGTAACGAGGGTAAGTGGGTCTGCAATTCTGTATATGAACCTCTGGCCACCCGGCTCATCTGGCCTAAAGCCGTTGTTGATTATGACGGTAGCCCATCCCCAAGGGAAAGATTCCTGAGGAACTTTCCAGATACCAAACTGGGTTCTCTCAAGCCTTAAAGCAGCTTGCCTTGGGTCAAAGTCAACCTTGTAGATTGGAACGACAACGTCCTTACCGTTAGCAGTTTTAGCTATCGGGAAGGGCTGTGGAGCACCATACCCAGCTATTGGCATGAATGGACCAAATCCGGGGGAGAACATATCAATGGGTAAAAACTGAACGCTGTTGTTCTCGTTTTCCTTGTAGTAGAGCATCCTGTTGTCAAAGTTGTAGGAGTATCCAAGAACATCGTAGAAGGCCCTGAAGGTCCAGTGGGTTCTGTAAGGAATGTGACACACTTCACAGGCAATCTTTTCCATGTGAATCGCAGCGTTCCCTTCAGGTCCAAACTTCTCTTGGTGAACTTGAGCTGCAAGCTCCCTTGAGCCACCGAAGTGACAGTCTACACAGGTCTTCAAGGATGGGTTGTAGTCAAGGGACTGGTCCCAGTGACCTCCCCAGTCGTTACCTTTGAGGAAGTCGTGGTGGACGGGGTGGAGCTCCTTCTCCTCTTCCGTAAGCGTTCCCTCTCCATGGCAGGAGAGACAGGTCATACCACCTTTCTCGCTGTCAAAATGAACGTCGTAACCTATTGGGACATCGTCAAAGGAGATAACTGATTTTGCCTTCTGCATCTTGGAGAAGGCCTGCTGCTTCTGAACTGGGTCGGCAAGGTCGTAACCCTGAAGGTCTGTTGCCTGTAAGTTACCCTTATCCTCTCCTCCTCTGTGGATATCGTAAGAGAAGACGTCTCCCCTCTTAACTATCTCAGCAGCAAGACCGAGGGTTCCTTTTCTCGTTACCCAAGTGTAGTAGGTCGTGTCTTTTACGTTGTCCCCGTTTGTGTCAACCTCTGCAGACGGGTAAACGATTGCCATGTGGCAGTAGGAGCAAACAAATCCCCATTCCCTATTCTTAGTACCGTTTGTCATCTGAGGATAAGGATTGTCTGCCGTTCCGCTGCTTGTCGGAACGGAGTAGGTGTAGGTTTCTTCCTCCCTGTTTTGAAGAATCGGTAGCTCAACTTCTCCCTTATCGTTAAATTCGTCAGCGTCGTAGTAAACTTCCGGCTTCCAAATATCACCGTCTTTTACGAACCTCACGTAGGCTAAGGGAACCCCGTCTTGGTCAGTGTCAACTCCCATTAAAGAGGCAGTGGAGATGTACTTAAAGAAGAATCCTGCAAAGGTTCTGTAAACTACGTTTCCATCCTTGTCCTTTAAAAGAGCCGCTCCGCCACCAACGTAGGGCTCTCCGCCGTCTTTGTCCTTAGTGGTCTCTGGGTGCTCAAAGTAAACAACCCTCGCTACCTCTCTGGTCGCTCCGTTTGCGTTGTTTGGATAGAGAATAAAGGGTTTTGCTTCTGTTCCGTTCCTTATTACGTCGTTTATGAATGTGTCGTCAACGCCGTAGACGGCCTTTAGAACCTCTAATGGAACGGAGTTGTAGTAGGCAGACTCAACCTTTGCAACGGTCTTTCCGTTAATTGTTTCTCCAACTTTTGGAGGAACTCCAAGGGAAATGACTATCGTTTCTCCTTCGTCCGTAACTCCCTTAAACACCATAACTCTTGGGTTTGCAGGCATTATCGGGTAAACGTCGGCAACTCCAAGCTGGGTGTGAACAGTCTTATCCTTCTGGGAGGCGTCAGCGTGACACATGAAACAGTCGGTATCGTTGACTCCAGAACGCTTGAAGTTAAAGACTCCCGGTTTTCCTATGTAACCGGCTCCGACCTCGTAGTCTGAGTAACCCAAGAGGTCTCCGTCAATTCCTACCTTCGCTATAAGGGTATCGTCGTGGATGAACCAGTCCTTATTACTTGCCAGAGCTTCAAAGTCACTATCGCCGAGCCTCTCTTTTAGAACCTCATCAAGAGGCTTGTCCTCCCTTCCAAACTGAGCAGCTCCTCCACCTGCGTGGCAGGAGTTACAGGTTATGTTGTGGTTCATAGTTCCCATATCAAAGTTGAAACCTTTGTAAGCGTTGGCATCTGCAGGGTTTATGCCTTCTACTGCTCCATCTGGAACTGCAGGGTCGTTTAGAGGATTCTTTGCCGCCAACTGGCGGTAGGAAGGTGGTCACCAGCCCCCGTAGTGGGACTTACTGCGGAAGTAGCGCATTTTCAACACTTGATTGGTCACAAAATCCTTAGTTCCAGTATCATCACCGTGGGTTTCTTCGTTGTCCATCCAGCCCATGTCGTGGATTCCAACAGCTCCGTGGTGGGACATGCGGAGGTCCTCAATTATCTCCTCGTGACACTGGCCACAGGTCTTTTCCCAGCTGACCGGTTTACCCTTTTTAAGGGAAACGACGTTCCCGTTTTTGTCCTTTACCTCTATGGTCTCAGAGGAAAGTCCGCTGATGATGCTGTTCCCTTCCGTGTCAAGGAGCTTTATGGCCTCGTGATCGGCATACCCTTGCGAGGCAAGAACCGCACTCAGTATAAAGGAAGTTGTAAGGGTCAGCTTACTCTTTCTCCACCTCGCCCTCATCTCGTCCTCCAATGCGTTTACAAAATTTTTACATTCCGGGATTCTAATTCTAACAGAACATCCATAATCTTTCAACATTAATAATCTTTTATTAAAGCAAACTCGGCGAAGGAAGGTAACCTATAGCACGAAGTCCCTCAGGGGTTATCTTTCTGCCCCTTGGAGTTCTAACTATGAACCCCATTTCAATGAGGTAGGGCTCGTGGACGTTAGCGATGGTTTCAACGTCCTCCTTTAAAACCATAGCTAAGGTGTTTAGACCTACTGGCCCCCCTTTAAAGACTTCAGCTATAGTTTTTAGTATCTTCCTGTCCATCTGATCAAGGCCATAGGAGTCAATACCAAGCTCATCAAGGACCTTCTTGGCTCTATCCTCGCCGATTTTTTCCCAGCCATGAACTGTAGCGTAATCCCTAAAGCGTTTGAGGAGCTGGTTTAATATCCTCGGAGTTCCCCTACTTGAGCGGGCTAAAATTTTGAGAGCTCCCTCACTCAAAACAATTCCAAGTTTTTCAGCATTTTTCTTGGCTATCCTTGCAAGTTCTGAGGCAGTATAGAGCTCCAGCCTACAGATGAGTCCAAACCGGGAGCGAAAAGGAGGAGTTAAAAGGTTAAGCCGGGTTGTTGCGCCTATAAGGGTAAAACGGGGGAGCTCTATTGAGAGAGCTCTTTTACTCCCAGAACCCGTAACGATGTCTATCCTAAAGTCTTCCATAGCCGAGTAGATGCTCTCTTCCAAGCTTCTGTTGAGCCTGTGAATCTCATCTATGAATAGAACGTCCCCCTCGTTTAAGGAAGTAATGAGAGCTATTAAATCCCCTTTCCTTTCTATAGTTGGAGCAGAAACTATCTTGATTTCTTTTCCGAGTTCCTTAGCTATTATCATAGAGAGAGTCGTTTTCCCCGTTCCCGGAGGACCGTAAAAGAGGACGTGGTCAAGGGGCTCTCCCCTCTTCTTCGCCGACTCAATCGCCACCTTCAGTACTTTTTTTACTTTCTCCTGACCTATGAACTGGTCAAGACTTTCCGGCCTTTCTATCAAGTTTCTCTCCCAGAGAGTTTCTGAACGGCCAGCTTAACAGCCTCTTCAAGGGTTAAGCCACTAAGGTTTACACCTTTTAGTTTAACTACAATCTCTTTCTTAGAATAACCCAATGAAAGGAGAACTTCCATTAGCTCTTCCGGTACTTCCACACTCCTTTCAAGTTTCCCTCTTAATTCAAGTATTATCCTCTCTGAGAGCTTTTTACCAAGTCCCGGAACAGAAGAGAGGGCTTTTACGTCACCGGCCGAAACTATCGCCTCAAGCTCTTCCTTTGAAAAGTGGGAGATTATGCTCATAGCCACCTTCGCACCCACTTTCGGGATTTTTAAGAGGGTCTCAAAAAGAGAACGCTCCCCTAAGGTCTTAAATCCGTAAAGGGTTGGTGTCCCTTCAGGAGGCAGGATGAGCTTTGTAAAGAGCTCTACAGTATCCCCCTCTTTTACCTCCGTAAGAACCCTAAGGGGGACAAAAACCCTTAGAGCGAAAGAGCCACACAGAACAGAGATACTATCGGGATACTTGTAGACAACCGTTCCTCTTACAAGGTCAACCATTTTACCTTGCTACCGTTACGTTTTCGGCAAAGCCTTTAATCCTGAAGGAGAAGGTTCTACCCTTTAAAGGAGCCACCTTAGGTTTAACCTTTACTTTCAAGTTGAGGTAAGACCTTTTAGGAATTCTAAGGTCAACGTTAATATAACCCTTCACGCTTATTTCAGCATCTCTACCGGCTCCTTTTGCCTCAAGGCTTACAACGTTCTCCCTTTTTACAGTAAAAGTTCCCTCTACCTTACCAAGGTTTAAACCCGGAATGGAGAAAAGACCAAAGGAGAGCTCTCCAACCTTTACGTTCTGAAGGGAAAAACTTCCTCTTCCACCCTTAAGGAGTTTCTTTTCAGCATCTAAACGGAACTTTCCGCTTAAAGACAAAAGCCCCTCTACCTTTACAGGCAACTCTTTAACGCACTTTGCTACGTTAAGAGATTCAAGAAAAAACTCTAAACTTGATACAGGGTAATCAAGTTCTATTTCTCCCTCACCACTACACGCTTTTAAGGAAATCTTTAAGCGTTTACTACCGGAAAAGATACTGCTTATCTCTGGAAAAATTTCAACCTCTTCAATAGAAAAAGGTAGAGATAAAAGGCTCAGCTTTTTAACTTCTACCTTGGGAGGAAATCGCTCAACCTCTACTTTCCCGTAGCTTATCCCCCTTTTGCAGAGCTCCCCCTCAACAAACCTTTCAATCGGTAGCGATAGGTAGAGAAATACCGGAAAGGAGAGAAGGAATATTAAAAAAGGGTAGAACTTCTTCATCCTTCCTCGCTCCTCATAAAGTTGAAGGTAACCTTTCCAGAAACGAGACCGTTCTCATCCATATCAGAGATTTCAAGGGAAGTTGACTTGAAGTAGTAGGGAGAGCTCTCCAAGCTCCTTATGAACCTACCGAGCTTGTTAAGGGAAACTTCTGAGAAACTCACGGTTACAGTTTTAACCTCAATTCCTTCCTGAACCCTGCCTACAGAAACCTTTACGTTCTTAACCTCAATAGAGTACGTTTGAGCCCTCTTTTTCACGTAGTCAGCCACGTTCAAGTTCTTCCCTCTCCTAACTCTCCGCAGGGCAGGTTCAACCTCCGATTTAAGGGAGACAAACTCCAGAGCCTTAGGCCTTAGCTTTTCTACCCTCTCTTTTAACTTCTGAGACCTTTTTAAGTACTCTCTTTCAAGTGAACTAATTGGGGAAAAGACAAAAGTTACAAATGCAAGGAAGATAGCAACAGGAGTTCCAATAAGGACGATTAACCTATCTCTTTCATTAAGTCCGGAAAGGTAATCTACAAAGGTTTCTTTCAACCTTTCAAGCACCGCCCTTTACCCCAGATACCGTAATCGTGAACTTAATACCCTTATCGGTTTCCTTAGTAACATCTGTATTTACCTTACTGAAACTACTCTTTAGCCTGTCCGTAAAGTTCTTCAGAGCTCCTGAGCTTTTTGCCAGTCCCGTGAGTTTAAAGCTATCGGCCGCAGAGCTCCCCTCCACTTTCAAAATTTTTACGTCGTTAACCACAGCCTTAGAGACGCCGGAAACGTAAAGGAGAACAGAAGGTTTATCAAGGAGCAGAAGTTCTCTTAACCTTTCAAGCCGAGATAAGGCTTGAGAGAGCTGCTCTTCTGGTGCAACAACTCTTTCGCCGAGTATCCTTTCTACCGCTTTTTTGTATTCCTTTTTTAGCTCCAGATAGTTCCTTTTAGCCTGAAGGTAAGAAAGGTACTCTGCAGCTGAAAGGAAGAGAAGTCCTGAAAGAACCATAAAGGCAGAGGCGATTAACTTCCCTTTATTTTTTGTAAAAAATTCTGAGCTAAAAAGGGAAAGCTCTTTAAAAGATGCCCTGCAGGAGGATTTCCTAAAGTGAAAAAGGCCGAAAGCCCCAAAGTAGAGGGGAGTTTCTCCGCCAAAGGGTTCAATATTTGGAATCTCTACGGTTAGCCGCTCTTTCAAGAGTCTAACAAAATCGTCATCAAGAGCTCCTCCACCTACAAGGATAGCTCTCTTTGACTTAACAAGGGGAAAGATTCTGTCTTCAAGGAAAGAAAGGTCGCTTTTAAGAGCTTCAAAGCCAGCTCTTACAATTTCAACAGACTTTAACTTCCCGCCAACAATTTCTACAACAGCCGTCTTTGAAGCACCAGCGTCAATAACGGTTAGCTCATCCTCCCCATAAACTAACCTTGCAGCCGTAGCTACCCCGATGATATCAACAGTAATAGCAGTAAGGTCCTTAAACGACTCCTCTAAGGGCTGTAATGTCTCTCTTTTCTCTACGAAGACTAAGAGCTCACACCCCTCCTTTTCCCTCTTTACAGGACAGAAAGAGACCGCTATTTCCTCTGGTAAAACCCCAATGTCAGAGGAAACGTCGTTAAGGATTACTTTTTTTAGCTGGTGTCCCCTACATAAAGGGTAAAAGGACCTTTTTATAAAAACGGTCCTCGCAGAAATGCCGGCTACGATTCCCCTCCCCTCCGGAAGGCCTGTCCCAAAGAACCTACCGTCAAACCACTTTGTAACCTTAGAGCCTACATCAACGCCTATCATTGAACTACCTTCCACTCAAGGACTTTATACCTATTCGCGTAGGCCTCAACTGTAGCCGTGGTATCGCCGCTATGTGCTGTAGCCTCTATCCGGAAGTAATTGCACCTCACCGTTATTAGAGGCTTTATTTCAAAGTAGAGCTCCTCATCAAAACCGGGGAGCTCCTTTAGTTTTGTTAAATCTTTTATAGGACGGTTCTCAATTATACTATCCACAGCGTCCTCGCCCATTTGAGGAGAAAGGGCTAAGAGAACCTCTTTTGGAGCGGAGTTCACGTTAACTTTCCCGCCATAGACCGTAAGGTAGTTCCTCAGCTTCTTAAAAACCCTGTCATCAACCCCCTTTACGTAAAATAGCTCATAGATACTCTTCATAGGAACATTTGAAGGCCGGTACCCAAGCCCCTCGTAGTAGAAACTTTCTGCACCGTTCCCAAAGACTTCATCATCGCCATCAATCCAGTCCCTAAGAGCATCAGCCAAGTCTACATTAAGCTCCAGTTTTTCAAAGAGCCTTTGAGCTATACCGTACCAGCGGTTATCCTTCAGATTGTTAACGTTAATCTTGCCACACTCGTCCTCTATTCTAATGGAAACAGAAATTCCCCGGTAGTTGTAGTAAAAAGGGGAAGCCCAATCGTCACCGATACCGTCAAAGCCGTTGTTGTCGTTTCTCAAGAAGTAGAGGGCAAGCTTCACAGCAGAAACGGCGGCGTGGTAAGCAACGGTATAGTCCCTGAAACTTTCAGCCTTTTTAAAGTTTAGCGTTGAAACGTAGTAAAGGGAAAAGAGAAAAGAGGCGGTAACAGAAACCATAACAAGGACAAGGAAGAGGACAAACCCCTTCCTACTCCCTGAAGAACTCAAGAATCTTTTCCTCATTAGGCGAATTTATAACACCCTTTTCGGTAATTATCGCCGTTATGTTCTCGTGTGGCGTAACGTCAAAGGCGGGATTTTTAACCTTAGCCCCGTAAGGAGCTATGCGGCAGTCACGACAGTGGCAGAAGAGAACCTCCTCTGGAGCTCTCTCCTCTATGGGAATCTCCTTACCGCTCCTTATTGAGAGGTCAAAGGTTGAGGTGGGAGCAGCAACGTAGAAAGGAATGCCGTGCTCCTTTGCAAGGACTGAAAGGGCATAAGTTCCTATCTTGTTGGCCGTGTCGCCGTTTAGGGCAATCCTGTCCGCTCCGACTATTACACAGGTAATCTCTCCAGAGGCCATGAGCCAGCCTGCCATGTTGTCGGTTATGAGGTAGTAGGGAATTCCTTCCTGCTGTAATTCCCAAGCTGTAAGCCTTGCCCCCTGAAGGTAAGGACGGGTCTCATCAACGTAAACTGTTATCTCTTTACCCGCCTCAACGGCGGCCCTGATAACGCCGAGAGCCGTTCCGTAGCCGGCAGTTGCGAGAGCTCCCGTGTTACAGTGGGTAAGGATGACTTCGCGGGAAGAAAGGAGCTCCGCTCCGTACTGGCCTATTTTCTTGTTTGTTTCAACGTCCTGCTGTTCAATGTTCACAGCTTCTGTTTCAAGGGCCGCAACGATGTCCTCAATAGTCCTTCCCGCCTCAACTATCCTCTTCATTTTCTTTAAAGCCCAGAAGAGGTTAACTGCCGTTGGACGGGTTGCAGCGAGCCTGTTGATTATCAGTTCAAGCTTAGCTTTAAAGTCCAAAAAGTTCTTGGTTTCTCCCGCTACCTCCTTTGCGCCAAGAACAACTCCGTAAGCAGCAACAACGCCTATAGCGGGAGCTCCCCTAACGACCATCTCCTCTATTGCCCGTGCAACACACTCGTAGTCCTTACACTCAATCCACTCTTCCTTTAGAGGAAGCTTCCTCTGGTCAAGGAGTAGGAGGGAATCTCCTGTCCACTTTAGAGGACGTATATCCTTTATTCTCGCCATTTCCTACCTCCTCTTAACGACTAAGACAGGACACTCGGCCTTTTTTATGACTGCCTTGGCCGTGCTTCCAATCTCAAGGATTCTCTCCATAAGTCCTTTACCGTGGTAACCGATAACTATAACGTTAACCCCTTCCTCCTCTGCCACCCTGACTATCTCGTCTGAGGGAGTTCCTACGGTGAGAACCTTCTTTACATTAAAACCTGCCTTCTCAAAGTCCCCTGCAAGGATGTCAAGCATCTCTTGGTGGCGCTTTAGAACTTCCCTTTCAACTTCGGGCAGGTGGGAGTAGAGAAGAGCAACGTCAAGGGCAAAGGGGTCGTCAAACTGGGGAAGGCTAAACTCAAGTGGAGATATAACGTGGAGGAGAACAACCTCCTCTGCTCCGGCCTCCCTTAGCTTTAAGGCGTAATCCTTTGCAGTTTCTGCAAGTTCAGAAAAATCGGTCGGGTAGAGGACTTTCTTAAAAAGTGGCATTAAACACCTCTTTTATTTGGCTTTGTGAAAAATCATAGCATTTTTTCTTTTGCCTCCTGCCAAAGGAGCTCCATCTCGTCAACAGACATATCCTCAAGCTTCTTTCCCATCTCCTTAGCCCTTTTCTCCATATACCTAAACCTCTTCTCAAACTTCTCGTTCGCCTTAGAAAGGGCTAACTCTGGATTGATACCCAAGAACCTAACCAAGTTAATGGCCATAAAGAGGAGGTCTCCGGCCTCTTCCTCCAATTTTTCCCTATCCCCTTCTTTTAGTGCCTCTGAGAGCTCCTCAATCTCCTCCTTCATCTTCTCCTTTATTCCATCAAAGCTATTCCAGTCAAAACCTACCTTTGCCGCCCTCTTCTGTAACTTGTAGGCCCTCTCCCAAGAGGGTAAAGACTCTGGAATCCCGTCAAGGAGAGACTCCTTCTTCTTCCCTTCCTTCTCCTTAAACTTGTCCCACTCCTTTAAAACATCATCGGCAGTTTTTATGTCCTCCCTGTCTCCAAAAACGTGGGGATGACGGAAGACAAGTTTTTTAGCAATGGCGTCAACAACATCGCTTACATCAAACTTTCCCTCTTCCTTTGCTATCTGGGAGTGAAAGACTATCTGAAGCAGAAGGTCTCCAAGCTCTTCTTTCAGACCCTCAAAGTCCTTCTTCCTTATGGCGTCAACGACTTCATAGGTTTCCTCTATAAGGTAAGGAACAAGGGACTCGTGGGTCTGTTTTCTGTCCCAAGGACACCCTTGGGGAGACCTTAACTTTTCCATTATTTTCACCAAATCATCAAAAGAGTACTTTTTCATCCCTTCCTCCTTGAGACGGGAAAAAGCAGGGTCGTGCAGGAAAAAAGATAAGCCTGAAGGGAATGGTTAGAACCTTTCTATGACGGGAACGGGATTGATTTCCTTAATAGACCTGACCTGTGGCCTGTAGATGAGCTCCCAGTCAACAACGGGGAGCTCCCCCGTTTTTTTAAAGATTTTCCACTTGGCTTCAGAAATAGCCTTTGATACCTCCTTAAAGAGCTCGTAGCTAAAGGGCTCCGTAACAACAATCTTAAGCCTTACTCCCTTTTCTCCATCCTTAAGTGGCAGAAGGTCAACATCCCTAACAAAGGGAAGATCTTTTAAAGAGTCCTCAACTGTTACAGCAACCTTTAAGAGGTTCACCACCCCTCCCTTTAGATTCGCTTTGACTCGTAGCTGAGTATTAGGCTCTTCACCCTTGAAACGTACTCCTCCACCTTTGAGGCGTGGCTTTTTGAAAAGGCTATCCCGTAGTACTCAAGTCCCTTAACAACCGCGTAGAGCTCTTCTGCAAAAACTGTCAGTTTTTGAAGCTGTTCAGGTCTAAAAATTCCCCTTCTGTAGAGCTTCTTTATAAAGAGAGAAAGGAGCTCCGGGTAGCTCTTCACACCAATTGCGTCTGTGCCAACTACTCCCTGCATAAAGTAGAAAAAGGCCTGATAACAGTTTGAGAGGGCAGAGTTCAAGTAGTCGTTTTCCAAGGCCATCCAAGCTACTTTTAACCTTTCTTCAGCCTTTTTTAGACTTTCCCTTTCCATATTTTAACCTTAACAAACTTTTAGAACATTTATTATTGTATCATAAATTCAGTATTGCAAAGGTCGGAAAGAAACATTTTGTATAAATTCCTGTGAAAAACTTTGCGGAGAGAAGAGGATGGGAATAAAGGTCTTCAATACGCTAACCGAGAAGAAAGAGGAGTTCGTTCCCCTTGAGGGTAAAACCGTCAGGATGTACGTCTGTGGCCCAACAGTTTACGACCACGCCCACATAGGTCACGCAAGGAGTGCAGTCGTCTTTGACGTTATTAGAAGGTGGCTTGAGTACAGGGGTTACGAGGTCATATACGTTCGCAACTACACAGACATAGACGACAAAATCATAAAGAGGTCAAGGGAAGAGGGAATACCTTGGTACGAGGTAGCCCAGAAGTACATAGACTCCTACGAAGAGGATATGAGGGCTCTCAACGTCAAAGAGCCAACCTACAAGCCGAGGGTTACAGAGCACATACCGGAGATAATAGAGGTAATAAAAGGGCTCATTGAGAAAGGTTACGCCTACGAAGCAAACGGAGACGTCTACTTCTCCGTAGAAAAGTTCCCCGGTTACGGAAAGCTCTCTAAGAGGAAGTTAGAAGAGCTCATAGCCGGAGCTCGGATAGAGCCGGGAGAGGGTAAAAAGAACCCCCTTGACTTTGCCCTCTGGAAAAAATCAAAGGAAGGCGAACCGGGATGGGAATCCCCTTGGGGAATCGGCAGGCCCGGCTGGCATATAGAGTGTTCTGCAATGTCAATGAAGTATCTCGGCGAAACGATGGACATTCACGGTGGAGGACTTGACCTAATCTTTCCACATCACGAAAATGAAATAGCCCAATCTGAGAGCTACACCGGAAAACCTTTCGTCCGTTACTGGATTCACAACGGCTTCGTAATGGTCAACAAGGAGAAGATGAGCAAGTCCCTCGGAAACTTCTTTACAGTAAAGGAAATCCTTGAAAAGTTCTCCCCGGACGTCCTAAGGCTCTTTTTACTTTCAACCCACTATAGAAGCCCGATAGACTTCTCAACAGAAAGGCTTGAAGAGGCAGAAAGGAGCTTAAAGAGGCTACTAAACTTCCTTGACTCCAAGGAGGTAATACGTTCCTTACCCGAAAAGGGCGAAGAAGAAGACGTTATTGACGTTGAAAGCTACAGGAAAAAGTTTGAAGAGGCTATGGACGACGACTTTAACACTGCAAAGGCTTTCGGTGTTCTCTTTGAACTTGTAAAAGAGGCAAATCAGCTTAAGGACAGATACCTTAGGGAAGGCAGGATACCAAAAGCGACAAAAACCTCCCTCGTTGAAGCAGTAGAGCTTGTTGAAAACATGCTTAAGCTCTTGGGACTAAAGCTTGAAAGGGAGAAGGAAGAGGGAATTGAAGATGAGCTGATAAAGCTTTTAATAGAGGTAAGGGGAGAGCTCCGAAAGCGCAAAATCTTTGACCTTGCAGACAGGATAAGGGACAGATTGAAAGAGCTGGGAATAACCTTAGAGGACCTCCCAACGGGAACTGTTTACAAGAAAGGCTAAGATGGGTAAGTTAGAAAAGGAGATTGAATTTTACAGAGACTTGTTTAGCAAAGTGTTTACCCTGTTTCTCGTAGTAAGTGGGGGAACTGTTGCCCACTTCTCACAGAAGGGAGTGGATTTACTTACCGCAGTAGGCATCCCTGTTTCGTTAATTCTACTTTGTTCTGTCTTAGTAACCGGATATCTTTATAAAAGTAAGGTAAATCAACTGGAGGACTAAGCTAATGGAAACTTTAGTCGTAGCTATATTTGCCCTTATGTTCATCACCTTAGGACTATTTTTCATCTACCTTGCTGTTCCGAGTAAAAAACACAGTTAACGCTAAAGGCAAAAAAGATGGGTATCTACGACAGGGACTACTACAGGGAAAGAAAGGAGACCTCTAAAAGGTCGTTGTTTAAAGTTGCCTACTGGGTTATGGTTGGACTTTTTGTTCTGGCCTTTGTTGTTTACGTTCTGGCAGTCTTTTCCCGGTAGAAGCGACACTTCGCTCCCTGCCGGGTCTCCCTCTCTTCAAATCTTTTCCTTATAAGGTTGATTACCCTGTGCTTTTCCCTGTGGCTACACCAAGAGGGGGCAACTAAGACTTCTGAGGGGGATTCCCCCGTTATTCTCTGAATTACCATTCTTTTAGGTAACCTCTCTATAAAGTCAACCACCAAGTCGGCATACTCTTCCTCTGTAAGGAGTTTAAAAGGCTTTTCCCTGTAAATCTTCTCAAGCTCTGTTCCCCTCATTACGTGAAGGGGGTGTATCTTCACGCCGTCTATACCGAGGGAGGAAAGAAAGTCTGCCGTCTCTAACATGTCCTCCCTGTCTTCTGTCGGAAGCCCCAGAATAACGTGGGCACAGATGTTTATCTTTGGAAACCTCCTCGTCCTAAGGACTGCGTCTATAAAGTCTGAAACGCCGTGTCCCCGATTCATCCACCTTAAAGATTTAAAGTGGGAGCTCTCAAGGCCGTACTCTATCCAGACCAAGTAGTCATCGGTGTAAGAGTTTATGAGCTCTAAGGTTTCGTCAGGAACGCAGTCGGGACGAGTGCCGACTATCAGGCCTACAACTTCGGGGAACTTCTTTATCCTGTCGTAGATTCCTCTAAGGGTATCCGGAGATGCGTAAGTATTGGTGTAGGCCTGAAAGTAGACTAAGAACTTATCTGCCCCGTAACGCCTCCTGACCCTCTCTATTCCGGTAGCTATCTGCTTCTCAATGCTCATTTGCCTTTTCTGCTCGTCGTAGCCAGAGCCGGAAAAGCAGTAGATACAGCCCCCTCTTCCTTTCGTTCCATCCCTATTTGGACAGGTAAAGCCGGCGTCTACCGTTACCCGGTAGACTCTCTCACCAAAGATCTCCTTAAGGTAACGGGAAAAGGAGTAGTACCTCTCCATTAGAGTTTTTCTTCTCCTCCTTCCTCCTCAAACTCAATTCCTACCGGAATAAACTCGGCAACGTCTGAAAGTCCCCACTCTTCAAACTTTTTCTTTCCCTCTTCCTCACACTCCAAGGGAACTACAAAGAAGAAACTTTCTCCAGACTTCCTACAGTGCTCTGCAATGGCCTTTGCCTTCTTCTCAGCCTCCTCAGTCTTAACCGTGTAGCAGTCCTCAACCTGAACGGCTATCTGCTGTCTCTCTCCGTTCTCATCCTCAAAGACGGCTAAAAAGTCCGGCAGGTACTCCTCCCCCTCTGCCATGGGCTCGTAGATTTCAAAACCCTCTTCCTCCATCAGAATCGCCATAACTTCAATCAGCTCTTCCTTAGTTAGTCTCTCTTCCATCACTTTCTCCTGAAAATTTTTAGCTCATTTTGAATTTTCTAATCTATAATTTCCTGTAGCAACTACAAGAGCACAAGGAAAATGAAATGTTAAGCTCTTCACAGATAAAGCTAAAAGCTCAGGAGCTCCTAAAACCTCTGGCTGAGGCCGTCAGCTCTACCGGAATTTCACCAAACGCCGTTACAGTTGCAGGTTTCTTCTTCTCACTAATCTCTGGTTTCTCCATAGCAACGGGAAACCTTAACTTAGGAACTGCCTTCTTTATACTCTCTGGCATCTGCGATATGATGGACGGAATAATCGCAAGGGTTACTGGAAAAACGTCCCCCTTTGGAGCTTTCCTTGACTCTTTTCTGGACAGGTATTCAGACTTTTTCCCTCTAAGTGGCCTCGTTGTTTTCGGATTTGAAGAGGATAACCTTCCCATCGTCCTGCTTTCCCTTTTCTCTATGGTAGGGGCTTTTGCCACAAGCTACGCAAGGGCAAGGGCAGAGTCCCTCGGAGCAGACTGTAAGTCCGGCCTTGTAGAAAGGCCTGAAAGGTTCTTCATCCTCCTCTTTGCGCTTATTTCTGGCCTTTTCGTAGAAGTTCTGTCAGTCCTTGCCGTTCTATCAAACCTTACGGCCTTCCAGAGACTACTCTGTGCAGCGGAGAAGCTTAGAAAGTGAAGAGGTTCTTTGTAGTCTCCCTCTCTGTTTTGCTCTTAATCTCGTTAATCTCACTCTTTGCAATTTCTTACGTGGATAGAGCTCTCTTTTCCAAAAAACCCGTATCCTTATCCCTGCGTGTAGAGAGGGGAACTTCCGTAAAGGCTCTCCTCAAGGAGCTCAAAGAAAGAAATGTTGTAGATAATCCCCTCTTAGCCTACATCTACCTTAGGCTGAAGGAGCTAAAAATAAAGGAAGGTTGTTATGACCTAAGGGGAAATCTATCCACAGTAGAGGTGCTTAAAGAACTCTCTAAGGGAAGGCCGTGCTTAAAGAAGGTTACAATTCCCGAAGGTTCAGACATCTTTGACTTAGACAGAATACTATCCAAGGAAGGCTTCTGTAAAAGTGGGGAAGTTTTAAGCCTTTCAGAGGATAAGGGTTTCCTTTCGGAGCTCCAAATCCCCCACTTAGAAGGCTACGTTTACCCAGACACCTACTTTGTTAACGAGAAGGCCTCCTGCAAGGACGTCATAAGAACGGCCGTCTCCCACTTTAAAAGAGTTACCGGTAAACTCTTTTCCGAGTACACACCTCCGAGGCTTGTAAAAAAGGCCTTAGGGGAAGTTACAGAGGAAAAGCTCTTAGTAGTTGCGTCTATTGTGGAAAGGGAGACAAACGTCAAGGAAGAAAAACCCATCATTGCCGGCGTGATATACAACAGGCTTATAAGGGGAATGAAGCTCCAGTGTGACCCGACAGTCTACTACGCCTACAAAAAGGCAGGAATCAAGAAGAAAAAACTCCACAGGGGGGATACATCATTCCCTTCTCCCTACAACACCTACTACGTTAAGGGACTTCCTCCTACGCCAATCTGTAACCCCGGAATTGACTCTATAAAGGCAGCAATGTACCCAGAAGAGACCCGTTACCTCTACTTTGTAGCAGCCGAAAAGGGACATATCTTTTCCACAAGTTATAATCAACACTTAAAAAACATTCGGAAACTCTATAGAGATGGCAAAAAGGTTCGTAATTGATAGCTCAGGGGAGAAGTACCCATTTTCTAAAGGGGTCTTGGTTCGCTCACTCACCAGAACGGGACTTTCGGTGGAGGAGGCCTACGAGGTAGCAGATGAGGTAGCTTCCTCCTTCAGGGGAACTATCACCTCTGAGAAGCTGACAGAGCTCGTATACAACATACTCAAGGCAAAGTTTGGAAAGAGCTTTGCAAATAGGTATAAGAGCCTCGTAAAAGAGGGTGAGATTTTAGTCTCAGAGGATGACGGAAAAACCTACGTCCCTTTCTCCCGAGGGATTCTGGCAAGCTCCATCAGGTCTGCCGGCGTTGACGTTCAGGAGGCCTTTGACATAGCAAAGGAGGTTGCCGAACACTTTAGGCGTAGCGCCAAGTTTCACATTTCCCGCTCTGAGATTAGGGACATTACGAGCAAGCTCCTAAAGAAGAGGCTCGGAAAGGAGTACGCCCAGAGGTATCTCTTCTGGCGTCAGACTAAACAGCTAAGCAAGCCGATAATAATCCTCATCGGTGGCGCAACCGGCGTAGGCAAATCGCGACTTGCTGCTGAGCTTGCAGGAATTCTTGAAATAAACCGTATGGCCTCTACCGACTCCATCAGGGAAGTTATGAGGAAGATGGTTTCTAAGGAGTTCGTTCCCTCTATCCACGTTTCAAGCTACGAGGCCGGAGACGTTATCTACAAGTACGCAAAGCTTGAGAGGAAGCAGAAAATCCTCTACGGTTTCCTTGACCAAGTAGAGAAAGTCCTCACAGGAGTTGAGGCAGTAATTCAGAGGGCAATCAAGGAGAACATCAGCCTCATCGTTGAAGGTATCCACCTAATTCCCGGCATCTTTGAAAAGATGAAAAACAAAGCTCACATAGTCCACATAATTCTCACAACCTTTGACGAGGAGATACACCGGAGTAGGTTTAGATCCAGAGAGAAGATGTCCCAGAGAACGAGCAAAAAATACCTGAGGAACTTTGGGGCAATCAGGCTCATTCAGGACTTCCTCTACAGAACGGCTCACGAAAAAGGAATACCGGTTATAGAGAACATTGACTTTGACCAGACGAGGGAAAAAGCCCTTGAGGTAATCACAGATAAACTCATAGAGGAGGTTGGAATAAAAGTATGACTCTTCTCTTCATAGGTCTTGGGGGATTTTTCGGCGCTATATCCCGCTTCCTCATTTCCGGTTTTGTTCAGAAGCTCTTGGGTACCACGTTTCCCTTTGGAACACTTTCAGTAAACGTTATAGGTAGCTTCCTCATAGGTTTCCTCGTAATGCTCTTTGAGAATATGCTCTCCCCCGAGTGGAAGGCCTTTTTCATAACCGGTTTCTTAGGAGCTCTAACAACATTCTCAACATTTAGCCTTGAAACGGTTGTCCTCCTTCAGGAAGGCCTATACGAGAGAGCTCTCCTAAACGTCGCCCTAAACGTTCTTACCTGCCTGATTGCTACAGTCTGCGGAATGGCCCTCTTTAAAGCTATCTTTAAAGTGTAAAGCCTTTCGGAGGTGTAAATGTTTCTTGACATTGAAAAGGGAAAATTCTTGGTGAACTTAGCAAGGGCAGCAATTGAGGAATACTTAAACCACGGAGTCCAGATAGAACCGCCTGCTAACACGCCATCGGAGCTCTTTGATAAGAGAGGCGTCTTTGTAACGCTTAAAAAGTTCCCGTCTGGAGAACTCCGTGGCTGCATAGGCTTCCCAGAACCAATAATACCTCTTGTAATAGCGACAATTTATGCAGCTATCTCTGCTGCAACTAACGACCCTCGTTTTCGCCCGGTAAGACCCCACGAGATGGAAAACCTTGTTGTTGAGGTTACGGTTCTAACTCCACCTGAAAGGCTTAACGTCCCGCCCAATGACCTTCCCAAGGCCATAAAGGTAGGAAGGGACGGCCTCATAGTTCGCTGCGGTGCCGCGGCAGGTCTACTGCTTCCACAGGTTCCAGTAGAGTGGGGTTGGAACGAAGAGGAATTCTTATCTCAGGTTTGCATAAAAGCAGGACTTCCACCTAACTGCTGGCTAAATCCCGCGTGCGAGTTTTACAAGTTCCAAGGACAGGTTTTCACAGAAGTAAAACCCTACGGAGAAGTTATAGAGGAAGATTTATCACCTTAAGGAGGACAGGTTGCAAGAGTGGCTACTTGAGTTTTTAGTTACGCTTCCTGCTGTTCTTTGGGCAATAACCATCCACGAGTTTGCTCACGGAATCGTTGCCTATAAACTTGGCGACCCTACCCCAAAGATAACAGGAAGGTTAACCCTAAACCCTTTTGCTCACATTGACTTTATAGGGTTCTTAGCTCTTCTCATCGTCCACTTTGGCTGGGCAAAACCGGTACTGGTCAACCCACAGAATTTTAGGAAGCTCAGCAGAAAAACAGGTGAGGTACTTGTAGCCTTTGCAGGACCTTTCGCCAACTTCCTGAGTGCCTTCGTTAGCGCCCTGATACTAAAACACTTCCCATTTGGAACTCTCCCTCCAAACGTCTCAGAACCACTCTACTACATGGTTGGATACAGCCTCCTCATCAACGTTGCATTCGGAGTATTTAACCTCCTACCTGTTCCTCCCCTTGATGGCTCTAAAATTCTTGAAGCTTTCCTGCCCCCAAAGCTCTACTACTCCTATAAAAAAATTGAACCCTACGGTTTTATCATCCTCATAATCATCGTTATCAGTCCCGTTTTAAACTGGATACTCCTTCCACTCGTTAATGCCATAATAAATGCAATGAGAGCCATAACCTAATAGGGAGATTACCTTGATTTTTAAGGAGCTAATAAAGAAAAAGCGGGACGGAAGAGAGCTCTCCAAAGAGGAAATTGAGTTCATAGTGGACTCCTACACAAGAGGGAAAGTTCCCGACTACCAGATGGGAGCTCTCCTCATGGCCATCTATTTTCAGGGACTCAATTACGAGGAAATGCTACACCTAACAGATTCAATGTTAAGAAGCGGGAAAACCGTAACTGTTAAAACAGAAGGTATCCTTGTAGATAAGCACAGCACAGGAGGAATAGGGGATAAAGTTTCCTTCATCATAGCTCCCGTTCTTGCTGAAATGGGATTTAAAGTTCCGATGCTATCGGGGAGAGCTCTTGGCTTTACCGGAGGAACAGTTGATAAGCTTGAAAGCACCGGGGCAAAAACGGAGCTCTCACAGGAGGAAATCTCACAAATCACAGAAAAGTTTGGCTTCTCAATCTCTGCCCAGACCAAGGAGATAGCACCGGCCGACAGGAAAATCTACGCCCTGAGGGACGCTACAGAAACGGTAGAGAGTATCCCCCTCATAGTATCAAGCATTCTAAGTAAAAAGTTGGCCGTGAACACAGAGGCCATAGTCTTTGACGTGAAGGTTGGAACTGGAGCTTTCATGAAAACACAAAGAAGGGCTGAAGAACTTGCAAAAGGACTTGTTGAAGTGGCAAAGCTCTACGGAAAAAAAGCTGGAGCTCTCATAACTGAGATGAGCCAGCCCTTAGGAAGGTTTGCCGGGAACGCCCTTGAAATCAAAGAGTCCATAGATGCACTATCTGGGAAAGTAGAAAAAGACCTCCTTGAGGTAACTGCCTCTTTAGTCGGCCTCCTCTTTGAACTTACCGGAAGAGGAAGCTTTAAAGAGGGAAAGAAAAAGGCCGAGGAGGTTATCCTCTCCGGAAAAGCCCTTGACAGGTTTATTAAGTGGATTGAATACCTTGGAGGAAGTCCAGAGGTAGAAATAGCCAAGAAAAAAATAGTGGTGGAAGCTCCTACTTCTGGCCACATAAGCAGTATAAACGGAGAGGCCTTAGGATACCTAATTGTAGAGCTCGGAGGAGGAAGGAAGAAAGCCGGAGAGGCTATTGACCACTCGGTAGGTCTTGGCTTCTTGAAGAAAATAGGTGACTACGTTGAAAAGGGAGAACCCATAGGCGAAATCTTCTACAGACTCGGAGACCCTACAGAGCTTGTCAGAAAATTCCTATCTGCCTACAAGATTTTAGAAACTCCCTGCGGGAAACCGGCTATAGTAAAGAAAACCATAACTTAAAACCACGCTCTCTAAGTTTGATACCTTCTGTAAACAGCTTTAAATTCAAACTACAGATAATCCATAATGGAATGAGGTGAATTATGAGGAAAGCTTTAGCATTACTAACTCTCTCCGTCTTTTTCGTTTCTGGGTGTGCTACAACACAAGAAGGGCAGACCAGTAAAACCGCTACCGGAGCTGTTATAGGTGCTGTTGTTGGCGGAGCTCTCGGCGCAGCCACAGGACCCAAAGGGGCTAACAAAGGAAAGAGAGTTCTAATTGGAGCAGCCATTGGAGCTTTAGTTGGAGGTGCTATAGGCTACGCCCTTGAACAGCAGGCCAAGGAGCTCGGCGAGGACTTAGGAGTAGAGCCCATAGACAACACCAATCCCGAAGTAAAACCTAAGGAGCCTCCAATTTCAGAGAGTAAACCCGTTGCAGTCGTTAAAGAGCCAGAAAAGGTAAGAGTAGTCCTTAAGAACTCCCTTCTCTTTGACTTTAACAGCTACGAGCTTAAACCTTCAGCAAAAGAGACATTAAGGAGAGTCGCCTCCACCCTCACAGCCCACCCAGACACTGTAATCGTCATAGCCGGCTTTACGGACAGCACCGGCTCTTTTAGCTACAACGTGGGACTTTCTGAGAAAAGGGCAGAGGCAGTTAAGAACGAGCTGGTTCTAAACGGCGTTGACCCAACGAGAATACTGGTCTTTGGCTGTGGGCCTAAAAAGCCGATAGCACCTAACAACACAGAAGAGGGAAGAGCTCTAAACAGGAGAGTTGAAATTCTCGTCTATCCCAAGGGAGTTACGATACCACATCCCTGCGAATAACATATATTAAATCATCTGATAACTCTATGGACGGAGCTGGATGAAGAAGTTCTACATAAAGACCTTCGGCTGTCAGATGAACGTAAACGACTCAGAGAAGATGGCCGGTATTCTCCGGGACATGGGATACGAGAAGGCCGAAAGCCCGGAGGAAGCCGACGTTATCATAGTTAACACCTGCTCAGTAAGGGCAAAGCCCGACAACAAGGCATTTAGCTTTATCGGAAGCCTCAAAAAAATTAAGAAGAAAAAACCTGAAACTATCATCGCCGTTGCAGGCTGTGTTCCCCAAAAAGAAAAAGACTCTATCCTGCGCTTTTCTCACGTTGACTTAGTCTTTGGAACGTTTAACTTCATGAAGCTTGACAGCCTCCTTGAAAGGGCAAAGAGAGAAAGAGTCGTTGAGATTCTAAACTCAAAAATCCCAGAAGAGGACAGAGTTCCCCTAATAGACAGCTACCTTGAAAACCCTTACGTTGCCTACGTTACAGTCCAGAGGGGATGTAACAGGTTCTGCACCTACTGCATCGTTCCCTTTACAAGGGGAAGGGAAAGGAGCGTTAAGCCGGAGCTCGTCGTAGAGGAAGTTAAAAGGCTTGCAGAAAGGGGAGTTAAGGAAGTTCAGCTCCTCGGTCAGAACGTTGACTTTTACAACTACGAGGGAGTGGACTTTGCAGACCTCCTCTATATGGTCTCAGAGGTTGAGGGAATAGAGAGAATTCGCTTCCAGACATCCCACCCTGCCGGCTTTAACAGGAAAATCGTCAAGGCCATGAAAGAGATAGAAAAGGTCTGCCCCTACGTTCACCTTCCTCCTCAGAGTGGTTCAAACAGAATCTTAGAGAGAATGAACAGGGGCTACACGAGGGAGGAGTACATTGAAAAAGTAATGATGCTGAAAGGGGAAATTCCCGACGTAGCCCTTTCTGGTGACTTCATCGTAGGCTTCCCCGGAGAGACGGAAAAGGACTTTGAGGATACCCTTTCCCTTGTTGAAACCTGCGTCTTTGACCAAGGGTTTGTCTTTGAGTTCTCTCCAAGACCATTTACAAAGGCAGCAACCTTTAAAGACGACGTTCCAAAGGAAGTAAAGAACAGGAGACTTCAGGAGTTACAGGACCTCATAAAGCGCCAAGCAGAAGAGAAGAACAGGAAGAGGCTCGGCAAGGTAGAAGAAGTCCTCGTTGAGGGAAGAAGTCCTAAAGGAGGGGAACTTTCTGGAAGAACCAAGGATAACAAGCTCGTCGTCTTTGACGGTGACGAAGGCCTTATAGGAAAGTTCATAAAGGTTGAAATAGTAGAGACTTCACCCTTCTTCTTAAAAGGAAAACCGATTTTAGAAGGAGCTTGAGTTATGGTAGAGGTATCGGTAATAGGAATCACGCAGGATAGGTACAGTGGCCTTCCGATTATTATTCTCGGTAACGAGCAGGAGCGCTTTGCAATTCCGATTTGGGTTGGACACTGGGAAGCAGAGCTCCTTGAGACGGAACTCCTCGGAGCAGTTCCTCCAAGACCCTTCCCCTACGACCTCATAAGAGAAATCATCTCTGCCTTTAGAGGAGAAGTAGAGAGGGTTGTAATTAACGACTTTGACAAAGGTATCTACTTTGCAGTTATAGAAGTTAAACGTTCAGACGGAGAAGTTTTAAGGATTGACTCCCGTCCCAGTGACGCAATAAACTTGGCCGTAAGGGTAAACGCTCCGATTTTCGTTAAAAGGGAGGTAATAGAAAAAGCATCCGTTATTCCCCTTGATGAGTGTGAAGGGGATAACTGCAGGGAACAGTGGGAGCAACTAATAAGGGAACTCTTTGAGGACTAAACTACGTGGAAACCTTATTTACCCTGCTTGTAGGAGCTATCGGCTTGGTGCTCTTCCTGAAGTTTTACAGGAAGGCAAGATGTAGCCGGTGCAAAAGGAAAACCTGTCCTTTCCATCCTCAGAAAGAGGGGAAAAGTTTACCTTCTTCTAAACGGTAAACTTTCCAGCGTAGGGATTTTATGAGCTCTGAGTCGTGGGTAACAACGACTACGGACTTTTCTGTGCTCTTTAGGAAGTCTAAGAGCCTATTAAACCTCTTTCTGTCAAGGCCGGTTGTAGGCTCGTCAAGTATTAGAGCTTCGGGATTCATAGTAAGGACGCAGGCAATAGAGAGGATTCTCTTTTCTCCTCCAGAAAGGGAATAAACCGTTCTTTCCCTCAAGTGCTCTATGGAAAAGAGCCTGAGAACCCTATCTATCCTTCTCTTTACCTCTTCCCTGTCAACTCTTAGGTTTAAAGGAGCAAAGGCCAGTTCCTCCTCAACGGTAAGGGAAAAGAGCTGGTCATCTGGGTTCTGAAAAACGTAGCCCACAGTAGTCCTAAGCCTAAAAAAATCCTCCTCGCTCCGAACTTCCTTCCCTCTTAGATAGATTTTCCCTTTCTCTATGGGAACAAAACCCATTAAAGCTTCTATCAGTGTCGTCTTTCCAGCTCCGTTATCTCCGGCAATGATTACTTTTTCTCCACTACTCAGACTAAAGTTAACCCCGTCTAAGACCTTTCTACTCCCCCTTTTAACCGTGAGCTCCTCTACTCTCAAAATCTCCATAAAACTACCACCGCAAGGTAGATAAAGCTTGTGACTGCAAAAATTATGTCTTTTCTTTTCAGTGAAAAGTGGCTATAAACGGGAAACTCTCCCCTAAACCCCCTACACAGCATCGCCTTGTAAACTCTATCTGCCCTCCTGTAGCTCCTCACAAGGAGGTTAGCAAGAATGTAGGCAAAGGTCTTATAGGTTTTTATGGAGCTCTCCGGCTTAAACCCCCTGCACCTTGCAGCCTTTAACATCGTTTCGTACTCTTCCTTTACGGTGTGGAGGTATCTATAACTGAAAAAGAGTATCTGGCAGAGGCTATTTGGGAATTTGAGGTGATGGAGAGCGTGAAAAATTGAAAAGATTGAGGAGGTGGAGAGGAAAACAGCAGTAAGACTTAAGATAAGGCTTGACTTAAGGAAGAGTAGCAATCCAAGCTTAAGACCATCAAAGGAGATACTTACAAACCCCACGCGTAACATATTTGGACTTTCATAGGTCAAAACCATACTAAGGACGATGAAAAGCAGAAAAGTGTTAGCAATAAAGAGATGTTTTGCCAGCTTTAAAACCTCTTTCTTTGCCATCAGAAGACTAAAGAATACAAAGGGCAGGTAAAAAAGCGCCCCTTTAAAGTCCTGAACCAAGGCAATTCCCCAGCTAAAAAGGAAAAGGACAACTATCTTCACCCGAGGGTCAAGTGTGTGAAGGAAGGTTTTACTCTCCATCCCTTCTCCTTGAAAGAACCAAGGAAACTGCCCCAAAGATTCCGAGTATCCAGCCAAAGCCTGCAAAGACGTCCTTAGTAGAAGTGCCGGAGAGCTCCTTACGAATCTCAGAAAGTTCCACCTTTATAGGCTTTACCTGCTTTTCTATTTCTTCTCTTACAATTTTCCGTAGGAGCTCCTCGTTAACTTTCTGAAACTCTCCAGCTTTTTCTTCCTTTACAGTTTTACTTTCTACCTTCTCTGTCTCTACCCCTGAAGAAAGGTTAAGCTCTGAAACGGCCTTGTGTCCTAACTCTCCGGTTACAACCACTTTGATACTCTTTGGATTCTCAAGCTTAAAGGAAAACTCCCCGTTCTCGTCGGTTTTTCCAGTTAGAAGGAGCTCCCCCGTTTTCTTGTCGTAGACCTCAACCTTACCCCCTTTTACGGGAGCTCCGTCGTTAAAGTAGGAAAACACTGTAACCTTATCCCCCTCAAAGTCCACAAAGGCAGATATTTTATGGGCAAAGGCCGACAAGGGAACTATCAGGAGAAACAGGAGCAAAAGCACAACTCTCATCTCATCCTCCGTAGGATTTCTGGGACTGCTCTTTTTAGAAAGAGGAGAATGAAGGCGTTAACGAAAGCCTCTACAACTGCAACGGGAAGGTGAGCTAAAAGTGCAAGCTCCGCAGTTTTCCTGAAGGCCTCTCCAGTAAAGACAAGCTCAAGGGCAACAAGTAATCCAGAGCCCATAATTGCCACAAAGCTGGAGAGAGCTCCAGCAACAATAAGCGCCATCTTCCTCTCACTGCTTAAGAGCCCCTTACAGAGGTAGTAAGCAACCAGTGCCGGAAAGGCCATGTTGAAGGTATTCACCCCCAAAACGGTAAGCCCTCCAAACTGAAAGAGAACTGCCTGAAGGAAAAGCCCCACAAGCAGGACAGGAAAAACGGTCCATCCTAAGAGAATCCCAGCAAGGCCGTTTAATACCAAGTGCACGCTGGTAGGACCTGCAGGAACGTGGATGAGTGAAGCAACAAAGAAGGTGGCGGCAAGGAGGGCCGCCAGAGGAATCCTATCGTTATCAAGTTTTTTTAATCCCACATAAGTTCCGGCAATAGTTAAAGCCCATCCTGCAACAAGCAAAGAGCCCGGTAAAACCCCTTCCGATATATGCATCTCTACCTCACCCCGTTAGGTTTAGGATAGGCCTTGACCCATATAACGGCGTCAAGCTCAACTGGATAGAGTTTTCCGTCTTTGTGTCTTAACTTTCCTCCATCGCCGATTGCAGAGAATCCCCACCAGCCAGCCCACGGAATCGTGTAGACAAAGTAACCATTCTCATCCGTCTTAATAACCTGAGTAACGAAGGCATCTGCAGGGACTTCTACGTTTCCGGGATTTAGGTACTCAACCTCAACGTCAACGTTTGCAGCAGGCTTACCGTTTATAAAGACCCTGCCCCTAAAGGTATTTCCTTCCCAGATTCCAAAGGGCCTTGTAAGGGGGACTATCTCAGCCTTAAGGCCTATAGGTTTATCCCAACCTTCCTCAAGGCCGAAGGCCTCAATGTAAACCTTTGTAATCTGCTTTATGAACTTTCCTTCAGCCGGCTCAAAGTAGGGTTTTGGGTCAACGTAGAACTGGTATACTCCCGGCCTCCTTACCCTAAATTCCGTTTTAAAGCTTGGAACTTTCTTAGCACTTCCCTCCATAGCCGGGATTTTGACTTCTTTCCATCTGAGCTTCATCTTCTTTCCGTTGATAACAGCTCCACTGTCAACAATTCCAAAGTCCATGTTAGGTCCACCCTCCATCGGGTGGGTAAACCTTGCCTCAAGGGTCACGGTTCTTTTGTTCCCCTCAAGTACGTCGGTAGAGGGCTTGAGAACTACAAAGTGAGCTTGAGCTGCAACAGGTAAAGCCAGTAGGCTTGTCACCAAAGCTACAGTCTTCTTCATGTACAACCTCCTTTTATGTCAATTATTTTACCGAAATTTTAATGCAGGTTTATTTTGTAGTCAAATTCTGTATAATAGTGATACCAAGTATGAGCGTATCTCAAACAAAGATTACTGAATTACATATACTTAACTTTGTTATGTATACATAACTATATTTTCTATAAACACTCAACCGGAGGTTGTTCATGAGGAAAACCCTCGGGATGGTAACGGTGGCCCTACTGCTAAACTCTGGCCCTGCGTTCTCAGAAGAGTGGACAAAAAAGGAACTGGAGATCCTAAAACAGCGAATTGAAAAACTTGAACAAGAGCACGAAACTGGCCCACAAATCCACGGCGGAGTGGTTCTTTACTATCAGGGGGCTCACTTAGGGAAAATTGAAGGGGAAAATATCCCTTCTCCTTCCGGAACAGGCTACGTGGCAGACCTTGAAATCTCCTTTAAGCTTACTGAAGAGGACGAGTTTTACATGAGACTCCACGCCGGCGAGGGCTCTGGAGCAGATAAGATTTTTGACGTGAAGGAGGGAGCTCTCTTTGCCAACCTCAACACCCTTTCAGACGACAACCCTGAAAATGAGGCCACCTTTAAGCTCCTTGAAGCCTACTACACCCGTCCCTTCCTTGACGGAAAGGTAACCCTTTCAGTAGGAAAAACAGAACCTCCAGTCTTTATTGACGATAACGAGTACGCCAACAACGAGTACAGCCAGTTTGTAGGAAAACCTTTTGTCAACAACCCGATAATTGATGGGGAGTTTCAGTTTGCCCCAATAGTGGGAGTGGTTATCTCTCCAGTAGATAAACTGGAAATCTCCGCAGTCCTTCAGAGTAACGAGCAGAGCAAACTCTACTGGAACGGCTCAGAGTGGAGCGTAAAGGAGAAAAGCCTCTACGATAACGTTTTTGATAACCCCTTCTTTGCCCTTCAGGTGAAAGTCTCCCCAGAAATCGCCGGCCTTTCTGGCAACTACAGGCTCTACTACTGGAACGACTCAGCAGACCACATAAAAGTAGGAGAGGATGTTAGCGACCCCACGAAAAAGCCCTCAACGGACAAGGGGTGGGGAGTGGGTATTTCCATAGACCAAGAGATTTCTGAAAAGGCCGGCATATTCGCAAGGGCTGCGTGGGGAAACGATAAAGTCTACGAGGTTGAGCAGTTCTACTCTGTAGGTTTAAACCTTAACGGCATCTTCCCAAGTAGAGAAAAGGACATCCTCGGCGTAGGCGTTGCAGCCTTAATACCAAACGATAAGCTGGAAAACAGCTCTACTGAGTGGCACTTTGAGGCCTACTATAGGACACAAATCTCAGAGAACCTATCTATAACGCCAGACTTCCAGTTGGTTCTAAACCCACAGGGAGATAGCAGTAACGACAACATCTTCACAGCAATGGTAAAGGCAGAGTTCTCCTTCTAATAAAAGAGCTCCCTCTCCTTAAACTGCGCCCCTTTACCCTGCGGAGAGGGAGCTCCTCTCCTCCCTCGCAAACCACCTGTAAAGTGCCGGAAGCAGGAAGAGTGTATTAAAGGTTGACGTAACAAGTCCCCCAACAACAACCGTTGCCAAGGGCTTTTGAATCTCACTTCCCGTTCCGGTAGCAAAAAGGAGAGGTAAAAGCCCCACAGCACTTGTAAGCGCCGTCATAATAACGGGACGTAACCTCATAACAGCACCTTTTAAGGCAGCCTCCTCTACCGGTAACCCTTCCTTCCGCAGCTGTTCTATACAGGAAACAAGAACCATACCGTTCTCAAGGGCTATTCCAAGGAGGGCAATAAAACCGACCAAGGCAGGAACAGATACGTACTGCCCCGTAAACCAGAGAGCAGTTATCCCGCCAACGAGGGCTAATGGCAGGTTAAGCATTATGAGGGTTGAAAGGCGGAAAGAGTTAAAGCTCATAAAGAGGAGAAGGAGTATAAGGGCTAACGTTACAGGGACTACAACCCTTAGCCGACGGTCGGCCTCCTCCTTTAGCTCAAACTCCCCACCCCACGTGATTAAGTAGCCTAAGGGGAGCTCCACCTCACGGGCTATCGCGCTTTTAGCCTCCTTCACAAAAGAGCCTATATCCCTTCCAGAGACGTTACACTGAACCGTAATGAACCTATAGAGGTTTTCCCGTGTAATCTGGCGAGGGCCAATAACTTCCTTTATCTCGGCCACCTCCCTTAGGGGAATAAACTCTCCACTCTGGGTAGACACAGGGAGGTTTCCGATAGATTCAATATCCGACCTGTACTCCGGCTTAAACCTTACGAAAATGTCAAACCTCTTTAGTCCCTCAAAAACTTCACCAACCACCTTCCCGCCGACTCCGGCCTCTATTACCTCCTGAACGTCGGCAAGTGAGATTCCGTAGCGGGCTAACTTCTCCCTATCTGGACGGATGAGGAGCTGGGGAGCTCCAATAACCTGCTCTACCTGAACATCAACTGCACCGGGAACTTTCCTTATAACCTCAGCCACCCTATCGCCGAGCTCCTTTAGAACCTTTAAGTCCTCCCCAAATATCTTAATGGCAACTTCTGCCCGAACGCCCTCTAAGAGCTCATCAACGGCCATCTCTATCGGCTGGGTAAAGTTGGTGTGAACGCCGGGAATCTCCCCGAGCTCCCTGCGAATCAAGTCAACAAGCTCCTCCTGAGTTTTCACCCTCCAAGTTTCCTTAGGACGGAGAATGATGAACATCTCGGCACTGTTAACTGGGTCCGTATGAGCTCCAACTTCACCGCGACCTATCCGAGATATAACGCTCTTAACCTCCGGAATCCTTAGGAGTCTCCTCTCAACGAGCATGGTGATACGCTTGCTCTCAGAGAGGGAAATTGAGGGCGCCATAGTGAGCCTCAGGACAATCGTTCCCTCCTCAAGCTTTGGAACAAACTCTGAGCCAAGGCGAGACCCAAGCCATCCACCGGAGACTACAAGGGCTAAGGCCACAGAGAGAGCTACAAGGCGGTGCTTTATAAAGAAACGACCAAAGGGGGTGTAAACGGCAGAAAGCTTCTCAAGAATCTTCTCGCTGAAAGTACTTTTACCCTCTCCCTTCATAAAGACGGAGGAAAGAGCCGGAACTACAAGGAAGGTGTAAAGGAGAGAGCCGGCAAGGGCAAGGATTACCGAGTAGGCAAGGGGTCTAAAGGTTTTCCCCTCTACCCCTCCAAGGGAGATAATCGGAAGGAAGACGAGGGAAATAATGAGAATGGCAAAGGCTACCGGCCGGGCAACCTCCTTACAGGCCTCAGCCACAATGCGAATACGGGACTTCCCTTTTTCCTCTTTTAACTTCCTGTCAACGTTTTCAACAAAAACGATAGCACCGTCAACGAGCATTCCGATAGCTATCGCTATCCCTCCAAGGGACATGAGGTTTGCAGAGATTCCAAAGTACTTCATACCTATGAAGGCAAAGGAGATAGAGAAAGGAATGGCAAAGGCTGCAACGAGGCTCGGACGAAAACCGCCAACAAATAGGAAGAGAACGGCAACAACCAGAACAAGTCCCTGCCCTAAGGCTGTTGTTACAGTGGAAATACAGGCCTCCACCAAGCTCTTCTGTTCGTAGTAAGGAACTATGCGAATGCCCTCTGGAAGAACTTGGTTGAGTTCCTTAATTTTCTCCTCTACCCGCTGAATAACGGTAGAGGAGTTCTCACCGTAGAGCTTTATAACCTGACCGGCAACAACCTCCTTTTCTCCATCTTTGGTCTGGAGTCCCCTCCGAACAGCTCCTCCTATCCTTACATCGGCTATATCCTGTAGGCGAATCGGCGTCCCATTAACGGTTTTAACAACAATCTTTCTGAGCTCCTCAATTCCCCTTAAAAGCCCCTCAGAGCGGACAATCAGCTCCTCGCCGTGCCTCTCTATAAAGCTCCCTCCGACGTTAAAGTTACTTGACTTGATAGCCCTGATAACGTCGCCCAAGGTAAGGCCGTAGTAGCGGAGAGCTCCCGGGTCTACGAGAACCTGATACTGCTTTTCAAAGCCACCAATTCCGAGAACTTCCGTAACTCCCGGAACGCTCATAAGGTGGGGTTTAATGAACCAGTCCTGAATAGCCCTGAGCTCCTCAAGGGAGTACTTACCGGTAGTATCCTCAAGGTAGTAAAAGAGTATCAACCCCATAGCCGTTGAGATAGGGCCAAGCTGGGGCTCTCCAAAGTTTTCCGGAATTTCTCCCCGAACTTCCTGAAGTCTCTCACTTACCATCTGACGGGCAAAGTAGATGTCCGTCCCGTCCTCAAAGTAGAGGTTCACCAAAGAGAGCCCAAAGTTTGAAACGGAACGGATTTTCTTTAGGCCGGGAAGTCCGTTCATTCCAGTCTCTATCGGGTAAGTAACGTACTTTTCCACCTCCTCCGGCGCTAACCCGTGGGTCTCCGTAAAGACCTGAACCAGAACGGGGGTAACGTCCGGGAAGGCGTCTACGGGGAGTTTCTTAAAGCTGAAGTAGCCCCCTACAACCACGAGAACGGAAAAGAGTGCAACGAGCAGTCTATTCTTAAGGGAAAAGGAGATTAGCCTCTCTAACATCGTTCCCCCTTTTTACCTCAGTGGACGTGCCCGGCGTGCTCAAAGGCCTCCTTCTCCATCTCGGCCTTTAAAGTAAAAGCACCGGAAACGACGTACTCTTCCCCTACTGAGAGCCCTTTGCGAACCTCTATCCACTTACCGTAACGCTCTCCGAGCTCCACTTCCCTCATCTCAAAACCTTTCCCCTTACGGACGAAAACGACCGGGTGGCCGTGAACGTACTGGACTGCACTCTCCGGAACTGCAAGAACCTCCCTTCCTCTACCGACGGGAAGAAAGGCCTTTATAAGGAGACCGGGACGGAGCTCCCCGGAACTGTTATCCAGAACGACCCTTGCCCGAACAGCCCTCGTCTCCGGGTCAACAGATGGACTAACGTAGTCAACTACAGCCGTTATCTCAGGCTGTCCCTCTCCAAGGACAAGACGCACCTTTTGCCCCTTTTTAACGTAGGGTATCCACTGACGGTAGACGGAAATCACAGCCCAGACTTCCGAAAGGTCTACAACCCGAAAGGCAACCCTTCCTGGCCCTACCATTTCCCCCGTTGAAAGGTGCTTTTCAACGATTACTCCAGAAATCGGAGCTCTCAGGGGATAACGCCCCAAGGGGACTTCCCCCTCCTCAAACCCCTTAATCTCTGCCGGTGAAAAACCTAAGGTGAGCAACTTCTGTTCTAAAGCTCTAAGCTCAATCTCTGCAAGCTCCAACTCCTGCTTTGCCTTTAAGAAGCTCTCCTCAGCGACTATCTTCTTACTCCAGAGGATTTTCTCCCTTTCAAAGAGCTCCTTAGCAAGCTCCCACTTTTTCTTAGCTATCAGGTAGGAACTCTTTAAATCGGCAAGCTCCGGACTGTCAATAATTGCCAAGACCTCTCCGGCCTGAACCTTATCTCCCAAGCCTTTAAAGACACGGCGAACAAAGCCTTTAACCGGAGGAACTATGTGAACTTCCTTTTCTGGAACTTCAACGATTTCTGCAGGGAGCTCCACCTGCCGAGAAAGGAGTTTTAAGGTAGCTCTCTCTGTGCGAATCTTGAACTCCTTAATAACGCTGTCTGGGAGCTCTACTACTCTTTCGTGTTCGTGTTCGTGTTCGTGTTCATGCTCACGGTGAGAAACTTCTTCCTCAGCCAGAGCTCCACAAAAGGATAAGGCCATAAAGACAAAAAGAAGAAACGCTCTTAAGAACACGCCCTCCTCCGTCAAAAGAATCTGTAGTCCGGCCGTGCAAGGATGTAGAAAAGCTCAGCCCTTAAAGCGTGGTACTTCCTGTAAGCCTCAAGTAGTGCCAGCTTCAGCTCAAAGAGAGTCCTCTGGGCATCAAGGACTGAAAGAAGGTCAACTTTGCCGTAACGGTAGCCTTCAAATACCCGTCTGTATATCTCTTCAGCCCTCGGTATGAGCTTTTCCTCTAAGGTTTTAATCTCACGGGTAACTATCTCAAGCTTTCCCCTTACCTCCTGAAACTTCCTCTCAAGCTCTAAGCTAACACTTTCAAGGAGGAAACGCTTTCCGGCCATCTCTCTCTTTAAGGCCATCAGCTTATAGCCGTTTCTGTTAAAGACCGGAATGTCCAGACTAACGCTTAACAGGTAAGCCCTTTCATCATCCTCATTGAAGTAGCGCACCCCTCCAGAAAGGGTTAAATCCGGCAAGGCCTCTGCCTTTACAAGGTCAAACCTCTTTTTAAGAGTCAGAATTTCGGCCTTTACCCCCGCCACTTTCGGGTGTTTATCCGGTAAAACCCTTTCAGGAACTTCCCTTAAGCTGAAAAAGTCTCCTTCAGGCTCTACCCCTTCTCTCTTCAAGAGAGAGTAGAGTTTCTGCAGGGCTACTCTATACTCGCCGATAGCACTTTGGAGCTCCACCTCAATCCGGCCGGCGGCTATCTCAGCTCTGAGCTTTTCAAGCTCTGAAACTTTACCGGCCTCAAATTTCAGCTTTGACACCTCTACAAGTTTTTGAAGGACACGGCTAAGTTCTCTATAGAGTTTTACCTTTTCTTTTGCGTAGAGAACGTCTGTAAAACTTAAAGCGGTTTCTTTAAAGAGCTCTGCCCTAAGGAGAGACTCCTCACTTGAAATAACGCCTTCCTGAGAAAGGATTTCTTCCCGACGCTTTTCCCTCTTCCCAAAAAGGGGGAAACGCTGTGAAAAAAGTAGGGTTACCTCTGAAGAGCTGAAAGCTCTAAACCTTCCAGAGCCCAAAAAATCTTCGGTAGAGAGCTCTAACTCAGGATTGGGTAGCTTTTTAGCGTCCTCAGAAAGGGCGCGAATCGCCTCCCTTTTTTCTTTAAAAACCTTAACGCTTGGGTAGGAACTTAGCACCTGCCTCAGGGCATCCGAAAAGGAGATTACTTCCTTAGCAAAGACATTAAATGGAAGGAAAACTAAAAAAAGAACTAAAGGAAAAAATTTTAGATGCATCCCCTAAACCCCAAAATTAAAACATTGTTATTTTAGCAAATTTTGATAAAACCAAGCAGGAAAATTAAAAAAGGGGGGCACAGCCCCCTCTCGTTAGTCCTCTTTTAGAAGGAGCTCCACAATTGTTCTAACCGGCTGGCCTGTAGCTCCGGGAGAGTAGTACTTCCACTCCTTGTCAAGGAAGGCAGGACCAGCAATGTCTATGTGAGCCCAAGCTTTTACCTTCTCTGTGTCAACAAAGTTCTCTAAGAAGAGGGCTGCAGTTATTGCCCCGCCGTACCTTGATTTTCCAACGTTCTGAATGTCGGCGTAAAGGCCTTTAATCTCCTCCTTTAGGTCGTCGTCCAATGGCATGTGCCACATCTTTTCGCCAGTTTCAGAGGAGAGTTTTAAAAGTTCCTTACAGAGCCTATCGTCCCTTGTAAAGAGTCCGGAAGTGTAGTGTCCGAGGGCAACAACGCAAGCTCCGGTCAGAGTAGCCATGTCTATCATAAGGTCTGGGGAGAGCTCTGAGCCGTAGATGAGGGCGTCGGCTAAGATTAACCTTCCCTCTGCATCTGTTGAGTGAATCTCAACGCTTTTACCGTTCTTATAGACAATTACGTCGTCAGGCCTATATGCCTTTCCGCTTGGCATGTTTTCAACTGTTGGAATAAGGGCGTGAACCTCTACCTTTGGCTTTAGCTCTCCAACGGCCTTCATTATTCCGAGAACGGCGCAAGCACCGGCCTTGTCGGACTTCATCGTCTTCATAAACTGTTCAGGCTTGATGTTTAGACCACCGCTGTCAAAGGTAACGCCCTTACCTACAAGGACAACCTTCTTTTTGGCCTTCTTCGGCTTATAGGCCAAGTGGATAAACCTCGGTGGGTTGTCGCTTCCCCTTCCAACGGTAAGGATTCCAACCATTTTGTTCTCTTCAAGCTCCTTCTCGTCAAAGACCTTACACTCAAATCCGTACTCCTCTGCCAACTCCTTAGCAACCTCTGCCAACTTTTCCGGAGTAATAACGTTTCCGGGCTCGTTGACAAGGCTTCTTGTAAAGTTTGCAGCTTCGGCTATGAGCCTACCGGCCTCAAAGGCCTTCTTAAACTCCTTTTCACCGGCAACCGTTACCTTCTCTACATCAAACTTGTCTCCCTCACCGCCCTTATACTTGTTAAACCTGTAGCTTCCAAGGACTATTCCCTCAGCTAAAGCCTTTACAGCCCTTTCCTCAAGCTTATCTGCTCCAAAGGTTTCAAAGACAACCTTTTTAGCCTTTAACTTGACGGCAGTCTTTATCCCCTTGGCAGCAGCAGTGCGAACAGTATCGGGTTTGAGCTCCCCTTTCTTTCCAAGCCCAACGTAAATAAGAGCTCTGAAGCTTTCCGTTCCCGGAAGTGTGGCTACTTCTCCTGCTTTTCCAGAAAAGTTAACGGCCTTAAGCTGTTCTGATTCGTCCTTAGTAACGTTCTTAAGCCCCTCATAGACGCCAATCACAAGGGCATCGGCCTTTTTATTTGCAGGGAGCTCCGCCACGTATGTCAGCTTCATTCCTTAACCTCCTTCCTTTCCCATAGTTAATCCAACCGTAGTTAATTTTACTCTACCTTTGTCGTTGACTTGAACTTCTGGAAATCTCAAACAAAAGCCGTGCTACCGAAGAAGACACCAAAACAATCTCAGAGGAAATAAAAGAAAGCTGGTGGGAGAGAAACAAACAAAGGATTTAACAGTTTTTTTGAACCTCAGACTGCCCTTTGGGTTTTGTAGAATTAATGAAAGAAACCCTATGAAGGGAACAGAGGGGTGAAAAGGAAGAAAGTGAAATTCTTACTAAAGAGAACATTGGCTAAAGTCTTAATTGGAGTAGCTCTAGCTTCTTCTTTGCATAGTTTTCCTGTTAAAAATGCTAAAGCAGAACCTCTGTTAGTAGATGCTCCTATACATTTTACCTCTTGGGATCGTCATTCGGATGTTAACTTTAATCCAAATAACACCCCCCACAAACAGAAGAAAGAATTCGCACCACCAGAATTGCCTTATTGTAGGATTGTAAGAGCAGATGGTAGAGGTGTAATTATTGACTATTATCCAAAAGACTATAATGAAACTCATAAAGCTTACACTCTAAGGTGGGCTGTAAATAATTTATTTAGACCTTCTATTGGTACAATAACTATTAATTATCTATATACAGCAGGTTATAACGTAGAATTAGGAGCAAGCGATAAAGCTTTTATTCAAGATTGTTTAATTAGGGCTTCAAGAAGAGTTTTGGATAACACTGGCGGGGGAGTAGACGGTTATGGTCCTTATGAACTTCTTTTAAAAGAAACAAAAGGAAGAATCTTTGATAATTATGTTGTAAAATTTAGACCACCTTATTAATTCTTTAAGGCACGTCAACCGACGCTTCAAAAGTTACGTTGCTTGCAAAACTCTATTAAGAGCAGAACCCAATTTTTCACGAAGGCCAGTCTTCTACTGTCTCGTTGTGTCCAGCGTTCTTACAATTTCAACAGATTTGGGACTATTATAGAAAATAGCAAAACCCAAATTTCAGGAAGGTCAGAATGGGAGAGATAGTAATCAAAGTTCCCGGAGACGTAAAGGAAGTTTTTACAACTGTGGATGAAGCCTTAGCGCGTTTGAAAGAGTTTAAAGATATAGAAAATCAACGAAAGGCTTTAGAGTTCATAATAAAGAATGCAGGACGAATTTCTGAAAAGGACTTACCGTCTGAGGAAGACATCCATTGGCAAGAAGATAAGGGATGAGAGTACCAGTATTTTTAGACAGCTCAGTGATTATAGAGGGACTCAAAAAGAACAGTACGGCTCTGGAGATAAACAAGCATTTACTTAAAGTAGTTGATAAAGTTGAGCTTTGCATAAACGGAATCGTCTTTAGTGAAGTAATTTACCAGCTAACTTATAAGAGAAAATTCTCATTGGATGAATTAGAGGCTTTCTTAAGCAAATTCAAATTTTTAGAAATCGGAAAAAACGTAGGAAACATAGCCCTGAAATACATGAAGTCCTACAAACTTAGACCAAACGACGATCAAATATTTGATATCACTGGACGAAGACTTCACTACACCTGCAAAAGAAGAAGGAATTGTTCTAATTAACTCTGCTGAAACGCTAAAGAAGACATTAACATAATTTAACCTCTCTGGTCAAAGGTTTTAAGGGCCGGAGAAGGTCTCTTCTTCCTGTAGTTTTCAGCCTCAGCGGGGAGGATTTTCCTGAGCTTTCTCTGGATTACAAAGTTCAGTCCGAATATCACAAGGGCTACTACGGTCGCACCTGCAAAGGCGCTCTTCATGTTCATAGAAAGGACAGCAAACTGCTTTCCGGAGGACTGAACGATAAAGTCAATCATTATGAAGAATATGAAGAGAGAAACTATAAAGTAGGTCTGCTTCACGTACTCTATGTAGTCTAAGATTATTGCCGTTAAGAAGGTAATCCTAAAGCTAAAGGTAAGGGCGTAGGCAAAGCCTCCCGGTTTTATTGCGTTAAGGGGTGAAAAGTTCTCGTTTTTAGCCTGAAGTAAAAACTTTAAGGCAGCGTTTACCCTCATAAGTCCCGTTATAGTTGGAAGTCCAATAATCAGAAAGGCTATTAGTCCCCAAAAGAACATCGTCCAGTTCATTTTTCCTCCTTCCTCGTAATTTCTTTAAGGAGTTTTCCTACCCTCTGGAGGATTCCCTTTTCCTCCTCTTGGATGGAAGGGTCTTTCATGATACCAACAAAAGCTTTTAGGAGGTGTTCTTTTGCCTCCTTTAGCCTTCCGAGCTTAAAGAGACATTCGCTGTAGTGTTCGTTTATAACGGGGTCTTCTGGCTTAAAGGTCAAGGCCTTCTTCAAGTACTCACAGGCCTCCTCGTAGCTACCCTTTTTAAAGAGAACCCAGCCCTTCGTGTCAAGGAAGGCCGGACTGTGGGGTTCTTTTGAGAGTGCCTTATCCACGAGCTCCTCGGCCTCGTCCAAGTTCTTCCCTCTCTGGGCGTAAAAGTAGGCCAAGTAGTTGTAGGCGTCTGGGGTTGGGGAGCTCTGTATCAGCTTTTTAAGATACTCTTCCGTCTCTGAGTCCTTTCCGAGCTTTTCGGAAAAGTAGGCAAGGTAGAAGTATAGGTCTGAAACGTCCTTAAACTCTCCTTCCCACACCTTTAGGAGGTTGTAGGCCTCTTGGGTGTTCCCCTCTCTGTCGGTGATTATTGCAACCTTCAGCAAGTACTGGGGCTTTTTGGTGAGCTCCCAGAGCCTCTCAAAGTAGGCCTTTGCATCCCTGAGTCTGTTGAGCTTGTAAAGGACTAAGGCGGTTCTCTCAAGGACTGTAGGGTTTTCTGGGTAGATGTCTAAGGATTTTTCATAAGCCTTTAGAGCTCCCTCAAGCTCTCCCGACATCTCATAGGCAAGGCCGAGCATAAAGTAGACGTTGGGGTTGTCGGGATTGAGCTTTGTGATACGCTCAACTATTGGAATCACCTGTTTGTACTCCTTCATCTCAAAGAGGGTCGCCGCGACCCAAGAAAGGAGCTTAAGGTCGTAAGGTTCAAGCTGGACAAGCCTGTTTATTACCTCTAAGGCCTTCTGGGGTTTATTCTCTTTTAGGTAAATGCCAAGGAGCTCCTTTAGAGCGTAAACGTTATCCGGATTGTTTTTTAAAACCTTAGTTAAAAAGGTCTCTGCCTCTTTGTAACGCCTTTCCTTTTTAAAAATCTTACCAAGCAGGACGTAGGCGCTTTCCATATCTGGGTTTAGCTCTATCGCCCTCTGAAGGTAGCGTATAGCTCCCTCTGTATCTCCTTTTAGGTAACGAACCTGTCCCGAAAAGTAAGCAATTAAGTAGTCGTCAGGGAAGAGCTCCCTGCCCTTACTTAAAACTTCCTCTGCTTTATCGTACTTTTTCTCGTTTATGTAAAGGTTGGCCAGCATCACGCAGGTTTCCCTATCGGGAGAGAGCCCCAGTATCTTCCTGTAAACCTCCTCTGCTCCCCTGTAGTCCCCCCTAACGACAAGTATTCCACCCTTTAGCTTTAAGGCCTGTAAGTTATCAGGGTCAATAGAAAGAACTTTCTGGACAAACCTTTCGGCATCGTTTAACTTCCTCAAATCAACTGCCATCTTGGCAGCTTCAAGAAGGTACTCTACCCGTTTAGGGGACTTCTCTACTGCCTTTTTTATTGCCTCATAGGCAGCTGTGTAGTTACCCCTGTTCCTCTCGTTAAGGTAAACCATGTAGTAGAAGAGAGCTCCCGGCTCAGGACGGTAATCCCCTTTAACGGTAACTTTTTCTTCCCTTGGCTTAACCTTAAGCTTTTCCTTTACCGGAACAGAAACCGAACCACAGGAGACGGCAAACAGCAGGATTGACAAAGAAAGAGCTCTTCTCATACTTCTTTCCCAAAAGAGGAGTTGTCTGAAATAATAACAAATAGAATTGTATCTTAAACAAGGTTTCGCAGATGAAGAGGACAATAGAGAGGCTTAAGAAGCTCTTAAACCTTTTGGTGGAAGACAACTTTAAATACTTTGATAGGGTTAAAGACCCAGACAAAACCCTCGCCATTCTGTTTAAGGAGCTCCTTCCCCACCTTGATAAAAAGAGAAAGCTCTGGGTAAACAAGGTATTAAACCTGCTAAGGAACTACGGTAGTTTTTCTGAGGAGGAGAAAAAACGCTTTATCAAGGAGCTCCACTCCGTCGTAACGTTAAAGTTCTCAGAAGAGGAAATAGAAAAAGCCCGCCAGAGGGAAATCCCAAAGGAGAGAGTTCTATCCCCTCCGGAGAAACTTGAAAAGAAGAAGAGTTACCCTATAAAGGCCTTCTTCCAGCCAATTGAATCCGTCAAAAGCCTCAACAAGAGAAGGATAAACAGGCTCAAAAAGCTCGGAATAGAGACAGTAATTGACGCCATATACTACCTCCCCTACCGTTACGAGGACAGAACAACCGTTACCCCAATGGCCTATTTAAGGCCAGATGGGCAGTTCCTCGTAAAGGGCAAAGTCGTTAAGGTATCCCTCTTTGAGACGAGCAAGAAAAAAAAGAAAATCCTCAAGGTTCTCCTCTACGACAGAACGGGAACGGTTACCTTAGTTTTCCTTCAGGAAAAGGTCTTTGGCTACTACAGGACGCTCTTTACTAAGGCAAAGGAGCTAAAAAAGGAGGTTCTTGCCTACGGCCTTGTAAAGAGGGAATCCGGTGGCTACTCAATGGTTCACCCAGAGGTAGAAATCCTTGACCCCTACAAGGGAAAGCTTGAAAAGCTCGGGATTATACTGCCAATCTACCACTCTGCAGAGGGAATAAAACAGGCCACCGTAAGGAAGGACATACAGGAGGTTGTTAAGAGGGTCATACCTTTCCTGCCGGAATACCTACCCGAAGAGATAATAAAGAGGCTGAACCTGCCGGGAGCTCCAGAAGCCTTCTGGAGGGTTCACTTCCCCTACGACGAGGAGGCAGAGGAGCTCCTCTCCTTTAAAACCCCAGCCCAAAAAAGGGTAATCTTTGACGAGCTCTTCCTCTTTCAGCTTGCCCTTGCCATCCACAGACAGAAGATAAAGGAAGAAAAGGGTATCTCCTTCCCCGTAAGCGAAGAGCTAATTGAGGAGTTTAAAAAGAGCCTTCCTTTCAAACTTACAGGAGCTCAGGAGAGGGTTCTAAAAGAAATTGCTGAGGACATGAAAAGAGAAGAACCAATGAACCGCCTCGTTCAGGGGGACGTAGGTAGTGGAAAAACGGTCGTCGCTGCAGCGGCAGCCTTCTTTGCTGCAAAGACGGGCTACCAGACGGCTGTTATGGCACCAACCGAAATCCTCGCCAACCAGCACTTTAAAAAGTTCAACGAGTTCTTAAAGCCCCTCGGAGTAAGGGTTGGCCTCTTAACGGGCAGTATGACAAAGAGAGAAAAAGAAACAATGTACAGGGCGATAAAGGAAGGCTACATACAGGTCGTTATCGGAACTCACGCCCTGATTCAGGAGGGAGTTGAGTTTAAAAACTTGGGACTTGCGATAATAGATGAACAGCACCGCTTTGGAGTAAAGCAGAGGGTAGAGCTAAAGAAAAAGGGCAGGATGCCCGACGTCCTCGTTATGACTGCCACACCTATTCCGAGAACCCTCGCAATGACCGCCTACGGAGACCTTGACGTTTCAGTCATTGACGAGCTTCCGGCAGGTAGGAAACCGGTAAAGACGGAAATAATATTTGAGGACGAAAGGGAAAAGCTCCTTGACCTTCTAAAGAAGGAGCTTGAAAAGGGCAACAAGGTCTACATCGTCTACCCACTCATAGAGGAGTCGGAAAAGTTAGAGCTAAAGGCTGCAACAGAGATGTTCCACTACTGGGAAGAGAAACTAAAACCCTACGCCGTGGGGCTACTTCACGGCAGGATGAAACAGGAAGAAAAAGACAGAGTAATGGAGAGTTTCAGAAAAGGAGACTTTCAGGTTCTCGTATCAACAACCGTTATTGAGGTCGGCGTTGACGTTCCGGATGCAACTGTTATGGTGATAGAACACGCCGAGCGTTTTGGCCTTGCACAGCTCCACCAGTTAAGGGGAAGGGTCGGAAGGGAAGATAAGGAATCCTTCTGCTACCTTGTAACCTCAAGGAACGTCGGAGAGGACGCCACAAAGAGGTTAAAGGTTCTTGAGTCAACAAATGACGGCTTTAAGATAGCCGAGGCAGACCTCCAGTTTAGAGGGCCGGGGGAAATCTTTGGAACAAGACAGTCAGGCCTTGGGGACTTTAAAATTGCAGACCTGAGACGGGACTTTGAAATACTCAAACTGGCAAGGGAAGAAGCCCAGAAACTCGTTGAAAAAAATCCCGAGCTTAAAGGTCTTGATAACCTTAAGGAGCTCATGAAGTTTAGGTTTGGGGAAAAATTTGACCTTGTTGAAGTAGGTTAAATCCTTAGACTTTAAAGTCTATCGTAGCTCTCATCTGGAAGTGATTTTGTTCATCTACCCAAATTGGAATTTTTCCTTGAAGGCTAATGTCTTTAAATACGCAAGGTGAGGGATGGCCGTAGGTATTCTTAATTCCCGCTGTAATTATCCAGTAAGAACTTTTACATACTTTTACTAGTTCTTTTCCCTTCTCTTTCCAAGAATCGTAAGAACCGTGATGAGGAACTTGAGTAAGAAAAGGATATTTACCCTTTGATTGCAATTTTTCAACTATCTCCAGCAACTGCTCAGCATAAACATCACCAGAATATAATTGAGCTATCGTTTCAACTTCGGGAAACCTAGAAAATAAAATTCTCCATTCCGGAACTGGAGTAAAATTTAAATAACAATCATAAACTGGTTGAAGCGTAACTCCAAATTCTTCCATATTAGTTGGTGAATGATAACAAATTATTGAAGTTTCATTTCTTTTTCCTGTAGGAATATTTTCATTAATCTTCTGCTTAATTTTTTCAAACTCTATATCAAACTCTTTCCCTTTTTGTTCCTTCCCTTTTAACTGAAAACGAAGAAAGACCTTTTTACTGCCTTTTTCATTTTTCAAAATTACTGTTATCTTATATAGATTTTCATCTAAATTATCTATTATCCTATCTACATCTCTATCTACTGATTCTTTTTCTTTTATCAATTTTTTAATTTCTTCCTTAAGTTTCCTGATTTTACCCTCTATACTTCTATCCAATTTTGGATAGAAGAAAAGAAATTCCCACAACTTTCTACCAGAATCGCTGATATAGGCACTCCAAAATCCTCTCACCATATAAACATTTTCCTCCACTTTTTCTTCACTACTTAACAAACTTTTCCAAATTTCTGAAAGCTTTATTTCTTCTAAAGGTTCAACATCTTTAGCCTTTCCTTCTTGTTCTTTTTCGTTTTCCTCTTCTCTTTTTCCTTCTTCATTCCATCTTTTGCCCAAATATATCAGAAGATTAGCCTTTTTCTTTATCCACTCGTTAGTTAACAAATATTCATTTACTATTTCCACAGTCTCACTATTACCCAAACTTTCCTCTGAGTATTCTTCTAAAAGAATTAACAGCTTCTCCATCCATGTTAAATATGGAATAATAGCAACATCTATCCGACCATTCCTTTCCTTAAGCAAATAATCAAGACCTTTGTAATGGTCTTCGTGAAAATGAGAAAGAACAAATAAATCTATTAATCTTTCACCATTAGCTAGATATTCATGAACATTCCAAAAATGTCTCATTCTTCTTTCTAAAAGACGTGAATTCCACCTATTGCCACAATCGTAGATAAAACTAAAAGGAATTACTTTCTTTTCCTTTATAAAACATATATGATTTGAACAGAACAATCCTTGACCAACTGCATGGAAGGTAGTAAGAAGATTAGCTTTTACAGAAGGTTTATTTTTTGTCCCCACTTCTACCCTCCTTCCTCCTCTCCCACTTTCATAATTTTGATTGTCTTCAATGGATTATAGCAACTCATTCCTTAAGTTTACAGCCTTTGCCTATATTTAATCAAAAACTTTTTGAGGAGAGCAAAATGATAGAGAGGCTTCAGGAGTTAAGGGAGAAGGTTTCTAAGCTGAAGGAGAGATACTCCGAGATAAGGGGGTATTTTTGACATAGAGGGCATGAAGAAGAGGCTCTCTGAGATTGAAGAGGAGATGTCCTCTCCAGACTTCTGGAACGACCAAAAGAGAGCCCAGTCCATTTCAATGGAGAGGAACAGGATAGAAGGTGAACTCAATACCTTCTCAACGATAGAGCAGAAGCTTGAGGACGCTGAGGTTCTCCTTGAAATGGCCGAGGAGGAAAACGAGGAGAGCCTCCTTGATGAGGTGGAGGAGACATTAAAACAGCTCCAGAAAACCCTTGACAGCCTTGAGGTAAAAACTGTCCTTTCCGGAGAGTTTGATAAGAACAACGCCATAGTTACCATCCACGCCGGCGCAGGAGGAACTGAGTCCTGCGACTGGGCAGAGATGTTAATGAGGATGTACCTGCGCTGGGCAGAGAAGAAGGGATTTGAGGCAGAAATCCTTGACCTTCAGGAGAACGAGGAGGCCGGAATAAAGAGCGCAACCATTCTCATAAAGGGAGCTTACGCCTACGGCCTTTTAAGGGCTGAACACGGAACCCACAGGCTCGTAAGGATTTCCCCCTTTGACGCCAACGCAAGACGCCACACTTCCTTCTGTGGAGTTATAGTCGTTCCGGAAATAGACGAGGAGATTGATATTGAGATAAGGGACGAGGACATAAGGGTTGACACCTTTAGGGCTTCTGGAGCAGGAGGACAGCACGTAAATAAGACAGACTCTGCAGTGAGAATTACCCACATTCCGACGGGAATAGTCGTTACATGCCAGAGTGAAAGGTCTCAGATACAGAACCGCCAAAGGGCGATGAAAATCCTGAAGGCTCGCCTTTACGAGTACGAGAGAAGGAAAAGGGAAGAGAAACTGGCAGAGGTAAAAGGTGAGCACAGGGACATTGCTTGGGGTAACCAGATACGCTCTTACGTTTTCCACCCCTACAGGCTCGTTAAGGACCACAGAACCGGAGTGGAAACCTCTAACGTGAACGCAGTTATGGACGGGGATATAGACCAGTTTATTGAAGCTTACCTTAAACAGAAGGCAAGAGCTACTCAGAGTAAATAACTACCCTGTTTTTACCACTCCTTTTGGCCTTGTAGAGAGCCGCATCTGCCCTCTGAACTAAGTCCTTAAAGCTCTCTACAAGGCTATTATCTGCAACCCCTATACTGACGGTTACTTTAACCTTTCCTATTCTCGCCTCTTCTATGGCCTTCCTTATCCTTTCAGCCACCACTACAGCCCTTCTAAGGTCGGTGTGGGGGAGGACAACCAAGAACTCCTCTCCACCGTACCTAACGGCAATGTCACTCTTTCGGAGGTTTTTCCTGATTATCCCTGCTACAGTCCTCAGCACCTTATCGCCAAAGAGGTGGCCGTACTTATCGTTAATCTGCTTAAAGTTGTCTATGTCTATCATCAGGACGGAAAAGTGGTAACCGTACCTCTTTGACCTGTAGAACTCCTGCTGGACGAGTTCCTCTAAGAACTCGCGCCTGTAAAGGCCAGTTAAAACGTCCCTGTAGGCTCTAAAGCGGAGGTACTTTTCCCTCTCTTTAAGGGATATGAGCCACTCCTCCCTTCTGGCAATGAAGAAGAAAATATTTGCAACTTCCCTTAGGAACTCTTCATCCTCTTTAGAAACTTTTTCTGACAGGAAGAAAGCTATCTTTGTCTTTCCGTTGACAAAGACGACACAGTTCTCTCCTTCAAGGTTAAAGTTCCTAACGGTTTTTGGGAAGAATCCGTTTTCCTTAGAGAATACGTACACGCTCTCATCTGCAGAAATAGCTACAACGATGTCCTCCAGAGGAAAGATGGAGCTGAGATGACTGAAGGTTACCTTCAGAATTTCTGAGAGGAAAATCTCCTTTAAAGCGAGCTCCTTTAGTAAGGACAGGATGGAGCTCCTCTGAAGCTTCCTCTTGAAAACCTCAAGAACATCGGCCTCAAACATCTTACCGTAGTCAAAGTAAAGAAGGGCAGAAATGGCCTTTTCAACGAGTTCCTTTCCTTTTATTATTGAGCCGTGCTGTGGCGCAATAATCTCAAGGTCAAGTTCTTTCAACCTCTCTACAGTGTGAAGGACCACCTCTTTACAGGGCATGTATATCTCGTGGAAGCTCCTCACGCTCTCTATGTAGCTCTCATCCTTAGCAAAGAGGCTCCACTCCCCTTCAACCCATCCACCAAAGATGTCGCTTGAGAAGAGAACCTTAGTCTTTGGGTCGTAGGTTACGATGTTACCGGCGTAGTGCATGTAGGGGGTAAGGATAAACTGTAACTCCCTGTCACCAAGGGAAAGCTTAAAGCCGTGCTGGTCAACAAGGTAAAAGGGCGTTAAGAGGTTGTAGTGCTTTAAGAGGAAGTAGGTTCTCCAGTGGGTTACTATGTACCTTTCCTTTTCGGGGAGAACCTTTTCAAGCTCTGGAAGACAGGCAACGACATCGGGGTCCTGATGGTGGCAAACTATGTACTTAATGTCTTCAAGGTTAACCAAGTACTTTACTTTCCTTAGGGTCTCCTTGAAAGTTATCAGCGAGCCGGGGTCTATCAGAACAGACTCTTTACCGTTCCTTATTAGGTAGGTGTGACACTGGAATATATCGCTCTCTATGTAGTGTCCAACCCAAAAAGTCTCCTCGGCAATTTCAACTGGCTTTGAAAGGTCTACTTCCATCTCTAATCCCTGTGATAGGGGTTACCCTTTATTATCTGGTCTGCCCTGTAGATTTGCTCAAGGAGAACAACCCTTGCAATGTCGTGCTGGAGGGTGAACTTTGAGAGAGAAAGCAGGAAGTCGCTCTTCTCCTTTACCTCCTCAGAAAGCCCATCAGCACCACCTATAACGAAGGTTATAAAGGGGTGTTTCAGGAGAAAGAAGGCAAACTCGCGGGAAGTCATTTCTCTGCCACGTTCATCAAGGGCAACGGTAAAGCCCTTAGACTTTTCAAGGAGCTTCTTCCCTTCCTCTTCCTTCGTCCGCCCCTTTTTAACTTCATAGAGCTCTAAAAACCCTAACCTTGAGAGGTAGTAGTTCTGAGCCTCCTTAAGGTGAGGAGCTATCTTCCCAACAGCGACAAGCCTTATCTTCAAACCTCTGCTTCCTCCGAAACGAGCTCAGAGACCTCTACCCTCGGTGCATCCATCCAGAGGGACTCTAAGTTGTAGAGCTCCCTAAACTCCGGCCTGAATATGTGAATTATGACATCGCCGTAGTCCAGCAATATCCAGTTGGCGGTCTCATACCCTTCCATACTGAGAGGAAGAATCCCCGTTTCCTTTAATTTCTTCTTTATCTCGTCAGCTATAGTTCTTGCGTGGGTATCAGAACTTGCAGAAAGAACTACGAAGTAATCTGCAAGAGTAGTGAGCTCCCTAAGGTCAATAACAACAGGGTTCTCTGCCTTTTTGTCAAGGGCTGCTTTGAGAGCAGTTTTTAGCTTTCGTAGGGTGTCCAAAACCGTCCTCCTTATAGGGTTTCTTTTATTTTCCACCAAATAGAACGCTTTAGCGGATTTATAACAGGCTCAACGTTAAGTATCCTCTCTCCAAGCAAAATCCTCCTTGCTTTCACGCCGTAAGGGGAGTTTGGATATTTTTTCGCTACCTCTGAAAGTATCTTCTCTCCCACTTTTCTATTTTCCTCCGCTATCCTCTTCCAACTCTCAATATCCTTACCTATAAGCTCTATCCTGCTCTTAGCCACCCTCCTCTCTTCTGGATTATCGGAGTTTAGCCTCTCCTTTTCTTTTTCAAGCTGTCTCCTAAGTCTACCTATCTCCTCTTCTGCCTGAATGCTCGTAAAGTAGTAAGCTCTCCCGAGTAGGTACTTAAGTCTATCCATCGGCTCAACGTCGGAGTATTCCCTTAAAACTCTCTCATAGCGCCTAATAGAGGCCGTAAACTTGTGAACCATATCGTAAGTTCCGGCAATGTAGAGTTCGTGCTCGGCAAGGATTTTTCTGGCTATTTTTCTGTACTCCTTTGCTTTTGAGGCGCGACCATCCGTAGGATAACGCTTTAGAAACTCTTCAAAAATCTGGTAGGCCTTCTCAGTGAAAGTTTGGTCCCACTCAGGACCCTTTATCAGGTTAAGGTAGGAAACTCCAAGCCTGAAAAGGGCATCCTTGGCGAAGGGAGAGGCTGGGTAGAGCTCCAAGAACTCCTCGTACTGGATAGCCGCCTCTTCAAAGTTTCCATCGTTAAAGTAAGCATTTGCAAGAGCGAATTTCGTTCTTTCTTTCTCCTTGGGGGAGAGCTCCCCCTCAAGGGCCTTTTCCAAGTAGTTTGTAGCCTTTCCCCAGTCCTCTTCTTTAAGGGCTTCAAATCCTTTCTGGTATAGACCTTCCGTAGTTTGAGGAATCCTCTCGCACGAAAAAGCCAAAGCTAAAGCCAAGAAGAACATCCAATTTTTCAAGCTCATCCTCCGTTATCCCTTCACGACCATGAATTTCTCAACGTGGTAGTTCTCAACGGGAATTACCTTGATTTCGCGACCGAAAACCCTTTCAATCCTGTCAATTATATCTTTTTCATCAACTTTCAACTTTTCAACCACGGCAGGGTTGGCGTAGACCTTTATGACCTTACAGTTTCCATCCGCCTTAATGGAGGATATTATCTCCCTCTCTATCTCAAAGGCCACTGTCTCAACGGATTTAACTCTCCCCTTCCCTTCACAGTAAGGACAGGTCATCGTCAAGGTCTTACCCAAACTTTTCTTCACTCGCTTCCTCGTCATCTCAACAAGCCCAAGGTCTGACATGCTAACGATTTTCGTCTTCGCCCTGTCCTTAGAGAGCTCCTCCTCTAAGGTTTTAATTAGGAGCTCCTTGTTCTCTTCCTCCTTCATGTCTATGAAGTTTATTACGATGATTCCACCTATGTCCCGAAGTCTTAACTGCCTTGCTATCTCTTTCGCAGCTGCAAGGTTTATCTTTAAGGCCGTCTCCTCTAAGGTCTTTGTTTTCCTGAACTTGCCACTGTTAACGTCTATTGAGACCAAGGCTTCAGTTTCATCAATTACTATGTAACCTCCGTTCTTAAGGTAGACTTTCCGGGATAGAGCCTTCTCAATAGCTCTTTCAACCCCAAACTTCTCAAAGAGAGGAATATCCTCTTCGTAGAGCTTTATCCTGTCAGAAAGCTTCGGGATAAAGGCCTTTGTAAAGTTTAGAGCTCTTTCATACTCTGTCTTTGAATCAACTATCACCTCAGAAACGTCATCGGTGAGGAGGTCTCTTAACGTTCTTGGAACAATTTCAAGGTCCTGATAGAGTAGAACTGGAGGCGGTTTACTCTCTGCCTTTTCTACAAGACCTTTCCAGACCCTTAGTATGTAATCAAGGTCCTTCTTTAGCTCTTCCTTGTCAGCCCCTTCCGCCGCCGTTCTAACGATAATTCCGTACTCGTTAGGCTTTATCTCGGTAGCAATTGCCCTTAGCCTCTCCCTTTCTTTTTCGTCGGTTATTCTCCGGGAAATCCCTACCCTGTTAACGGTTGGAAGGAGAACCAAGTAGTGGCCGGGCACTGTTATGTTGGTTGTAACCCTTGGACCCTTAGTTCCTATTGGCTCCTTTGAAACCTGAACGATTACTTCCTGTCCCTCAGAGAGAACTTCCTCAATAGAGGGAAGCTCATCTTCAAAGCCCCTCGCCCCCTCAAAGGGGTCGTCCTCTTCAAACTCAAGGGCAACAGCGTCCCGAACGTAGAGGAAAGCCTTCTTTGAAACTCCAATGTCTACAAAAGCTGCCTGAACGGCAGGAACTATTTTCTGAACTCTCCCCTTGTAGATGTTACCGACTATGCCCCTGTTCCCCTTCCTCTCAACGTAAAACTCTACGAGCTCTCCGTCCTCAAGGACGGCAATTCTAACTTCCTTCGTGTGAACGTTTATCAGTATCTGCTTATTCACCTTGTAAGAGCTCTTCCCTAATGACTTCTGCTGTTCCAAGGTCAAGACCCATCCAGAAAAGAATATCTTGGATATTTAAAATATTACCCCCTTTAACATTTAATACTACCCTGAGTACTTCTCCGTCAAACTCCCAGCCCTTTATCCACTCCTCCAGCAGAACCTCTTTCCCCTTCCTATTTTCAAGAACTTTCTCTTCAAGGAAGTCAAGGCTAAACTCCTCAAAAGGTCTTATCCTGTATGTAACCTCCTCTATCTTAGAGAGAAGAGTCTCCTTTAAGCCCAGCTCGTAGTACCTTTTAAACCTCAAACCTTCCGGCAAGAAGGATTTAGACTCCTCTATGAACCTTTCAAAGTCAAACTCCTTTTCAGAAAGTTCCACCTCAACAATCTCACCAAGCCCCTCAACTCCTACAGGAAGACCAAGGAGAACGTTGATTTTCGGGTGAGGGTTAAAGCCCTGAGAGTACCTAAGTGGAACACCGAACCTGCGGAACGTCCTTGTGAAAGCCCTATTTAGGTCAAGGAGAGATAGGTACTTTGCATATCCTCTCTTTTCAAAGATTAGAGCTACTTTCCTCTTTAATGGAAACTCCCTCTTAGGTCTTGGAGGAACCTTAAACTCTATCTTTTCGGGTATCGGGTGCTCCTTTAACTCCCTTATCTGCTGGGGAGTACAGGAACCGCAGGCGTGACACCCAACTATACGGCAGTCCGGAGTCCAAGCTTCTCTTCTGGCTTTCTCAAGCTCTCTAAGTAAAAACTTTTTCGTTACAACGCCCTCTATGAAGTCCCAAGGGAGCTCCTCATCTAACTCTTTTCGTCCCGATACATTCTCAATGTCAACGCCGCTTTTTTCAAAGGCCCTCAGCCACCCTTCCCAGTTAAAGTACTCGTCCCAACCATCAAGCTGACATCCCTCCATGTAGGCAGCTTCAATAAGGTCTGCTACCGACTCATCGCCCCTTGTCAGGATAGCCTCTATAAAAGACTGCCTGTAATCGTGGAACCTTAAGACGAAGGCCTTTGGAGCTCTCCTCTTTATGTAAGAAACCTTCTCCTTTACCTCGTCTTCTTTGGCAAAGGCCTCCCACTGGAAGGGCGTGAAAGGCTTAGGGACGAATATGGAGATACCGGCAGCAAGGTGCTTTCTACCCTTATACTTTCTTCCGATTTTGTGGACAGTCCAGAGCATATCCACAAGGGCGTCAATGTCCTCCTGAAGCTCAAAAGGTAGCCCTATCATGAAGTAGAGCTTCAGCCTGTTCCATCCCCTCTCAAAAAGCCCCTCAACCGCCTTAAAGAGGTCCTCATTTGTAAGGTCCTTGTTTATTATCCTCCTGAGCCTATCAGAACCGGCCTCCGGAGCAAGGGTAAAACCGGTTTTCTTGACCTGCATAATCTGGGAGGCAAGCTCTGGATTAAACCCCTTAACCCTCATTGATGGAAGGGAGAGTGAAATCATTTCACTGTAACAAAGCCCCATAATTTCGGGGACTAAAACGTTAAAACGGCTGTGGTCTGAGATTGACAGGGCAGAAAGGGAAGCCTCCTCGTAGCCTGTGTTTTTGAAGGTCTCTTCTACAAGTTTCTCCACTAACTTCTCATCCCTTTCCCTGTAGGGACGGTATATGTAGCCTGCCTGACAGAAACGGCATCCCCGCAAACACCCCCTTGCCGCTTCAACGGCAATCCTGTCCTGAGCCGTCTCAACTACCGGAACTGGAGGAGATGTAGGGTAGTAGTCCTTAAGTCCTATCCCCGTAAAGACGGCCTTCTTTACAGGATACTTACCAAAGGCAGGAATCCATACTCCGGTAATTTTCCTCGCCTCAAGGAGGAAGTCCTCCTTACTTCCCCCTTCCCTCTTTATCCTCCTCATGAGTTCTGCAAGTTGGACAATTACCTCTTCCCCATCACCAATGGCAAAAAGGTCTATGAAAGGCGACAGGGGAACCGGGTTATAAACGCAGGGACCACCGGCAAAGACGATAGGAAAGCCTTCTCTCTCTTCCCTTTTAATTCTTAGGCCTGCAAGCTCTAAGGCTTTTAAGGCGTTTGTATAGGTAAGCTCAGAGGAAAAGGAAAGTCCCCATAAGTCGTAGTCCTTTACGGGCCTCTGCTCCTCAATCGTATAAAGGGGAATTCCCTCCCTCTTCATAAAGGATTGCATGTCGGGACGGGGGAGGTAAGCCCTATGCATGAGGGCAAAATCTGTAAGGTTGTTAATAACGTGGTAGAGGATTTTTCCGCCGATGTGGGAGCTCCCCACCTCGTAAAGGTCGGGGTAGGTAAGAACAATTCTTACTTCCCTTTCAGAAAAGCGGGGAGCTCTTAGGTTAAGCTCTAAGGGCAGGTAAGAGGCAGGCTTTTTAACGCTGTATAGCCTACAGAGGAGTTCTTTATCCTTAAATATCGCCGTCAAAGAAGTCCCCGTAGTCAAAGTCGGAATCGTAATCAGCGATGTTCTCTTCAAAATCCTGTGATACTTTATCTTCTATAGTTTCCTGTTCTCCTATATCCTGCTTTTCCTCTTCGTGGACGGCAGCGTGAACGCTGTCGGCTATCATGTCAGCAACCAAAAAACCGGTCAGTGCCCCAAGTACAGTTCCAAGCCACGGAAAGGCTGGAGTATAGCCGGTATCAGAACGGGTAAACAGCTTCTGGAGCTCCCTTCCACTAACCGGAACGGTTATTATTTCCCTTCCATCATCAATCTTCAGCTCGTAAACATCGTTCTCTAACCTTTCCACAGAGAAGCGCTTTATTTCGGAGCTCCTAAAGAACCTAAAACGCCCATCCTTAAACCAAGAAACCCCTTCCTCTGAAAAACCTAAAACAGAACCGTCAAGTCCCCTAACCTCTACAGTTTTCCTTCCCCCAGTAAAACGGGGCATAACAAGAAAAACGAAAATCAGAAACAGGACAAGGAATAGAAGTATTCCCATCATCACCTCTTACGGCAAAACTCAAAGAACGCAGATAACTGACGTTCCCAAAAAGCTTTCTTACTATCTCCTTTAAAAATAGACCTCTTTGCAAGGTATTTAAAATACCCTTCTGCAGGCATTCCCGTTTTTGAAAGAACTACAACCGAGCCCGGCAGAACTCTAAACTCCCGGTAGTACCTGTCACACACAGGGTGTAGCAGTTTAGAAATCGCCCTTCCCAGTCCCTTTCCCTTCTCTGGGACAACTCTTTTGCCAAATCTCCTATTAAGCTCTACAGCAAGCTCTCCGTAGGTAATGAGCCTCCTCTCTTTCCCGCACTTAAGGAGTATCCTCTCTAAGAGCTCCAGCATCATCAGAACCTATAGATAACGCTCGTTAGGAAGGTTTTGTCCGTATGCTTCTCAGCGTCATCGGGAAGGAGATTCTGGTAATCCAGAACGTAGGAAAGACCTAAAGCTAATTTCTCCGTTACTGGAACTTGAAAGGAGGTCTCACTATGAACAAAGTAGTCATCGCCGTCTTCAAGGGAAATCTGATAGGAGAGTTTCTGTAAAAACAGGAGGTCCTCAAGCAGCCTGTTTTTATATTCAAGCTTTGCCTCCCATAGAGAGTAGCTATTAACCGTTCCGTCCGTATAGTTGTTGTAGGTGTAGTTAAAACCCGAAAAGAGTTTCAGAGACTCGTCCTCACCGTCTATCAACTGATAACCAACTCCCGGACCAAGGCCAATTCTGTAGTCGTAACCTGAAAAGGGGTCAGCGTAGAGGAAGCTTGAAAAGTAGAAGAGGATTTTCTCGCTCAGGTTCATCTCAACCCGACCGTTTAAGGTTAGCTTATTGGCAGTTTCTTCACCGCTATCTGTCTTATAAAGGTAAGAGCCGTCTGAGTAAAAACGTAACGACTGACAGTCTTTCTCAAAGCTGTAGGAAATAGAAAGGGTTTTAGTATCAGTATTCCCAGAAGTGTCAGTATAGGAAACAGAGACCTGATTTGTTTCAGTTTCTCCAAAAGCAGTAAGAGGGAAAAATAATAAAATTGCTAAAAACTTTCTCATCTGCTTCCCTCCTGTAACTTACAAAAGTCCTGAAATACCATATTCTTACAACTCCTCTGCGAGCCTTAGTCCGTATATGGTATCACTATACAAAGACTTTATTAGAAAGACCTCTTTTCCTTCTATTTCTTTTTTTTGACAATTAAAGTCAAAATTCAAGCTATTCTCTTTTGTCTTGCAGAAGAAAGAATAAAGGAAGATAGAAGAGATTCCTTCTTTTTTCTTTCCCTTGCACTTCACATAAAAATCAACTCCTCCTCTAACGTATTTCTCTTTAATTAAACTCTCCACAACGCAAGGTTCATAAAGAGCTTCTTTACCTTTTGTATAGTATACTCTTAAATCAAGTGCATTATTAACGGCTTCTACGAGAAAAAATATACCTATAGCTGACATTATGAATATACCCAAAAACCCTTTGAACTTCTCGTTTTTCCTCTGTAAAAATATATACAGCCCATATGAGATTAGAATAACTGCTAAATCTACGTTCTCACTAAAGTGCCAAAAGATTATTTTTTCTTCAAAAGTCCTTGTAAATAATCCGGCGGTTAAATTGGCAAATAAAAGGAATATTCCATAATACAAAGAGAAAAAAATAACCAACAGAGGAAACAAGAGCATTAAAGCTCCTTTCTTTAAAATTCTGTCGGTCTCATCTTCAGAAGTTCTAAATAATTTTTTTCCAATCTGGAATAAGATAAAGATAGGTATAGAAGACACAGCGAAATCCATAGCTACAATCATATACACGTTAAGATACTTCAAAAGTTTGCATAAGAGTTCAGAAACAACCACTTGAAAAAAAGTAGAGAAGAGAAACATTAAAGTTAGCTTAAATGCTCCAATTTCCAAGCTTCTTGTTTTAACAAACACTCCTTTCCCCCTTATCAAGAATAGATACCGTGATGTGTATTTTCCTATAATTTTGACCAATCCCTTTAAGGAGAGCGTACAGAATGAACAGGGAAAAAATAGTTGAAAACCTTAAATCTTTGATAGTCGCTCTTGTTCTTGCATTAATCATTAGAACCTTCTTAGTCCAGTCCTTTCATATACCTTCAGGCTCCATGATACCAACGCTGCTCGTCGGAGATTTTATACTGGTAGACAAAGTTACCTACCACTTTAGAGAGCCAGAAAGGGGAGACGTCGTCGTTTTCCTCTACCCAGAAAATAGGGACGTTTACTTCATAAAGAGAATAGTTGGCCTTCCGGGAGACACCGTTCAGGTCATAGACGGAAAGCTCTACATAAACGGGAAACCCTGCAGTTACTCCCCAGCAGGCAGTTACAGCTACGTTGAAAAGGGAACGTTAATGAAAGGAGAACTCTTTTACGAGTTCCTTCCCAAGAGGAAAGGAGGCGAAAAGAAGCATCTGATTTTAAAGACGGGAACTCAAGGGGATAACACAAAAGTATTCGTCATTCCAAAGGACAAGTACTTTATGATGGGTGATAACAGGAACAACAGCTACGATAGCAGGTTCTGGGGATTCGTTGATAGAAAGAACATAGTAGGCATCGCAAGGGTTATTTTCTTCTCTTGGGATGGAGAGAGACACCTGCCCCGTTTCAGCAGAATCTTCAAGCTAATAAACTAAGGGGGAGAGGACTCCCCCCTTTAGAGCTTACTTCTTCCTTTTCTTGAGAACTTTCTCAGTAGCCTCTTTAAGGTCCTTTCCGGGCTTAAAGGCTGGAGAGAGCTTTGCAGGAACTTCTACCTTCTCACCAGTTCTTGGGTTCCTTGCAGTTCTTGGAGCTCTCTCCTTCATGAGGAAGGTTCCAAAGCCCCTGATTTCTACCTTGTCTCCGCCTTTGAGAGCCTCTGTTACCACCTCAATGAAGGCGTTAAGAGCAGCTTCGGCATCCTTCTTCCTGATACCTGCCTTTTCAGCAATTGCTGCTACAAGGTCGCTCTTTGTCATAACCGCTCCCTCCTTAACAGGTTTTATTAAGGCAAAGTCTTTCAAGGCTTAGAAAGAAAATACTATTTTAGCCATTTATTGTCAAGAAGTTTCCTGCACCTGCGTTCCAAGCTTTTCCTGCAAAGTTGCAGAGCTTATCCCCTCAATCCTGAGGAGTTTAATTCGGCTCGCTTCCCCCTTCACAATCTCTATGTTAGATGCAGGCACTCTTAGCGCCTTTGAAAGCAGCTCAACAACTTTCCTGTTGGCCTTACCTCCCTCAGGAGGAACTGTTACCCTGATTTTCAGCCTCCCCTCTTCCACCCCCTCTATCCTGTTCCGAGAGGCCTTGGGTTGAACCTTCACTTCCAGTTCCACTGCCCCGTTCCTCTTTCTTACCCGTAGCATTTGGCCTCAGCTCCTCAAGAATTCTCGTCATGTCCAAAATGGTCATCTTAAGCCTATCAAAGAACTGCTTCTGGGCAAGCTTTAACTTCTCTATCTCAAGCTCAAGTTCTTTCTTCTGCTTCTCAAGCTCCTTCTTCTCTTCAAGTTTCTTCTGGACAATCTTCTCAATTTCCTTTTTGGCCTTCTCTACGAGCTTTTCGGTCTTGTACTCTGGAGTTTTAACCCTAAGGCTCTCTATTTCTTTTAGGAGCTCCTGATACGCATTAGCCACCTCTATTAAAAAGGCCTCAACCTCATCTGGGTCATATCCAAAGAGCTTTTTACTGAACTCCTTTGTCCTTATATCCTGAGGCCTAAGTTTTACCTTCCTACCCTGAACGTTCTTCATTTCTTCCTTTCCTCTATTAGAGCAAACTATCAAGCAACTGCAAAATGATTATAGCAACAATGGGACTAATATCTATTCCGTGAATAGGTGGAACAACTTTCCGTATGGGTTCAAGCAAACCGTCCGTAAGCTCAATAATACTGTCAACTATCCGGTTTCTACTGTGAGGAGGAACCCAAGTAAGAAGTGAACCGATAATGATAAGCCAAGTAAGTAGTTCAATAGCCGTGTGTAAGATCTCTTTCACCAGCATCTTATCTCCTCTATGAGCTTAACGAGTTTACCAAAAGCTTTTCCCCTGTGGCTTATCCTGTTTTTCTCTTCCAAAGAGAGCTCCGCCATCGTCCTTTCATAACCTTCCGGTATGAATAGAGGGTCGTAGCCAAACCCCCCGCTACCTCTTGGCTCTGTTATCACTTTACCCTTTACCTCGCCTTCGCTCCAGAGTCCCATCCCTTCAGGGAAAGCAACAACGACAAAAGAAACGTACCTAGCAGGTGATTCCTCTAGCCCTCTTTTCTTCAGTTCCTCTATAAGTTTCCTGTTGTTCTCCTCGTCTGTAGCATTTTCCCCAGCAAAGCGGGAAGAGTAAACTCCCGGCCTTCCACCTAACGCTTCAACCTCAAGACCTGAATCTTCAGCAATCACAGGCTCTCCTAAGGCCCTAGCGTAGTAAATAGCCTTCTGGTAGGCATTTTCAAGGAAAGTTTCTCCCGTTTCTTCCGGTGAAGGAACGTTCTTTACTTCATCTATGGGGACAACATCTATACCAAAACGTTTTAGTTTCTCCTTAACTTCCCTAACTTTTCCTCTGTTCTTTGTAGCAAAGATTATCCTCATTCTTCCACCCCGAGAACTTTCTTCTGTTTTTCAAAAAGCTGTTTTATACCGGCCTCTCCCAAAGCAAGAAGTCTATCAAGGTCGTTCCTTGAAAAAGGCTTACCTTCAGCAGTTCCCTGAATTTCAATAAACTCACCTCTGTCGTTCATAACGATGTTCATATCCACTTCTGCTATTGAATCTTCTTCATAGTTAAGATCAAGGAGGTACTCACCGTCCACTATACCGACGCTCACTGCGGCAACAAAGTTTTTAACGGCAGAGAGCTTATCTATCTTTTGGAGAGCTCTGTAAAGGGCAACAAAAGCCCCAGTTATAGAGGCCGTCCTCGTTCCTCCGTCAGCCTGAATAACGTCACAGTCTATCCAAATTGTTATCTCCCCAAGGGCTAAAAGGTCAACGGAACTCCTTAGCGACCTCCCTATAAGCCTCTGTATCTCCTGCGTTCTACCTGTAAGCCTTCCTTTTGCAGACTCCCTAACCGTTCTCTGGACAGTTGCACGGGGAATCATTGAGTACTCGGCAGTTATCCAACCCTGTCCGCTACCTTTCAAAAACGGCGGAACTTTCTCCTCAACCGAGGCGGTACAGATAACCCTTGTATCGCCAAACTCTATAAGGCACGAACCCTCTGCGTGCTTTATATAGTCAAGGGTAATCTTTACCTCCCTTAGCTCATCAGGCCTTCTACCATCACTCCTTATCAACTGAGACCTCCTCAATGGAAATCTTTTCCCCCATTATCATCCTCGCAATCCTCTCAAACCTTTCAGTTTTATCGCTCACCAATATCCTTACAGCTCCTACCCCACTTTCCCTCTTTGCAGGTAAAACCTTGGAAACTTCCTGAGCAACGGCCTCAGCAGAGTCTATGAGCTCAACTCCATCGCCGCAAACCTTTTTCAGTACCCCTTTTATGAGAGGATAGTGGGTGCAGCCTAAAACTAAAGTGTCAATTTTTTCTTTTAGCAGAGGGGTTAAGTATCGCCTTGCAATCTCCTCGGTGATAGGGTCATCAAGCCACCCTTCCTCAATTAGAGGAACAAATAGAGGACACGCCTTTTCAAAAACCTCGGCAAAGGGATTTACGGAAACAATTGCCTTCCGATAAGCACCGCTCCTTATAGTCGCCTCTGTACCTATGACCCCTATCCTACCGGAGCGTGTCCTGTGAACGGCTAACTTAGCTCCCGGCCTAACGACTCCTATAACGGGAAACCTAAACTCACTCCTCAGAATTTCCAAGGCGTAAGAGGAGGATGTATTACAGGCAACAACGACCATCTTAACGTTAAAGCTCTCAAGGAGTTTTGTATTCTCAAGGCTGTACCTTATTATCGTTCTGGGGGATTTTGTTCCGTAGGGAACTCTTGCAGTGTCTCCAAAGTAGATAAGGTTTTCTGAAGGGAGAAGTTCTTTTAGAGCTTTCAGAACAGTTAGTCCACCAACTCCAGAATCAAAAACACCAATTGGTCTATCGGGCATTGCATCTCCTAAGAGAGAGGCTCTAATTTTAAAAGGTTAGCACTTGCAAGCAGTTAGAAAAAACAACCAGCGGGAAAAACTATGAGAAGCTGTAAGGAAATTATAGATAAAGTAAAAGAATACAGGGACTCTTTTGACGAGGAGCAAATAGTAAAAGCCTACGAGTTCGCAAAGAAGAAACACGAGGGGATGTTCAGGAAGTCTGGTGAACCTTTCTTCTCCCACCCAGCAGAAGTGGCCTACATACTTGCAGAGCTCCGAATGGACGTCCCAACGATAGTCGCCGGCCTCCTTCACGATACCGTAGAAGACACTGATACAACCTTAGAGGAGATAGAGAAAGAATTCGGTAGAGAAGTAGCCTTTATAGTTAAAGGCGTAACAAAACTTGAAGGTTACCACTTTACAAGCAAAGAGGAGAGGGACGCAGAGAGCTTCAGAAACCTCCTCATCTCCTTGGCCGAAGATATTAGGGTTCTGATAGTAAAGCTTGCCGACAGACTCCACAACATGAGAACGCTGAGCAGCATGTCAAGGGAAAGTCAGCTGAGGAACGCAAAAGAGACCTTAAGTATCTACGCCCCCTTGGCAAACAGGCTTGGAATGTACCGCCTCAAGAACGAGCTTGAAGACCTTTCCCTCCTTTATTTGGAACCGGAAGTTTACAGAGAGATTGAAAAAAAGGTAGAAGAGGTAAAGAAAAAGCTACTTCCCTACCTTGAAGGCGTAATAGCCACGGTCAAGGAAAGGTTAAAGGAGAGCAACCTGAATGGAGAAATTCAGTGGCGGATTAAGCACATCTACGGAATATACAGGAAAATGGTAAGGAAGAACATTCCCTTTGAGGAAGTTTACGACGTAGCCGGCATAAGGATAATAACCGACACCGTTGCCGACTGTTACCAGATACTTGGAATAATTCACAGTCTCTGGACCCCCGTCCCCGGCAGGATAAAGGACTACATCGCCACACCAAAACCAAACATGTACCAGTCCCTCCACACGACCGTTGTAGGCCCTAAAGGACAGTTCATAGAGTTCCAGATAAGAACTTGGGAAATGCACCAAGTCGCTGAGATGGGTATCGCCGCCCACTGGAAGTATAAGGAAGGAGGTGGAGCTCTCTCAGAGGCAGAGAAGGAAAGGTTCATATGGCTCAGGAATCTCCTTGAGTGGGTTAAAGAGGAGAAAGACCCAAGAGAGTTCATAGAGTCTGTCAAGTCCGACCTCTACGGGGAAGAGGTCTACGTATTTACCCCCAAGGGAGACCTAAAAACCCTCCCCGTTGGTTCAACTCCAGTAGACTTTGCCTACGCCATCCACACCTCCGTCGGCCACAGGTGTAAGGCCGCAAAAGTAAACGGAAAGCTCGTCCCCCTAAACTACACCCTGCAGAGCGGAGACAGAGTTGAAATAATCACGGGAAACGAGGAAAGACCAAGCAGGGACTGGCTAAACTTCGTTAAGACCTCAAAGGCAAGGAACGCCATAAAGAACTTCCTAAGGAAAGAAGAAAACGAAAGAGCTAAGAAGCTCGGTGAGAGCCTCCTTGACAAAGCCATAAGGAAACTCTCCGAAAAGAGCTTAAGCACCCTTAAGGAAGAAGAGGATTTCTCAGAAGTTCTCTCATCCCTCGGCTACTCAAACCTTGATTCGGCACTCATAGACATCGGCTACATGCAACTTGACCCCGAAAAACTTGCCCGCCGTCTCCTCAAGATTCCAGTTGAAACGGAGAAAAGGAAGAAAAAGACCAAAACCGCCCAAGATACGAGCGGAATAAAGGTTGACGGCATTGACAACGTAATGGTTTCCTTAGCCGACTGTTGCCACCCCTTACCGGGGGACGAAGTCGTAGGAGTAGTCAACTCAGGGAAGGGAATCGTCATTCATACGGCCAACTGTATTGTAGCCAGACAGATTGAAGAAAGCGCCCCGGGAAAGGTGGTAAGCGTAGAGTTTGAACCGTCAAACAGGGTCTACAACGCAAAGGTGAGAGTCTCTGTAGAGGACCGTCCGGGAATGCTTGCAAACGTCTCCTCAGCTATAGCAAAGTTTAAGATAAACATAGCTTCAGTGAACGTAAGGAGGAGCTCCACAGGCAGAGCCGTTATGGACTTCATACTTCAGGTAAAGAGCAGAGAAGAGTTAGAAAACGTCCTCCGTGCCATAAAGAACGTTAAGGGGGTAATAGCAGCAAAGAGAATTTACAGGGAAAGGGTCAAACAAGAAGCCCTTAACTAAAACTTTGAAAAAGAGGAAAGCAATACTATTTTTTGTAAGGACGACAGCATACCCGGAGGAACACTATGGAAGAAATCCTTAACCAGTACATTCCCATCGTCATAGAGCAAACCGGTAGAGGAGAAAGAGCCTACGATATCTACTCAAGGCTCCTAAAAGACAGAATCATAATGCTCGGAACCCCAATAGACGATCACGTTGCCAACCTAATAGTAGCCCAGCTCCTCTTCTTAGAGGCCGAGGATCCAGAAAAGGACATATACCTCTACATAAACAGCCCCGGAGGAGTAGTAACTGCAGGGCTTGCCATCTACGACACTATGCAGTACATAAAGCCCGACGTTGTAACAATTTGCCTTGGACAGGCAGCAAGCATGGGAGCTGTTCTGCTTGCGGCTGGAGCTCCCGGAAAGCGCTTTGCCCTCCCCCACGCAAGGATAATGATTCATCAGCCCTTGGGAGGTTTCCAAGGACAGGCAACTGACATAGAAATCCACGCCAAAGAGATACTCAGACTTAAGAAAATCCTGAACGAAATCCTCTCAAAGCACACCGGCCAGCCCATAGAGAAAATAGAGAAGGACACCGACAGGGACTTCTTCATGAGCGCAGAAGAAGCCAAAGAGTACGGACTCATTGACAAAGTCCTTACAAAGAGGGGTAAATAGCCTTGGTAAAGGGACGCTTCCCCTTAGATAGGGTTGAAGAGGCCATTGAGGATATAAGAAACGGAAAGATGGTGGTCGTCGTTGACGACCCCAACAGGGAAAACGAAGGGGACTTAGTTATAGCGGCTGAAAAGGTTACCCCAGAGGCCATAAACTTCATGGCAAAGTACGGAAGAGGTTTAATTTGCCTTGCCCTTCCAGAAGAGCGGTGCGACGAGCTCGGATTTGAGCCGATGACGCTAAGGCCTTCCGACCCAAAAGAAACCGCCTTCTGCGTTTCCGTTGACGCCCACCCAAAGTTTGGAACAACAACAGGGATATCGGCATACGACAGAGCCACAACGATTTTAAGAGCAATATCTCCAGACGCAAAGCCGGAAGACTTCGTAAAGCCCGGCCACGTTTTTCCTTTACGGGCAAGGAAGGGAGGCGTCCTTAAACGTTCCGGACACACAGAAGCTGCCGTTGACCTTGCACGCCTTGCAGGCCTTTACCCTGCCGGCGTGATATGCGAGATAATGGACGACGACGGAACGATGATGCGCCTCCCCAAGCTCATAGACTATGCAAGGGAGCACGGCCTCAAGATTATCTCCATAGCCGACCTCATTGAATACAGGATGAAGAGCGAAAGCCTCATAAAGAGGGAGGCAGAGGCCAACCTACCAACCGCCTACGGAACTTGGAAGATATACGCCTACACGTCCCTCGTTGACAACAAGGAACACGTAGCCCTCGTTATGGGAGAAATAAAAGAGGACGAACCCGTTTTAGTTAGAGTCCACTCAGAGTGTCTCACCGGCGACGTTTTTGGCTCTCTGAAGTGTGACTGCCGTTCACAGCTTCACAAGGCTATGGAAATGATTGCGAAAGAAGGAAAAGGAGTCATTGTTTACCTGAGACAGGAAGGTAGAGGTATAGGCCTCGTAAACAAAATAAAGGCTTACCACCTTCAGGACCACGGATTTGATACGGTAGAGGCCAATAAAAAGCTCGGATTTCCTCCGGATATGAGAGATTTTGGAATCGGAGCTCAGATACTTAGAGACCTCGGCGTAAGGAAGATGAGGCTAATGACGAACAACCCGAGGAAGCTCATAGGACTTGAAGGTTACGGGCTTGAAGTTGTAGAGAGAGTTCCCATAGAAGTCGGCATCTGTAAATACAACGTCAACTACCTGAAAACGAAGAAAGAGAAGCTTGGACATATGCTAAACCTTGGAAATTTGGAGGGAAACGATGGAGGAGAGGGTAACACTACCTGAAAACATAAAGGTAGAAGTTGAAAAAATTACCTCTTCCCTTAACAGCCTCGTTGAAAACCTCGTTAAGAGCTATGAAGAGAGAATAGCAGAGCTTGAGACAAAGTGTGAGGAACTTGAACAGGAGAACATTGAGCTAAAGTACAAGCTCCGCCAGCTCAGCAACGACCTCAAGAACCTCAGCGAGAGAATTGCCTCCGAGTTCCTCAAGAGAGCCGAATCCGCCTTTCAGGAGGTTTCAGAATCAAACCGTCAATCGGAGTAACCTTAGGAGACCCGGCAGGCATAGGGAGCGAGATTCTCTTAAAGTCTTTATACTTCCTTCGCTCCCTGTCCCTTCCTATTTTCGTTTACGGCTCACGTAACGTCATTGAGTTTTACTCTGAGCTCTTAAATCTACCCTGTGATTTACCCATCGTTAAAGGGGCAAGGAGGGGAGCTCCACCGGGAATTTACCTCATAAACGTCACCGATAACGTCCCCTTTAAACCGGGAGAAGTAGGAAAAGACTCAGGAAAAGCCCAAATCCTCTACATAGAGAAAGCCATTGAAGACGCCAAAAGAGGGGAAATAAAGGCGATTGTTACCCTCCCTATAAACAAGGAAAGTGCAAAACTTGGGGGCTTTCCATTTCCGGGACACACAGAGTTCTTAGCCCACGCCTTCGGCGTTAAAGAGTACGCAATGATGCTTGCAAACGAAAAGTTAAAAGTCGTTCTCCAGACAACCCACGTGGCCTTAAAGGAAGTCCCAAGCTTAATAACAGAAGAGAAAATCCTTTCAAAGCTAAGGTTAATAGACAAAAGCCTCAAAAAACCCCGTATAGCCGTTGCCGGCCTAAACCCCCACGCAGGAGAAAACGGCCTTTTTGGGGACGAGGAGCTAAAAATCATCAGACCAGCAATAGAAAAGGCAAAAAAAGAAGGAATAAACGTAGCCGGCCCTCTACCGGCAGACACAGTATTTGTGAGAGCTCTAAAAGGTGAATTTGAGGTTGTCCTATGCATGTACCACGACCAAGGGCTCATTCCCATAAAGCTACTCGGGTTTGGAAATAGCGTAAACGTCACCTTAGGACTTCCAGTCGTCAGAACATCCGTTGACCACGGGACAGCCTACGACATTGCAGGGAAAGGCATAGCCAGCCCAGAGAGCTTCAAAACTGCCGTAAAAATGGCGATAGAACTTCTAACCCGTTGACACTCAGCGAGGAAAACCTATATTATTCCATCCGCGAGCGACAGAATCCCTCAAGCGGGGTTGACAGAAGCCCCGTGAGGGAATAGATTTAAAAATTGCGCGCCACAAAAAGGTCTTTGACAGGAGAATAAGGGGCACGCGCCTGCGGAGGAAGGTTTAAAGCCCAGTAAGGGCTTTTGATTGAGGTGAATTCCGCAGGTTTGTGATATTTTTGCTGGAGAGTTTGATCCTGGCTCAGCGCGAACGCTGTCGGCGTGCCTAA
>NZ_SMFV01000004.1 GCF_004339575.1 Phorcysia thermohydrogeniphila
ACAGGAAAGGTTAAGCTTCCAGAAGGCGTAGAGATGGTAATGCCCGGAGACAACGTTACCTTTGAGGTAGAGCTTCTCAAGCCAGTAGCTATTGAAGAAGGACTCAGGTTTGCTATTCGTGAAGGTGGAAAGACTGTTGGTGCTGGCGTAGTTACTGAAATTCTTGACTAATAAAACTCTCGCCCCCTTCTACGAGGGGGCTTTTTCTTCAAAAATACCCTTAAGTTAGGAGTCAAAAATGGCAAAGAAAGGTGCACGTGAGATAATCCAGCTTGCCTGCACAGAGTGTAAGAGGAGGAACTACACAACAACTAAGAACAAGAGGAACACGCCCGACAGGCTTGAACTCAGGAAATACTGCAAATGGTGCAACAAACACACCTTGCACAGAGAGGTGAAATAGTCTATATTTCCTCTTGCAGGTAGGCCAGTAGCCCAATTGGTAGGGCTCCGGACTCCAAATCCGGCGGTTGGGGGTTCGAGTCCCTCCTGGCCTGCCATTTATTTTTATTTCCGTCTTTTTTGATAAAATCTCTAAATCAAAATCCCAAGTTAAAAATAACTCTTTACAGCTTAAGAGGAAATCATGTCTCCAGCAAAGTTTTTAAAAGAAGTCAGAGAGGAGTTAAACAGAGTTACATGGCCTAACAAGGAGGAGGTTGTAGAGGCAACGGTAGGAGTTGTTGTCTTTTGCGCCTTTATCGCAGTTTACTTTTGGGTACTTGACTTTGTATTTTCCGAGCTCTTAAAAGTCATAATTGCCAAATAAAGGGGTGATTCCAATGGGAGAAAAAAAGTGGTATTCCCTTCACGTCCAGTCGGGATTTGAACACAGGGTTAAGGCGAATATCCTCAAGGCTCTGAAAGAAGAGGGACTCAGCGAAAAGGTAGAGGAAATCTTCGTTCCTGCAGTTGAGAAGGTGGTATTCAAGGTGAAAGGAAAAGAAAAGGGGGAGCTCCCTCTCTACTCAGAAGAACCAAGAATCTACGAGGTTGAGGGAGAAGAGGGGAAAAAGGTCGTTTTCAGGATTGAAGACGGTAAGGTATGGGTTGAGTCCTGCGAGTGCGAAAAGAAAAAGTGCACGCCAGATAAGCCAATTGAGAAAATCGGCCAGAAAATCAAGTGTCCAGAAAATAGAGTAGAGGCTAAAATAGAGCTCCGCGACAGACTCTACCCCGGTTACATATTCATAAAGGCAGAGCTTGACAAAAACGTTCAGAGCACAATAAGGAGAGTTCCAAGGGTCTTAGGCTTTGTCAGCGCCGGTGGAAGGCCTGTTGTAGTGCCAGAATCTGAAATTACCATGATGAGGGAAAGGCTCAAGAAGGGCGTCCCAAGAATCAGGAAGCTCGGCCTTGACATTGGAGACAAGGTTAAGATTAAAGAAGGTCCATTCATCGGCTTTGAAGGCACAATCTCAGAGATTGACCCTGTCCACGAAAAGATTATAGTTTTGGTGAACATTTTTGACAGGCAAACTCCGGTTGAACTGGAGTTTGACCAAGTGGAGAAAATCAGTTAAGGATAGACGGAGGAAGATATGGCTAAGAAAGTAGTAGCTGAGGTTAAGCTTCAGCTGCCTGCCGGTGAAGCAACACCTGCACCACCGGTTGGACCGGCTCTTGGTCAGCACGGCGTAAACATTATGGAGTTCGTAAAGGCCTTCAACGCAGCAACAGCTGATAAGAAAGGTCTTGTTATCCCCGTTGTAATTACGATTTACGCAGACAGGACATTCTCCTTCGTCCTGAAAACACCTCCAGCTTCCGTCCTCATCAAGAAGGCAGCAGGAATAGAGAAGGGAGCTCACAGCCCTAAGAAGGAGTGGGTAGGTCAAATCACAAAGAAGCAGCTCAGGGAAATCGCAGAAATGAAGATGCAGGACCTCAACTGCTACGACATTGAAACAGCTATGAAAATCATAGCTGGAACAGCTGAAAACATGGGAGTAAAAATCGTTGACTAAACTTACTCCAACCACCTAAAAGGTGGGAGGCAAAAAAGCCGAAGGAGGTAAAGATGCCAAAGCACGGTAAGAAGTACATGAACGCCTTAGCCCTCGTGGACAGGCAGAAGCTCTATCCCCTTGACGAGGCCATTGCCCTCGTTAAGAAGATGGCAGAGGTAACAAAGAGGAACTTTGACCAGACCGTTGAAATGGCCGTAAGGCTTAACGTTGACCCAAAGTATCAGGACCAGATGGTAAGGGGTAGCGTCGTCCTCCCCCACGGTCTCGGAAAAGAGAGGGTTGTTGCAGTAATCGCTCAAGGTGAAAAGCTGAGGGAAGCTCAGGAAGCCGGTGCTGACTACGTTGGTGGCGATGAGCTTATCCAGAAGATTCAGCAGGGATGGCTTGACTTTGACGTTCTCATTGCAACTCCCGATATGATGGGTAAAGTGGGAAGGCTCGGTAGAATCCTTGGTCCAAGAGGACTTATGCCTAACCCCAAGACTGGAACTGTAACCTTTGACGTTGCAAAGGCCGTTAAGGAAGCTAAAAGCGGTAAGGTTGACTTTAAGGTTGAGAAGGCCGGTATCGTTCACGCTCCAATAGGAAAGGTCTCCTTTGACGAGAAGAAACTCCTTGAGAACGCAGTTGCCCTCTTAAAGGCTATCCTTGCAGCAAAGCCATCCGGAGCAAAGGGTCAGTACGTTAAAACAATCGCCGTTTCTGCAACAATGGACCCAAGTGTTAAAGTTGACGTATTTGACGCTATAAGCAGAGCTCAGTCAACAGAGTAAACTCAGAGGTTGACAAACTGTAAATTTTGAATAAGATTAGCGCGACAGTTTAGGTGCGGTCGTAGAGGGCAGGTGCATAGAGCTTAAACGCCTTAAAAGGCGGCCTGCTGAGACCGGGAGAAGCCTGTCAACCTATCCCTCCCCTCTATGCCCTCCCTCTACGAGACTCCGCGCAAAACTCTCCGGAGGTAGCTCCATTGAAGACGAGAAAACATAAGGAGCAAATTGTAAAGGAAATAAGAGAAAAGTTTGAGAAGGCTTCCCTCGTAATACTCACAGACTTTCACGGCATGACCGTTGCCGAGAGCACCACTTTAAGAAGAAAGCTCAGGGAAGTCGGCGCTGAGTACAAGGTAGTAAAGAACACCCTTATGAGGCACGCCTACCCCGGAACACCTGTAGAGCAGATTAAGGACGCCTTCGTAGGGCCAACAGGTATCGTTTTCGCTACAGAGGACATCGTAGCCGCTGCAAAAGTTTTAAAGGAGTTCTTTGAGGACGAAGGCTTCAACCTTAAATTCAAGGCGGCCGTTGTTGAGGGTAAGGTTGCCGACTACGAGATGATAAAACAGCTCGCGTCCCTTCCAAGCAGGGAGGAGCTCCTCGGTCAGCTTGTATCTGTCCTCAAGTACCCAATCAACGCTATCGCTTGGTCTCTTGACAACCTCTTTACAAAGCTCGTTACAGTTCTTGAGAACGTCAAGGCTGAGAAGGAAAAGGCAGGTGCTTAAATTTTCATAAATCAAGAGGAGGAGAAAAATGGCTGAGATCACAAAGGAGCAGATCATTGAAGCTATCAAGAACATGACAGTTCTTGAGCTCGTAGAGCTCATCAACGCTATTAAGGAAGAGTTCGGCGTTTCCGACATGCCTGTTGTTGCAGCTGGAGCTGTTGCTGCTCCCGGAGCTGCTGCAGGAGCTGCTGCTGAGGAGAAGACTGAGTTTGACGTAATCCTCAAGTCCCCCGGTTCCAAGAAGATTCAGGTTATCAAGGTTGTTAGGGAAATCACTGGTCTCGGACTCAAGGAAGCTAAGGAGCTTGTTGACGGAGCTCCAAAGCCAGTTAAGGAAGGAGTATCCAAGGAAGAGGCTGAGGAGATTAAGAAGAAGCTTGAAGAAGCCGGTGCTGAAGTAGAAATCAAGTAACCCCTTGAAAACCGACTAAAGAAGGACTATAATTTATCAGCTGGGAGACTGCCTATAGGGGTAGTCTCCCTTCTGCTATTTAAAGGTAAAAAAACTTCCGGGAGAAGAGGACGACTATGGGAAAAATCAAAAAAACAGCCCCCTCCACCGTTAGAGAGCCAATAACATCTCTTCCAAGGAAGAGTTTCGCAAAAAGAAAAGAAACTTTCCCAATTCCTGACCTTCTCCAGTTTCCATTTGAATCCTACGAGAGATTTCTCCAGCTCAACAAAGCTCCCCACGAGAGGGAAAACGTAGGACTTGAGTCCGCTTTCAGACAGGCTTTCCCAATTGTAGATGAAGCTACAGGAGTTGAAATCCACTACAAAGGTTACGAGATTGGCGACTGGTACTGTAAGTGTGGAAGGTTTCAGGGGCTTGGCGGTAAAGGGGTAGTTTGCCCTAAGTGTGGAATGGAAGTTGTCTTCCGCCCAAAGTACACCCCAGATGAGTGTAAGGAAAGAGGAATAACCTACAGCGCACCTTTAAGGGTTCTATTTGAGCTCCACGTATGGCAGAAAGACCCAAAGACCGGCGAGAAAATCGCCCCCATCATCAAAGAAAACAAGATGTACTTTGGTGAAATTCCCCTGATGACAGACAGGGGAACCTTCATCATAAACGGAACAGAAAAAGTAGTCGTTAGTCAGCTCCACAGGTCACCGGGTCTCTTCTTCAAGAGCGAAGTATCAAAAACAACGCAGGTTGCCCGCATCATTGACATTGCCAGCATTATACCCGCAATGGGTTCATGGCTTGAATTTGAAATACCCCACAACGAGATACTCTACGCAAAGATTGATAGGAAGAGAAGGTTCATTGGAACTTACCTTTTAAGGGCCTTCGGAATTAGAACCGACGAAGAAATCCTCAACCTCTTCTACGGCGACGTTATAGAGACATTTAAGGTTGAAAACGGTGAAGTTATCAACGTAGAGACCGGTGAAGTTAAAACCCCCGAAGAGCTTACCGGTTACTACCTTGTAACCGACGTTATTGACCCAGAAACCGGTGAGGTTATTCAGGAAGCTTATGAGGAGCTCTCCACCAGCTCAAGGAAGCTCCCAGAAGGAGCTGAGTTTAAGGCTGTAAACAAGAAGGCTACGCCTTACGGTGCCGTAATCATCAACACCTTAAGGAAGGAAAAGAGGGACAGGGTAAGGGAAAAGATAGAAGACCCACTAATTGCTGCCTACGTTGAGATATTCAGAAAGGTAAGGCCGGGAGACACCGCAACAGTTGAAGGAGCTAAGAAGCTCTTTGAGTCCATGTTCTTCAGCACCAAGAACTACGACCTTTCAAGGGTTGGTAGGGCTAAGATAAACGAAAAGGTCTACCCGAAAGAAAAGCTCCAGAAGCTCACAAAGGAAGACCTTAAAAATATTGAGTGGCTTCCACCTTTAAGGGTAGCCAAGGACATCTACAACGAGGAAAACGACATCGTCGTTCCTGCCGGAACTCTCATTGACTCTGAAGTTGCCCTAAAACTTGCCGCTGCAAACGTAGACGAAATACCTGTTGAGCCAGACTACGACGAGGCCGGAAGGATTCTCCACAAGGCCGACATCGTCGGTGCAGTTAAGGCACTCCTTGAAGTTCACGCCGGCATCAGGGAGTACGACGACATTGACCACCTCGGTAACAGAAGGGTTAGGGGAGTTGGAGAGCTTGCAGAGATTGCCTTTAAGTCCGGTCTCTTTAAGCTTGAAAAGGCAATAAGGGAAAAGCTCGCCGTTGCCGATATAGACTCCGTAATGCCCCAAGATTTAATTAACCCAAGGACTGCTCTCAATCCACTAAACGAGTTCTTCACACTCACATCCCTCTGCCAGTTTATGGATCAGACAAACCCACTGGCAGAGACCACCCACAAGAGGCGTCTCTCTGCACTAGGTCCCGGTGGTCTTACAAGGGAGAGGGCTGGATTTGAAGTCCGTGACGTTCACCCATCCCACTACGGAAGAATCTGTCCAATTGAAACTCCAGAAGGTCAGAACATCGGTCTTATCAACTCTCTAACAACCTACGGAAGGATTAACTGGCTCGGATTCCTTGAAACTCCTTACAGGAAAGTTGTTAACGGTAAGGTTACAGACGAAATCGTATACATGACTGCCGACGAGGAAGAGAAGTACGTTATAGCTCAGGCAAACGCTCCCGTTGACGAGAACGGCTACATAGCCGCCGATACGGTAATGGCACGCCACAAGGCGGAGTTTAAGCTCGTTAAGAGAGAAGAAGTCCAGTTCATGGACGTCTCTCCAAAGCAGGTATTCTCAGTCTCCTCCTCTCTCATCCCGTTCCTTGAGCACGACGACGCTAACCGTGCTCTCATGGGTTCAAACATGCAGCGTCAAGCGGTGCCCCTCATAAAGACGGAGGCACCACTCGTTGGAACGGGAATGGAGAAAGAGGTTGCCCTCTACAGCCGCGCAGCTGTAGTCGCAAAGAGATCCGGTATCGTTGAGAGCGTAACCGCTGACAAGATAATAATCAGAGTTGACCCTGAAGAGTTAGAGGAAGGTGGTCTCTCCGTAGATACAGGATTTGACGTTTACGAGCTCAAGAAGTTCCAGAAGTCCAACCAGAAGACCTGCATCAACCAGAGGCCTATCGTCAGAAAGGGACAGAGGGTCAAGAAGGGTCAGATTATCGCAGACGGCCCATCTATGGAAAACGGAGAGTTAGCCCTCGGTAAGAACGTCCTCGTCGCCTTTATGCCGTGGCGCGGTTACAACTTTGAGGACGCTATTCTGGTAAGCGAGAGACTCCTTAAAGACGACGTTTACACATCTATCCACATTCAGGAGTTTGAGTGTGAAGCTGTAGAGACAAAGCTCGGAAGAGAGGAAATTACGAGGGATATTCCTAACGTTCCAGAGTCCCTCCTCAAGAACCTTGACGAGTCCGGTATCGTAAGGATTGGAACTTACGTTAAACCGGGAGACATCCTCGTCGGTAAGGTTACTCCTAAGGGAGAGCAGGTTCTCACTCCAGAAGAAAAGCTCCTTCAGGCAATCTTCGGTGAGAAGGCTAAGGGCGTTAAGGACTCCTCCCTCTACGTTCCCCACGGTGTTGAGGGAGTTGTTATAGACGTTAAGATTCTCTCAAGGAAGGGAGAGAAGAAAGACCCAAGAACCCAGCTCATTGAAGCTGAAGAGAAGGCAAGGCTTGAAAGGGAGAAACAGGAAGAGATTGCCCTCATCAAGAAGGACAGGGACAGAAAGGCTGCTGAGGCTATCCTCGGTAAGAGGGTTAGGGAAGACGTCCGCGACGCAGCCGGAAACCTCATCATATCTGCTGGTGAAGAGATTACAGAGGACAAGGTTGAACAGCTCGTATTCTTTGCCCTCAGGAAGCCGTCAATCATTGACGACGAGGCTACAGTAGAAGAGCTCAAGAAGATAAGGCTAAAAGCGGTAGATAAGATTGCCCTCATTGAGAACATCTATGAAGAGAAGAAGGCTGCCCTTGAAATGGGGCACGACCTTCCTGCCGGCGTTAACAAGAAGGTTAAGGTTTACATCGCTACGAAGCGTAAGCTCACCGTTGGCGACAAGATGTCTGGTCGCCACGGAAACAAGGGTGTTATCTCCCAGATTAGACCCGTTGAGGACATGCCATTCCTTGAGGATGGAACACCTATTGATATCGTTCTCAACCCACTTGGTGTTCCGTCACGTATGAACGTTGGACAGATCCTTGAAACCCACCTTGGACTTGCAGCTAAGGCCCTCGGTAAGAAGATAGAGGAGCTCCTAAAGGTAGGCCTTGAGAAGGTAAGGGAAGAGCTTAAGGCTATCTACAACGACGAGAGAATCAGCAAGCTCATAGACTCCCTCTCAGATGATGAGCTTAGGGAAGTCGCCAAGAAGATAGCTAAGCAGGGTATAAGGTTTGAGTCCCCAATCTTTAACGGTGCAAAAGAGGAGGAGATTAAGGAGCTCCTAAGAAGAGCAGGCCTTCCCGAAACCGGAAGGTTAAAGGTCTACGACGGCCTTACAGGTGAACCTTTTGACCAGGACGTTACAGTTGGTTACATGTACATGCTTAAGCTCATCCACCTTGCCGACGATAAGATTCACGCCCGTTCCACAGGTCCATACTCCCTCATTACTCAGCAGCCTCTTGGTGGTAAGGCCCAGTTCGGTGGCCAGAGGTTCGGTGAGATGGAGGTGTGGGCCCTTGAGGCTTACGGTGCTGCCTACACCCTCCAAGAGATGCTCACCGTTAAGTCCGACGACGTTGAAGGTCGTTCAAGGGTTTATGAGGCCATCGTCAAAGGTAAGTACTCCTTTGAGCCGGGACTCCCTGAGTCCTTCAACGTACTGGTAAGGGAGCTTAAAGCTCTCGCCCTTGACGTAAGGTTCATCAAGCAGATTGAAGAGGATGAAGAAGGAAACGAACATTAAGGCTAATACGGGTGGGGAGCTCTTAGCTCCCTGCCCTTAAACTTCCCTCCCTTAAACCCCTAATCAGGAGGAACTGGTAGTGAGCAAGAAAGAAATAATCTTCTCTGAAGAACCAAAAACTTTTGACTTTGATGCAATTGAGATTGGCCTTGCCTCCCCTGAAAAAATTAGGGAATGGTCCTACGGTGAAGTTAAGCTTCCAGAGACCCTTAACTATAGAACGCTAAAGCCCGAAAGGGACGGTCTATTCTGTGCAAGGATTTTTGGCCCCGTCAGGGACTGGGAGTGTCTCTGTGGTAAGTACAGGGGTTCAAAGTACGCCGGCGTTGTCTGTGATAGGTGTGGCGTTGAGGTAACCCTTTCTAAAGAGAGGCGTAGAAGATTTGGTCACATAGAACTTGCCGCTCCCTGTACCCACATCTGGTACGTTAAGTCCGTTCCGAGTAAAATCGGAGCTCTCCTCGGCCTCTCTGTAAGGGAAGTTGAGAGGGTCGTCTACTTTGAGAGCTACATCGTCCTTGACCCGGGAGACGAGGAGGAAACCGGCCTCAAGAAATTCCAGATACTCACCGAAGAGGAGTACAGGGAAAAGGTAGAGGAGCTCGGAGAGGACGCCTTTGAAGTTGGAATCGGCGCTGCCGGTATAAAGGAGGCACTCAAGAGGGTAGACCTTGAGGAGCTTGCAGAGGAGCTCCGCGAAGAGATTAAGATGTACTCCGGTGAAATCTCCTCTATCAACGCAGACCTCCAGAAGCGCCTACCCAACGTATTTAAAGCAGCAGTTGACACCCTCTCCTACTACACAGGCCTTTCTGAGGACGTAATTATCGGAATCGTTAAGAACGTCCTCGTAGTTGTAACAGACCCGGGCGACTCTAATCTGGAAAAAGGCCAAATAATTGAGTACAACGAGTATAAAGCCCTTAGGGACAAGGTTAACATAGAAGTTGAAAAGGGCGGAAAAGCCCTTGACTGGTACGTTGACTTCTTAGTTGAGCAAGGAAAAATCCAGAGTAAAGAGCTCGTAAAGGAAGAGATAAGAAGGGCTACGAGGAAGGACACAACAGAAGCTAAACTGAAGAAGCTCGTTAGAAGGCTAAAGATAGTTGAGTCCTTCCTCAACTCAAACAACAAGCCAGAATGGATGGTTCTTGAGGTTCTTCCCGTCCTTCCGCCAGAGCTCCGTCCACTTGTACCTCTTGAGGGAGGAAGGTTCGCAACATCTGACCTTAATGACCTCTACAGGCGCGTTATAAACAGGAACAACCGTCTAAAGCGCCTCATTGAGCTTGACGCTCCAGACATCATCATAAGAAACGAAAAGCGCATGCTTCAAGAGGCCGTTGACACTCTCATAGACAACGGAAGACGTGGAAGACCCGTTAAGTCCTCCAAAGGACACCCACTTAAGTCTCTCTCTGATGTCTTAAGGGGTAAGCAGGGAAGGTTCAGACAGAACCTCCTCGGTAAGCGTGTTGACTACTCCGGTCGTGCCGTTATCGTTATCGGTCCTGAGCTCAAGATGCACCAGTGTGGCCTTCCAAAGGTAATGGCCCTTGAGCTCTTTAAGCCATTCATCTACAGGAGGCTTGAAGAGAAAGGCTACGCCAACACGGTTAAACAAGCCAAGAAAATGGTTGAGCGTCAAGAGCCTGAGGTCTGGGAGTGCCTTGAAGAAGTTATTAAAGAACACCCAGTCCTCCTAAACCGTGCGCCAACCCTTCACAGGGTTTCCATACAGGCCTTTGAGCCCGTTCTCGTTGAGGGTAAAGCTATTAAGCTCCATCCACTCGTATGTACAGCATTCAACGCTGACTTTGACGGCGACCAGATGGCCGTCCACGTGCCACTCTCCCTTGAAGCACAGCTTGAAGCCTACACTCTCATGCTCTCAACCCAGAACATCCTCTCCCCCGCCCACGGAAAGCCGTTAGCTGTTCCAACTCAGGACATGGTTCTTGGGCTCTTCTACATGACCCTTGAAAAGCCGGGAGCTAAGGGAGAAGGAAAGGTATTCTCCTCAATAGACGAGGTTCTAAAAGCCCTCGACCTTGGACTTGTAGACCTTCACGCCAAGATAAAGGTAAGACTCCCTGCCAACAAGACAGAGTCCGGAAAGCCTGAAATCGTTGAGACAACGGTAGGTAGGGTTAAGTTCAATACACTCCTTCCGGAGAACTACCCCTTCGTTAACAAGGTAATGACAAAGAAGGCCGTTGCAGAGCTCATTGCCGACATCCACAAGAAGATGGGTAACGAAGTAACCGTTGACATGCTTGACAGACTAAAAGAGGCCGGCTTCATTCAGGCTACCCTTGGAGGACTCTCAATCGGAATTGACGACCTCCACGTTCCTCCTACGAAGAAGGAGCTCATTGAAAAGGCCAAGAAAGAAGTTGCCGAAATAGAGGAAGGCTATAGAAAAGGCCTCCTTTCCAAAGACGAACGTTACAACAAGATCGTTGACATCTGGACAAGAGTTACCGAACAGCTCACCCGCGACATGATGGAGTACATGCAGAACCACGACCTTGACGCCCGCGGAAGGCTTCCAAACGACGGAAGGTTCAACCCCGTCTTCATGATGCTCCACTCTGGAGCTCGTGGTAACGTTACACAGATTCGTCAGCTTGCCGGTATGCGTGGTCTTATGGCTAAGCCTTCCGGTGAGATCATTGAAACTCCAATTATCTCCAACTTCCGTGAAGGTCTGACAGTTCTTGAGTACTTCATCTCTACCCACGGTGCAAGGAAAGGTCTTGCAGATACGGCTCTTAAGACCGCCGACGCCGGATACCTCACAAGGAGACTTGCAGACGTTGCACAGGACGTAATCATCACTATGGAAGACTGTGGTTGCGACGACGGTATAGAAGTTTCTGCCCTTATGGAAGCTGGAGAGGTTGTTATTCCTCTCTCTAAGAGGATTGCCGGAAGATACGCAGCAGAAGACATCGTTGACCCTGTAACCGGAGAGGTTCTCGTTAGGAAGAACGAGGAGATAACCGACGAGGTTGCAGAGAGAATTGAAGACCTTGGAATAGACACGGTTAAAATCCGCTCCGTCCTAACCTGCCGTGCATCCTTTGGAGTCTGTGCCAAGTGTTACGGTAGGGACCTTGCAAGGAGACGCCCCGTACAGCTCGGAGAGGCGATAGGTATCATCGCAGCCCAGTCCATCGGTGAGCCGGGTACTCAGCTAACGATGCGTACCTTCCACATCGGTGGTATTGCCATGAGGGGGGCTGAGGCCTCCGACTACAGGGCTAAGCACGACGGTATCGTCAGGATATTTGACGTCAACACAATCACCGATAGGGAAGGCAGGGTTATCGTCATCAACAGGGCCGGAAAGATTGCCGTTGTTGACGAGAAGACCGGCAAACACCTTGAGCGCTACGACATACCCTACGCTGCAGTCCTTAAGGTTAAAGACGGAGAGAAAGTTACAAAAGGACAGGTACTTGCTGAGTGGGATCCTCACGCAATTCCAATTCTTGCCCTCAGGAAGGGTAGAGTTAGGTACAAGGACATCATCCCCGGTGTAACGATTTCTGAGACTGAGCCGGTAGTTCTTGAGTACAGGACACTTCCTTACGAGCCTACGGTGGAGCTCCTTGACGAAGAGGGCAACGTAATTGACTTCTACCCAATCCCCGTAGGCGCAAGGATTATGGTTAAGGAAGGCCAAGAGGTAGAAGTTGGTGAGCAGATTGCAAGGCTTCCAAGGAAGATCGGTGGAACAAAGGACATCACCGGTGGTCTTCCAAGGGTTGCGGAGCTCTTTGAGGCAAGGAAGCCTAAGGACCCTGCAATCCTTGCCGAGATTAGCGGTAAGGTCTACATAGAAACCGACAAGAACAAGAAGATAATAACAATCCTTGACCCAGAAACCGGTATTAAGCGTGAGTACGAAGTTCCAAAAGGTAAGTACATCTACGTAAGGACTGGAGACTACGTCAAAGCCGGAGAGCCTCTCACCGACGGACAGCTCAACCCTCACGACATCCTCAACATCCTCGGTGAAAGGGCTGTTGCAAGGTTCCTCCTTGACGAGATTCAGTCCGTATACCGCGCTCAGGGCGTAGACATCAACGACAAGCACTTTGAGGTAATCATCAGGAAGATGCTCTCTAAGGTAAGGATTGAAGACGCCGGAGACAGCAACTTCTTAGTTGAAGAAGTTGTTGACAGAGAGGAGTTTGAAAGGGTAAGGGAACAGCTCTTCAAGGAGGGTAAGAGACCTCCTAAAGCAAGGCCTGTCCTTACAGGAATCACAAAGGCAGCCCTCTCTACAGACTCCTTCATCTCTGCTGCATCCTTCCAAGAGACGACAAGGGTTCTCTCTGAGGCCGCAATTGCCGGTAAGAGGGACTACTTACGCGGTCTCAAGGAGAACGTAATAATCGGAAGGCTCATTCCTGCTGGAACTGGAAGGAAGGAGTACAGGAAGGTTACTTGGACTCCGTGCAAGGAGACCCAAACTGAGTGAAACCTCTTCAGCGAGGAAATTCTCTAAGCCCCGCCACTACCGGCGGGGTTTTTTATAATAAACAAAACGGTAAGGGGGATTTTTTGGTATCCACCGTTATCAGCTATACAACCGTTGGCGTAGATGCCTTAGAGGTTTTCGTAGAGGTTGATGCCGGAAGGGGACTGCCGGGAGTAACAATCGTCGGCCTTCCGGACTCGGCGGTAAAGGAAAGTAAAGAGAGGGTAAGAGCGGCCATTGTAAACTCAGGCTACCCATTTCCAACGAAAAAGGTTGTGGTAAACCTTGCTCCGGCAGACTTAAGAAAGGAAGGAACTCTATACGACTTGCCTATAGCACTCGGAATACTGGCAACAGCAGGACTCCTTTCAGAAGAAAGTTTAAGGAACTACATAGTAGCTGGAGAGCTGGGTTTAAAAGGAGAAGTCACAAAGGTAAAAGGGGTTCTACCTGCCGCAATTCTTGCAAAAGAAAGAGGTTATAAAGGTTTAATAATTCCTCCTGAAAACGTTGAAGAGGCCTTACTCATAGAAGGAATAGAGGTTATACCCGTAAAGAACCTTGTAGAAGCGGTAGCTTTCCTCAATGGAGATATAGAGATACCTCCGGCCAAAGCTTTAGGCCTTAACTTAGAACTTAGCTACGACGTTGATATGGCCGATATCGTCGGTCAGCTCCACGCGAAGAGAGCTCTTGAAATCGCCGCAGCAGGCCACCACAACGTCTTTATGGTTGGCCCTCCCGGTTCAGGAAAAACTATGCTCGCAAGGAGGATGCCGACCATAATGCCCCCAATGACGGAAGAGGAAATCGTTGAAACGAGCAAGATATACAGCATAGCCGGGCTAACAGAAGAAGTTCCTGTAACAAGGCGTCCTTTTAGAGCTCCCCACAGTAGCTCTTCAGACGTCTCCCTTATCGGTGGAGGGTGTAGAATCCAAAAGTTCCTGCAACTCTCCAACAAATACTGCGACTCTACAAAATTTATTGCAACTGAGGAACAGCTATGCCTTCCTTAGAAGAAATAATACTAAACGACGATAGAATATGGAATAACACTCCTTACTTTATCCCTTTCGTGATTGACTTGCAGGAACTTGGCGATACTCTGTCCGGTCTCCATTTCAGGGTTCTTTTTCTTAACGAAAAGAAAGACTACGTTTTTACCGTTTTAATTCCACCAGAGTTCCTTAGATACTATTCAATTTTCAGCTACGTGGTAGTTGATAGAAAAAAAGAAAAGGTTGAAATAACAAAGATAGGAGAGGAAAGGGACGTTTGGTTTTCTCTTGAATCTAATAGTTCTTTGACAAGAGTGGGAGACATTCCGTCTCTTTCCAACTTTATTAAGCAATATGTTCCTAATAACAGCCTTCATGGAGAGCTTGACAGGCAAAGAGTTTTAGTCATAAACTCAATAGATGGAACCTACTACATCCCAGCGTCAGTAATAGGTAGTGCTTTTTACTTTCCCTCTACTAAGTTTACCCACAATCTCTTTAAAGGAACTTTGAGCAGTGAAGTTTTAGACTTTAGTTCTACGGCTACTCCTCCATACGTTCACGTTAAACACGGATACTCTAATGCAGACCCTTTCTTCCTGTACCTTTACCTGAGCAATAGGGAGGCTAAAAAGGCTTACGACTCAGTAAGTTCCCTCTACTTTGGAAAAAAGAAGCAAAGAAGGGAACAAGGGAAACCTTTAAGGTACGTTTTTAGGGCAACTTTGCCCGTTTCTGGGGATTGGGAAGCAGGATTCCGAGTTATTCCAATCTCTGAAAGTGAGTTTCTCGTGGCAGAGATATTGTGGGTTAATGAAAGAATGCTTTTAGGAACGGATACCCTTGAGGTCAAAAGGTACACCCGTGAGGGTAAAAAGGAGTCTAAGACGCTTGGGTTTTATCGTTCCTCTAATGCCGTAAGTTCTAAGTCTACTAAGAGATACGACGTTAATCAGGCTTATTCCTCAAAGGAGGCTCCAGAGAAAATTTCGTTCAATCCCCTTTCCCCTAAGGCTGATAAATCTGTAATCATAGTTAAAACCGGAGTTAAAGTACCTAATAATGGAATGGTCAAGGCTATTCCATTAGCCCTTTCTACCAGTGAAGTTAAAGACTTGAGTAAGGTAAGGGGGAAAGAGGATGGTAGTGCTAAGCCTGTAAATTTGGAAAGGAAAGAGAGAGGGAGGGTGGGTAAAGATGAGAGAACATTTGGTTTGGACATCGTTAAAAAGTTAATGAGAAGAGTAGAGATTGCTTTGGGCGTCAAGATAGAATACAGAGAGTTCACTCCTAAGAAGATTAAACCACGGAGGAAAAAAGATTATCAACAGCTTTACTATCCAGACGGTAGAAAGAAAAAGGTTGGAGTATTCTTTATTCCGTTACCGCAGGGAAGATGTGCTACAGTTATCTTTACAGACCAGGGAGACGTTTCGGAGTTTATAAGCTTGCCTATAATTATAGGTAATAGGTGTTTGGAATTCCCAGATGAAGTGGAGAACTTCTTTAAAGCGTTTATGGAGATAAATCACAAAGGGTTTAGACGCTTTTGTGAGAAAAGAGGCTTTAAGGTTTTTTACAAAAAGCCCATACAGGGCGTAAGTAGAAAAGACTGGGAGAATTGGGTGAGGAGGATGATAAGAATAGTTAGTAATTAGAGTTTAGGGAGATGAAGCTATGAAATATACGGAAGCATTGAAAAAAAGGGAGCAGATACTGAGGAAGATAGAAGAAGATATACAAAAACTTGAAGAGATGAAAAAAAGGCTTAGGGAAGAAGTTCTAGACAAATTAAGAAAAAGAAAGGTAAAAAGCCAGTCTGGTGATGAGAAATATAGAACAGCAGGGATAGATAGCGCTAGAGGGATTAAAAGGTATATACCATCAAATTTTTATGCTTATGTGTGTATCTCTTTTAGAGAAAAGCTGGATACTTACTTGCAAGAAGTAGATTTTGATGTAATAGGTTTCGTGGAAGAGGAAGTTGAACTTGCGGATAGAATATTGGAAGGTTTATCAATGGGGGCCGAGATTTTGTTAGCTTGGGAGGAAGTAAAAAATGTAGATTTTGTTTTTATGGACGGTTCTGTTTCTACATTTATAATAAAATTAAATTCTGCAGCAACAGCTGCAAGCAAATTGGAAGGGAAGTTGTCAAATAAACTAAAACAATTTTATGAGAAAATAATAAGTGCTTTCGTCGCATTATTATTATCTGGAAAGGTTGTATTTGTTCCTAAATCTACACAAAAGGACGACTTTAAAAATTTCGTTTTAAGCAAATTGCCATCCTCCTTAAAAGAGAGTTTTGAAGATAGGATAAAATCTATTTCAGATGTAAAGCTAGCCCAAATAATTCTAGAGCCTTTGGAGTATGTGAGGGTTCCTATAGTTCCACATCCGTATAATCTATATAATCCGTATGAGGAAGGTACAGAGGAATATTATCGCTTTTCAGAATTAACAAAAAGCTTGTTTAGTTTAGCCAATAGTCCAGAAGTTTTCTACTTCAAGGGCATAGGCGAGTATACATATAGATTAGAGAGCTTTGTTCAAAATCTTCCGATGGACCTAATAGCACAATACACTTTTGGAAAAACATTTTATTTAACAACCGAAGCTGATAGAAGAGCGAAGGACTATGTAAAAACTTTACTTAAGGCAAGTTTTCCTATAGAAGAGGAAATCAGGTAAGGGGAGGGAACTATGGCTGTAGGACAGATTATTCCACCGTACTCAACTTCTAAGATTAAAGTAGTTTTAAAAAAGGATTTTATTTTCAAAGGAGAACCTATTCTTGGCCGGTATTTAAAAGTAAACTTTAAAAGAAGAGGAAAAGATTGTATAGCGTTGCTTAGGGTGGTTAATCTACAAACAGAAAATAGAACTCTAACAAATGCAGAAATGGCTCAAAATGCTACCCAAATAGAGGGAGTAAAGGAAAGAATACAGAAAAATGATGTTCTGACAATAGATTGTGAAGTCCTAACAGCCTTTGAAAGGAATGGAGATTCATATAGAAGAGTCAACTTAGATACAATAATAAACTCACTTGAGGATGTAGAATTTATTGATGAGAACCTAATAAACCAAGTAATAGATAGAATTAAAGACGATGTGTTTTACTTAGGAAAAGCTATAGATGAAAACTTTGACATCCCTTTGGTTTTTCAACCTTTCTATGTATTAAATGAAGCATATCACATACTTATATCAGGTCAAACAGGTTCAGGAAAATCTACAGAGGCAAAGAAAATTTTAGTAGCTTATGCAAAAAGTGACAAGCAGAAAGCAGATGAGTATAGAAGGAATAATAAACAATACAGAAAAATGAACTTTCTCATCTTAGACCCTGTTGGAGAATTTGCCAAATCTTTTCAGGGTAGAGATACAAGTCATTTTCCTTTAGATTTAGGGAATATCTGGAACATATTAGGCAAAAGAGAACCAGAAATTTATGGTATTGACGAGATAGCTCTAGATAGATGGGATATGTTGGAAGTTTTGATGAAAAAAGAAGGCTTGTTAAAAACAATAGCTATAAAAGGTGCAGAAAATCAAGATATTGCGATAGATATAATAATCCGAGAGTTAAAGGCAAGAGGAGGATTATCTTCCTTAAAAAGAGTACCTGTTAGGGATTTATTTGACATTATTGAAGCCAATTTAGAAAGGATCTATACCCAATCGAATAAAAGAGAGGAGGTCCGAAACCTGATGAGAGAACCTCATATAGAAAGTGAATTTGAAGACAAGTGGCTACAGATAGCAGATTGGTTTGATACAAGCACAGGTAAAAGAAGGATTGATAGCATAGTGAGGGACTTAACTCGGAATTCTGACAAAACAATAATTATAGATTTAAGTAGACTAGACTGGGAAAACCCAATAAAGTTTATGATTATCTATTCAATATTTTCAACACTGATAAGAGCAGGAGAAGATGCATATCAGGAAAACGACATGTTGAATACTTTAGTAGTAATAGATGAAGCTCATAGAATAGCACCTGCGAAGCTTCCATCAGATGCGGAAGAATACAAAAGAAGGACAAGAGAAAAAGTAGTAACAGCGTTTAGAGAGACAAGAAAACTTGGTATTGGTTGGATGGTTATTTCTACAAGAATTTCCAATTTAGATACAGAAATTTGGGAACACGCTCGTGTAAAATTATTCGGCTTTGGGCTGTCAACAGGTAAAGATGCCGACCTTTTAAAGGAACTGTATGGCAAAAATGTTCTTGAGATATATAAACAAAAGATATGGGACCCATATGACTTAATGAGCGAAAGAGTTCATAAATTTATGATAGACGGACCTGTAAATGTAATATCAAAGAAAATTCCAGAATTCTATGAGGCTTATAATAATGTGAACGAGTTCTTGGGAAAGAATGGACTGGATATACTATCCATTTTTACTTCTTAGGCTCCAGTCTTTTGGGGAGCCATCTTTTTTTCCAATAAAAGAAGTTTTCTTCCAATGGTTTTGCAATAAACTTAGGGTCATTTGTTTTCATTAACAAGAACTCTCGCCAATTCTCTGCGAGAGGTGCAAAGTAATAACCCCTTTTTATAGAATGCATAGTTAATTTTTCTTTACTTAGCCCTAAGATTTTTAGTCCCTCAGATATTACTCTAAGTTTATAATTCGGGCCTTGTCCGAACTTATATTTTTTCAACACTTCTTCGTTTCCATACTTCCTAATAACCTCAAGTAATAATTCGTATACTCCATTCAAAGTTAGATGAAAGTGGCTTTGTCCTCTTGTATATCCTACGAACTTCCATCCTCTTAATCTTGTATAGATAGCACTTTTGCCAAAAGCTCCCATGGTATCAATCGCAACTAGATAAGGAAGTTTCTTCTTGTTTTTTATCACTGTTCTTGTATTGCCGTACCTATTGTAGAAATCGTCAATGACTTGTTTTGATATGGCAGAGAGAGCCACTAGTTTAGCTCCTAAAATTTGGTTGTAAGGTGGAACAGCTCCCAATATGTATGCTGTTAGCATGTTATAAAGTCTTTCTTCTTTTATTTTTCTACTCCATCCTATGAATTCATCCCTTACTCCCAGACCAATAATCGGGTCGCAGAGTCCGAATATTCCTATTACCTTTCCTGTATTATCGTCCCACAGGATGTAGTCCATCCTTCTTCCGAAACCGGTAGAAACAGGAACACTCCAAAAGGATTTTGCAAAGTTAAAGATTTTCTTCTTAAGAAGAGTTTTCTTATCAGACTTTCCTTTTTCTATTAATTCCAATCTTGGCACTATATTTTGAGGATCAATTTCATCTAACGATTTTGCAAAAAATTTAGAAACATCCTTTTCATATTTTTTATACTGGGCATTTAAAATCTTAGCAAACTTGTATTGTATGTCCCTTATACAGGAAACTACTTGTAAGTTCCCTTCCTTATCCATTTTAAAGCCATACTTTTCTAGCTCTTCTTGAATTCTAGCTATATACTGCTTCCTTTCTTCATCTATCATAGCCATCCTTATCCCTGTATTTGTTTTTCATCAAAAAAAAAGTTAACATCTCTTCTTTTTCTGCTGTCAAGAAATCTACCTGTAATTTTCCTTAGGTTTATCCAGTTTATCTTTAATCCTCTCTTACGAAGATATTTTACTGCCTCTTCTATTTCCCTGAGAGTTGGAGCATACCCTTTGTCGCTATACTTGTCCACAAATTTCTTATACCAGAATGGATAATCTCTGAAATCTCTTGTTAATTCGGTCTTTTTTAGTTTATTGTCAACTATGAACTTTTCTAAATTCTCTTTTGAAGAAAGTATGTCGGTTATCACTGTAAATAGAATATATTGCACTTTAATGGGAGCATCATAATAGAGTCTCTTTTTCTTCTTGTCCAGCCGAACTCCAATGTTTTCTTCCTCTATTCTTATTGAACCCCAATTCCTTTTCTGCCAGTTGTAAACTACTTTGGTAAAGTGTTCCAGGACTTTAAAATAAGCTATAGAGTAATAGACCCTGTCTTCAAATTCAAAGTATCCTTTTTTCAAAATTTCATATAGCAATCTTATAGCTTCTATTCCTTTTGACTCTTTTGGAACCTCTTCTGCTTTCGCATTCATGAACTCAAACCCGCACTTCCAGCAGTGGAAGTGGAACTTATCTGGCTTCCACTTTTGAATGGTCAGAGGCTCTCCGCACTCCGGACATCTGTCCAGCAAAAATACTTTATGCTTTACACAAGCCGTAGAGAACGTTAGCCTCCACTCTTTACGGAAGTATTCTTCTTCTCTTAAACAGTAAGGGCAGAACCTAAGACCGTGCCTTCTGTTCCTACCGCCTCTGAATCCAACGGGGTTAATAAAAGGTTTATTGCTGTTAAACTTTTTCTGGGCTTCAAATAAGTATCCTTCATAGCTCTTCAAGGTTAAGTTCCAAACCCTTTCCTTTTTGAACCCTACTCTCTGAGAAAGAGCTTTTACGAAGTCCTCTCGGTTCCAGTCAAAGTCCCCGTTAAACACAGATTGGTAATTCCCGAAGTAAAGGTTGAGAAAACTGGACGGTATGGTAAAGTTTTTGACGGCCATCCTGCAGAACCACGAAGAGATAAGTTCGTTCTCAAACGGCTGAGGGTGAACTCTTATCTTCCTGTTGCTAAGACTGTTCTTCGTTAATCCTTGTAGGTTCGTTAGTAATCGTCTACCCACGCTGTTATAATTTAATTAGGGTTTATAGAATTATAACACTATGACACTATAGTTGCAAGAGGTTAACATGAGAAAGGAGAAAAAAGAGATAGTTCAGATTAGTTTGAGAATTGAAAGGGAAAAGTTAAATGCTTACAAGAAATGGTTAATAGACAACGGATACAGGTCTATTAACGAACACTTAAACAAAATGATAGACAACATTCTGAAAAGAGCCAAGGAGGCGAAAGACTCTAATCAAAAGGATTAGCTCTTTTCAGGAGAGGTAGCGTTATCCTTTCCTCTCCTGAAAGGATTGCCTCCCTTGCTGCTAACTTAATGTTTCTTATTATTTCCGCAAGTATTCCTTCCGTTTTTTCTATCAGGTACTTTGCAAGTTCTTCGTTCTTCCACATGTAAGACGGCTGTCTTAGGGGAAGAGTCGCCTCTATCGTTTTTAGTAGCCTCAAAAATTCCTTGTCGTAAGTCCAGTTGGTTAGGTGATATGGGTTAAACCTTCTCTTAACCTCTTCGTCGGTTTCTACGGCTATGAGGACGTCTTTTGTCCCTACCAGCACTATAGGTATTCTCAACCTGTTGGTAAGGCTTTTTACTGCCGCCAGAACTCTCCTTTGTTGGATTGCTGTGCCGTTAAGGACGTTGTGAAACTCGTCAAAGATAATCATCTTGATGTTAAGCAAGTCAACGTAGTGCCTGACGTTTTTCTCCTTTTCCAACACGTCCTCATTTTTCCTATAAGGAACTCCTATCTCGTCAAGTATCCTGTCATAGAGAAGTTTTTCTTTGGGTTCGGTGGGAGTTTCCACTACGAGAACGGGTATTTGGTCAACGTCGGCTTCTTCGTCCTCTATCGGAAAGTGTTTTTCAAAGAAGTGTCTTACTATCATCGTTTTTCCTGAGCCGGAGTCTCCGTAAAGGAGTATTCCATCCATTCTCGGCTTTCTGGGTAGTTTGAGGAGCAGTTCCATGTAGTCCAGAATTTTCTTTGCTCTGCTGTGGTTTATAAATCTGTCCGTCATTGCAAATATTATTCTTTCCTCGTCGGAGGCCTTGAGAACTTTCCTTGCGTCTGGTATAAGTGAGTTAACGTGTTTTTCTATCTCTGCTTGAGAGAGCTTCACTTTCACGTGTCCTCCGTTAATCAACTTCAAACGGTTCTATATCGTCTAAGTCGTCAAATTGTGGCGTTCTTGGTGGTAGTTGGCGTGTTTTTTCTTCGTTTGCTTCCTTTTTGCTTTCGTCTGAAGAAGTCTTCTGTTCTACGTAGGACTTAAAGTCGTAAAGTTTCTTGGAGTTCCTTTTGCGTTTTACTCTCTTGGTTTTCTCTAATGCCTCTTCTTCCAGCGTTATGAGCTTTTTAAGTCCCTCAAGTAGTTCGTATTCCTTTGCTTTTCTCTTAAGGTTTAGGCGTTTTCTGTATTCTTTAAGTTCCCACAAAGACAGCTTGGGTAGTCGGGTTTCCCGACAAGGTATTTTGTAGTACTCTTTAGTCTGGGGGTGCTGGAAGTAGACGTACCTCATGTCCCTTGGGTCGTACTTGAATGTGTAGGTTTCACTCTTTTCGCCTTGTTTTCTAAGCCTTATAAATGGCTTTAGGACGTTGTCGTAGTATCTAAGTCCAAACAAGTGAACTCCGTCTTTTTGAATGGTTCTCCTGGCAGAGGGTAGTAGTGAAAACCAGAGTTTTTTCGCCTCTTCACCGGTTATGAGTTTAAAAAGCCCTCTTCCTTTAGAAGTTTCGTTTCCTAAGATGCCTTCCTTATACTTTTCTTCAGGTGTAGTGCCTGTTTCTGAGTGAATTCTTTTGTGGTAGTAGTTAACTATAAACTCTACGAGCCACTTCTCAAGTTCTAATAGGGTCATGCAGGCGTGTCTTTCAGGGTCGTAGCCTTTTTTCTCTACGGGGTTGGAGAAAGTCGTACCCGGTAGGTTGTGAATTTCCTCGTTAATTGTTCTGAAGAGTCTTTCTACGTGTCCGCCATAGTGAGGAGTTTTACTTGGTCTGTAGTCTATCGTTATGCCGTATTCCTTGCAGAAATCTTCAAGGTAGGTACTCCTAAACTCTTTGGCGTTGTCAACGTGTATCTTCTCTGGTATTCCCCACACCTCCCACTTACCTTCCACTCCAAGTTCTTCCAAGAGGTTGTCTTTAGGGGTAATTCCGACGAAGAGGGTTTGAGCTACTGAAAAGTAGCTTGGGGCGTCCAAAGATAGGTAATATCCGAAAACTGTTCTGCTATAGACGTCTAATGCTATGGTTAGGTATGGCCTACCTATAGGTTCTCTCGTCAACTCGTCTACTACTACTACGTCAAGGAGCGTGTGGTCTATCTGGACGACTTCAAGGGGACGCTCTGGTTCAAAAGAGCTACTTGCGGCTCCGTAAAGCGACTGAGCTACGACTTTACCTTTTCTTTTCTGAGTAGTCATAAACGGGGATAGCTCCTTAATTCGGTTTCTAAACGTGTTAATGTGAGGAGGAGTAAGCCCAAGCTCTCGGCACTTTAAGAGGAGTATCTGGTAGGCTCTCTTTACGGAAACTCTTTTGTAGGGGTTGAGATAGACCGTTTCTATTACTTCTTTTATGAGTTTTTCTACTTCAGGATTAACTCTTTTCTTACCTTTTCCACCTCTTCTGCCGTAGTTGGGGACTAACGCTGAAAGCTGTCCGCCAGATTCTTCAAACTGCTTTATCCACCGGTATAGGGTAGCAGGGTTAAGGTTGAACTCTTTTGCTCTTTCTTCTACCTGTTTTTTGGTTCTACTTGGCACCAATAAAGGCTTTATTACTTCGTACCTAAACCTTGCCAGCTCTAAGTACTTTGAGTCGGGAGAGTCAGGGTCTATTGGGTGATAGGGTTTTTCGTCAGTTGAAATTGAATCAAGCTGAGAAATCGGGACGATTAAAGTTTCCCCAGTTTCAAGGTCTGTTACTTCAACTGTTGACAGGTCTACCACGGCAGTAATTAAGACTCTGCGGTTTCTAAAAAACGCAGTTTGCCCTCTTTTAATCTCTATAGGGGACACGGTAGGCCTCTTTTAGCGTCCTTTTTCAAGTAAACGTAGGTGAGATTCGTTAGTTCTTCGTCAAGGTTAGTTTGAAGTTTACCCGTGGCTATTAGATGCCATACGGTTGAAAGGTAGAAGCCTGTTGGTATGAACTCTCCTTTGCCGAGTATCTTGGCCACGTCAATAACCCTTACGGGTTGTTTTTCTCTCACGAAGTTAATTACGTTTTCCACGTAGGTAGCATAGAGGTTTTCAGGTAAGGGCTTATCCAGATAGTTGTAGAGGAACTTGTAGTTTTTAAGTCTTGGTGTTAATAGGTCTTTTTCCGTGAATACTTTAAAGTCGTAGCCTTTTTTAAGGGCATACTTTTCAAGAGTTTCAAACTTCGTAAGAAGCTTGTCAGAGTTTTTCCTTATTTCTGAGGAGTACTTGACTTCAACGAGAAGAGGTCTTCTTAGAGGTTCATTAAAGAAAACTAGGAAATCAGGGACGTAGTGTCTTCCAGAAGGAGAAGGAACCTTGCATGGTTGTTCTACGTAAGCTTTCACGTCTGGAGAGAACTCCAAGTGGTAGAGAAATGCTAACTCCAATTGAGACTCATAGCTTACTATTCTGGAGTTCTTCCTGCTTGAGAATTTGCCACCTACCGAAAGTGTCTGAATGGGAATAGCTCTTACAGGTTTCATAAGGCGTTCTCCTCTATACTTAGGTTATCATATTGGTAGAGAATTTGCAATAACTTTTGTGTTTTGGTGGAGTGGTCGCACTATATTGTGTTATAGTCGCAGTATTTGTTATCATACTCCACCTGTTAAAACGTTGACTTACGGCTTAGGTAGTTGCAAAAATTTTTGTGTTCTACAGAGGGACGAACGTAAAGCCGGGAGAAGTTAGCCTTGCCCACAACGGAGTTCTATTCTTAGACGAAATGCCAGAGTTTAAACGGACAGCACTTGAAGCCCTAAGACAACCCTTAGAGGACGGTTTCGTAACGATTTCAAGAGCCTCTGGAAGCTTTACCTTTCCTGCCCGATTTTCCCTCATAGGAGCAGCAAACCCCTGTCCCTGTGGGTACTACGGATTCTCAGACGGAGTCCACCACTGCACCTGTTCCCCTCACCAGATAAAAAAGTACATGGGAAAAATCTCCGGCCCCATCTTTGACAGGATAGATATCTACATATCTGTTCCAGCCGTTAAACCAGAAGAGCTAAAGAGTAAGTCTTCAGGAGAACCCTCAGAAAAGATAAGGGAAAGGGTCATAAGGGTTCACGAAATTCAGAAGAGGAGGTTTAAAGGAAGAAAGGTTCGTTTTAACAGCCAGATGGGAAGGAGGGAGATAAAGGAATTCTGCAGGATGTCGGAAGAGGCAGAAGAAATGCTGGTCAAAGCTGTAAGAGCTTTCGGCCTTTCCACAAGGGCTTACACGAGGGTTATCAAACTCTCAAGAACCATTGCCGACCTTGACGGAAGTGACGTTATACAAACTAAACATATAGCAGAAGCACTCAGCTACAGGGAACAAGCTCTAAAATGACAAATTTTGTTACATTACTCGGGATAATTGCTACACTTGAGGTTTTCCGCAAGAAACCTTCTTTAGAATTTGACAAATTTTGTCATTATTACACTCTAAAGCCGTTGAAACTCCGCCCCTGCAACCTGCAGAAAATTGGCATAAATCGTGCTAAAATTCTACAGTGAAAATCAAAAAAACTAAACTAAAGGAGGGTAAAAGATGAAACAAGCAACCCAAATGTCAAGGAGCGGTTTCACTCTGGTGGAGCTCCTAATCGTCATCGCAATCATTGCAATCTTAGCAGCGATTGCAGTGCCCCAGTTTGCCAAGTACAAGGAAAGGGCCTACGTTGCCGCTATGAACTCTGACGCCCACAACATCATAGCTGCAGAGGAAGCTTACTACTCCCAGTACGACAAGTACGCCACAGGAGGTGATACTAGCTTTAACTCTTCAAAGGGAACACTAACAATCTCTAACGGCACTACAACAGTAACTACTCTAAATCTCAGCAAGAATGTTGTGCTTCTTGACTACGATGATTTAACAGCAGCAACCCAAATTGAAGCCGTTACCTGCCCTGATGGTTCTCCCGGTTACAAGTTTGCCCTTGGCCACAACAACATAAAAGCTTCTGACGGAACTTACAAGAGAGGAGTTAAGTTTAACTCCTGCACAGACAAAGCTCCTGTTGAGTGGACTCAGTAATAACTGCTTTGTGGGGGGGGAGTTCCTCCCCTTTGTTTTCTTTTTAATGCCTCAGACCGGGTTGAAGTATGGAAGAGCGGGTAAAAGATGGATTCTCGCTACTGGAGCTCTTAATAATCATAGTAATAATTGGAATTCTAACTACAATTGCTGTGAACGGTTATCGCCTCTTCAAAATAAGAGCTTACAACAACAACGCCCTTTACGACCTTAAAAACCTGATAAACGACGAACTTGCCTACTACGGAGTTGAACAGAAGTTTGTAGGCTTTTCTCCTTCAGACGTAAGCTCAAACGGAATAGTTGTAATAGGGAACTTTACACACAAATACGTTTCAGATGAAGTAAGGGCCGTTGCAAAGGTCAGCAGCAGCGGTGACTACGCAAACTTTTGTACAAAACACAAAATGGGAACTCTAATATACGGGTACCAAACAGAAAACGATACAATCTATTATAAGGAAAGTCAGCAAGGTTACGAGCTCCAAGCCTCCGACTGTCCAGACGCAACAGAAAACGACGATTTCTCTGGCTGGAAGGTCTTATCCCAAAAAGAGTAACTACTTCCTACCTACAAACTTGTAACCGTAACTGCCGAGTTTCACAAGATTTACAAGCAGTGAAACCTGATAGTCCACAGTGTTATCGTAGTTCTTAACCCACCTATAGGTTAAACGGCCACTCCAGCATCCCCTATTAACTGCAAGTGAGTAGGAACGCTCCCTATCCTGCGAAAGCTCCAAATCGTACCTCTGCCTGTAGGAAAGAGAGAAGACTCCAATTTTCAGTTCTGTTCCCCACCGCACGTACCTAACTCTTTCTGTCAAGTCACTACTGTAGTAGTTTGCCCAGAGGCTTAAACTTCCCCAAGAGACTGAAACGTAGGTGTTGCTCTTCTTAAGGCCGTTTTCCTCAGGAGAGTAGTAGAACGTCTCTTTCAGCTCAAGATTCCCCAAGGGGTACAGGTCAAGGTCAAGTCTCCACAGTTTCCAAGGGTCCTCCGAGTCGTAAAGGTCGTACTGGCCACTAATGGACAAACGGAGGAACTCTTTTCCATCCTCGTAAAAATATCCTGTAACCCCTGAGTAAATTTCCTTCTTCTTTCCCACTCTGTCACTTCCATCGTAGAAAGGATTTACTTCCTGATTTTCACTTTCCACAAAACGAAAAGAGAGCTCCGGGTTTAGCGAAACAGAAACGGTATCTCCTAAGTGAAAATACTTGTTAGTTACTGTCTTACTCTCAAACTTAAAAATGCTCCTATCACCACCAAGCTGATACTTTGAAATTAGGTACGAGACTTTCATAGTGTTCTTAAAGACACCAAAAAAGCGGCTGTACTTTAGGATAGGCTCAAGGTTTAGCCTATAGCTACTTCCTCCTGCTTCACGGTAAAAATAGGTTAACTCCGTGTCAAAACTGAATGTAAATGGAGTCTTAGGCAAGGGGATATCCATCAAGTAGAAGTTAACGTTCGGAACTCTCTGGTAAACAGTGCTTGATGAACCATCTAAGTAATCAAGATAAACGGCGTTAACGTTCAAGATTGCGTGTTCCCAAAGCTTAGAGAGGGTAACGTCAGACTTAGTATAAACTCTTGTCTTTTCTTCAACATCAAAAGTAGTAGTACTCTTGTAGTACTCTCTGCTGTTTACAAGCTCTGCATTGAGTCTACCGTAGAGGAGCTCTGAAGGGTAGAAAGAGTGAGAATAAGTAAACTTCCAGTCCCTTCTGTTCTCCCTATCTATCCTGTAGTAGTAGAGCCTTCCCTTACTCTTTTCAGAGAGAACATAGCGGAGTTCTGCTGACTTACCATCCCCATCCCTGAATCGCTTTTCATAAGTAAGTGTTAAGTCAGCACTTCTTCCAAGAACGATATAGAAAGGCTGCCTGTATATAAACCCATCCTCACTCATGTAGCCAAAGCGTGGAAAGAGGAAACCAGTTGTCCTCTTCTTAACGATAGGGCCGCTAAGAACGGGGGAAACGAAAATGGGAATCTCCTTTACCCTGAAAGCTACCCACCTTCCCTCAAAACTTTCCCCCAAAAGAATCCTGAACCTCTTTGCTCCTACTGACCAGTCAGGACAGGTGTGTTTACAGGGAGTATACTCTCCATCGTAAGCTATCCACTCTTTCTCAGAAAGCCTCTCTATTCTATCTGCCTTAATGTAATCGGTTTCTGAAATTTTTCCGGAAACGCCCTCAAGGACAGCCCTTTTTGTTTTAAGGTCGTAAACTATACTCTGGCAGCGAAAGCTTGCAGGAAACTCTTTTACAACAACGTTTCCCCGGACTATCAGCAGTCCTTTTTCTCTATCGTAAACAGCACTATCGCCAGAAATCTCCACCTTATCGTAGGTAATTACTACGTGTCCCCTTGCCTCCACCCTTTTACTTACGTTACCGAATACCTTATCAGCAGTTATATTAACGGGAACTTCAACTGCTAAAGCCCTAGAAAAAAGGAACAGCCAAAAGGCAAAAGCCCAAAGCCCTACTTTCAATAACCTTCCCTCTTGAGAGGATAGACTTAAATTTTAAGAGAAATCATATCACGAGGTAAAAAGATGGGAGGTCCAGCCAAAGCAATAAAGAAACTTTTCTTACTGCAGATAGGAGCTCTTTCCCTCCTTGCCGAAAAGGCCGAAAAATTTGTAAAAGAACTGGAGGAGAAGGGAAAACTCTCTGAGGAGGAAGGAAAGAAGTTCATTCAGCAGCTAAAGAAAAGCATTGAAAAACAGAAAGAGGAACTTTCAGCTGAAGTTGGAAAACTCCTCAAAGAGATGAACTTAGCAACAAGGGAAGACCTTGAAACCTTGAAGGAGGAAATAAAGGAACTGCGGGCAGAAGTTGAAAAACTAAAAGGCCAGAAAGATTGATGGGTTTTATTAGGCGTTCGTGGGAAATTATCGGCCATATCTACTTCTGCTCTTATGAGTACCTTTCATCTTTTCTGCCGGGAGCTCTAGTAAAGCTAGTAGGTTTTTTACTCTTCTTTCCCTTTAAAGAGCTCCTTTCACTTCCTCCGCCGGTAAGGTTAAGGGTAACGCTTGAAAGGTTAGGACCAGCCTACCAGAAAATAGGCCAGCTCCTTTCAACAAGGGTGGATATACTACCGCCTGAGTTCATCAGGGAACTTGAAAAGCTACAGGACAGAGTTCCTCCTTTACCGCCAGAAAAGATTCTTAAAAGCTACAGCCACATAGGAGAGTACATAGAAGAGTTTGACCCTAATCCCATAGGCTCAGGCTCTGTTGCGCAGGTCCACAGGGCCCTTTTAAAAGACGGTAGAGAGGTCGCGATTAAGATTCTGCGTCCCGATGCGGAAGAAATAATAAAACAGGATATGAGAATCCTTAAAGTAACGGTTTCCTTTCTAGCCTTTTTTGTTCCGTTTTTCCGACAGTTTAGAATTTCTCAGATTTTAGATGAGTTTGAAAGAATGCTCACAGAAGAGCTTGACCTAAGAACAGAAGCTGCCTACATGGAGCTCTTTAGACAGTTCTCCGAAAAAGAGCCTTCCCTCTACGTTCCAGAGGTTCTGTGGGAGCTCTCTGGAAAAGAGGTCTTGGTAACGGAGTTCGTTAGAGGGAAAAAACTAACGGAAATCGGCAACCTATCAGAGAAGGAAAGGAAGAAATTAGCAGAGCGCTTGGTCCACATCATTCACAGGACAATCTTTGAACTGGGGGTGTTCCACGGCGACCTTCACCCCGGCAATATTTTCCTGCTTGAAGACGGAAGGTTTGTTTTCATAGACTTTGGAATAGTTGGGAGGCTCTCTCCCGATACCTTATCAGCCTTCTTTGTCTTCTCTTTGGGAGTTATGAACAAGGACTTAGAGTTAATTGTTGGAGCGCTAAGGGAAATAGGAGCAGTTCCAGAAAACATAAACGAAACTCTCCTTAAAAGAGAAATTCTTTCTTTCCTTGACAAATACTACAACCGCCCACTATCCCAGATAGACGCAGAAAAGCTATTTTACGAGGAACTTTCAGCAGCAAGGCGATTTAGGATAGTCCTGCCGGAGGAGCTCTTAGTCCTCATGAAAACCATAGCCCATACAGAATCAATAGCAAGGCTAATATACCCTGAATTTAGACTTCCTCCACTACTCAAACCTTACCTTAGAAAAATAGCTCCAAGAGTAGTCACCCAAGAGGTAAAGAGAAGGCTTACAAGATTAGCAATGACTTACTCAAACCTAATTGAGAAAATACCCAAAATCGCTGAGAGCAACAAAAAAGAAACAGAAAGAAAAGACGATATCTTCTGGGGAAGTGTCATATTAGGACTCGCTGTAGTTCTAACACTTGCTCCAAAACTTTTGTTTATTTACGTTCCAGCCGTTCTGGCAACTAACCGCCTAAGAAAATGATAGACTTAAATTAGGGAACCATCCTTAGGGGTATAAGATGAAAAAGTTTATTTTCTCTCTACTATTTGTAGCCTTCCTCATTTTCCCGCTAACTGCTCAAGCAACCAATGAGGATAAGCCGGTTGAAATCTGGACCGTTGAAAAGGTTGAAAATGGAAAAAGGGTTGAAGTAATAAAGGTAAGGCTTGAATCAGGAAAGATAGTTGAAATCCGCCCCCACCTTACAAAAGAACAGATTCCTAAACCAGAAAGTAAGCTATCCTCAGGCAAGCTGGAAAGACTTCTTGAATATGTAGGAATTGCAATTATAGGGTTAGCCGTTGGGATAGGGGTGTATTTACTGGTGAAGAAGTAAAGGTAAGGAAAGCCCGCTTAGCGGGCTTTCTCTATGAGGGTTTCCTTCATTCTAATCTCAGCTTCAACACTCTGACGAGCTTCAACTTCCTCTTCAGAAAGGGAGGCGAGCCTTTCTTTAAGCTCGGCAACTTCTTTCTCTAAGGACGAAACATCAACCTCTTCTGGGTCGTAGATTTCTTGAACGCCAATCCTGACAACATCCGGCTCTATCTGAACAAAGCCGTTAAAGAGAAGTTTTGTAACCTCATTTCCTTCTTTATCCTTGAACTTCACGAACCCAGCACCTACTGAGTAAAACTCAGGTTGGTGACCGGGGAGAACCCCCAAGTCACCATCATCAGTCTCTATGTAAACTTCCTTAGTTTCAAGCTCTATGTGCTTCCCAGTGGAGGAAGCTATAAGGAGCTTCATCTCAGAGGGTATACCCTTTACAGCCATCCTTATCTCCCTTACTTGGCTTTAGCTTCCTTGAGGAGCTTCTCACCCTTCTCAATGGCCTCTTGGATGTTACCGACCATGTAGAAGGCGTTTTCAGGCAGGTGGTCAAGCTCACCGTTGATTATCATCTCAAATCCTTCAATTGTCTCCTCAATCGTTACGTACTTACCGGGCATTCCGGTGAAGACCTCTGCAACGTGGAATGGCTGTGTGAGGAAGAGCTGGATTCTCCTCGCCCTGTGAACGACGAGCTTGTCTTCCTCAGAGAGCTCTTCCATACCGAGGATTGCGATGATTTCAAGGAGCTCCTTGTACCTCTGGAGGTACCTCTGAACTTCCCTTGCTACGCGGTAGTGTCTCTCACCAACGATGTTGGGGTCAAGCATTCTGGAGGTGGACTCAAGTGGGTCAACAGCTGGGTAGATACCCTGCTCTGCGAGGGAACGGGAGAGAACTGTTGTTGCATCAAGGTGAGCAAAGAGTGTAAACGGAGCTGGGTCTGTAAAGTCGTCAGCAGGAACGTAAATAGCCTGAACGGAAGTAATAGAACCCTTAGTTGTAGAAGTAATACGCTCCTGAATAGCTCCTACCTCTGTTGCAAGGGTTGGCTGGTAACCAACCTCTGAAGGAATCCTTCCTAAGAGAGCGGAAACCTCAGAACCGGCCTGAATGAACCTGAACATGTTGTCAACGAAGAAGAGAACGTCTCTTCCCTCAACGTCCCTAAAGTACTCAGCCATTGTAACGCCGGTCATAGCAACACGCCACCTGTTACCCGGTGGCTCGTTCATCTGACCGTAAACGAGAACTGTGTTTTCAAGAACGCCGGACTCCTTCATTTCAAGCCAGAGGTCTGTACCTTCCCTCGTCCTCTCACCAACTCCGGCGAAAACGGAGAAACCACCGTGCTTCATAGCAACGTTGTGGATAAGCTCCATGAGGAGAACGGTCTTACCAACTCCAGCACCACCGAAGAGTCCTGTCTTACCACCCTTAGCGTAAGGCTCAAGGAGGTCAATTACCTTGATACCGGTCTCAAAGATTTCAGCAGTAGCCTTCTGCTCTGTGAGGGGTGGAGTTGGCCTGTGAATTGGCCAGTACTCCTCAGCCTCAACGGGACCCTGGTCGTCAATGGGCTCTCCAACAACATTGAAGATTCTTCCTCTTGTAGCGTGTCCAACGGGAACCTTTAAGTAGTCACCGGTGTCAATAACTTCCATACCCCTTCTAAGACCCTCTGTAGCTCCGAAGGCGATACACCTTACCCTGTTCTCGCCGAGCTGCTGGTGAACCTCAAGCATGAGGTCACCGGTCTTAATCTTACCGTCCCAAGTAATCTGCTTTACGTTCGGAACTTTAAGGGCGTGGTAAATTTTTGGAAGATGACCGTCCGGGAACTCAACATCTATAACAGGTCCTACAATCTGAACAATCCTACCTTTATGTTCTGCCATATCTATCCTCCCGATTATTTCATTGCTTCAATAGCTGTTGTAATCTCAATGAGCTCCTTAGTAATAGCAGCCTGTCTTGCCTTGTTGAAGGAGATGGTGAGCTTCTTGATGAGGTCTTCTGCGTTCTTTGTAGCGTTGTCCATTGCAGTCATTCTTGCTGCGTGCTCGGAAGTCTCTGACTCCTTGAGGGCCCTTAAAACAGTCGCAGAAACGTAGGACTTAACAGCCCTCTCAACGACGCTCTCATCTGGACCAACGAGGTATTCACTTACAGGAGCTCCTTCCTCTACCTCAACAGAGAGAGGAAGTATCTTCTCAAAGGTAACTTCCTGAGTGAGAGCGTTTACAAACCTGTTGTAAACGAGGTAAACCTCGTCAAAGTACTCGGAGAGGTATCCCAAGTAAAGGTCCTCAGCTATTTCCTCAGCGAGAGGAAGACCAATTCTTCTGAATATGTCCTTAACCTCTTTGCGAACCTTTAGGTCGGAGTACTTTGTAAAGAACTGACTCGCCTTGTTTCCAACCGTCGTAAGGCTTATTTCTATCCCCTCTTTCTGCTTTTCCTTAGCGAACTTGTTAACGTTCCTGATTATGTTGGCGTTGAAAGCTCCACAGAGACCTTTATCTGAGGAAATGACAACCAGCTCTATCCTCTTTACGGGCCTAACCTTGAAGATAGAGTGAAGGGCTGGATTTTCCCTTAAGTAGAGCCCTTCAACTATACCCTTCATAACCTCAGCGTAAGGTCTTATGTTAAAGAGCTCCGTCTGCGCCTTACGGAGTTTAGCAGCGGATACCGCCTTCATGGCGGCGGTAATCCGCTTTGTACCCTTCAAACTCTTTATCTTAGCCTTAATTTCTCTCATTCCGGGCATTTTCTACCTCTCTTAAGCAGTAAACGTAGCCTTGAACTCCTTAATCGCGGAGTGGAGCTTGTTGGTCAGTTCGTCGTCAAGCTGTTTCTTGTCAAGAATCTCCTTGAGGATCTCAGGATGCTTAGCATCCATGAAAGCGTAGAGCTCCTTCTCAAACTTCGTAACAGCCTCAACAGGAATATCATCAAGGTAACCGTTGATTGCTGCAAAGAAGGCTACAATCTGCTTCTCAACTGGAATTGGGCTGTAAGGTGGTTGTTTGAGGAGCTCCATAAGTCTTCTACCGCGCTCAAGCTGAGCCCTTGTTGCAGGGTCAAGATCAGAAGCGAACTGAGCGAAGGCCTCAAGCTCCCTGTACCTTGCAAGCTCAAGCCTGAGCTTACCTGCAACCTGCTTCATAGCCTTAATCTGAGCTGCACCTCCAACCCTTGAAACAGAAAGACCTACGTTAATAGCCGGCCTCTGTCCCTTGTAGAAGAGGTCTGTCTCAAGGAAGATCTGTCCGTCAGTAATGGAGATAACGTTTGTTGGAATGTAAGCGGAGATGTCACCAGCCTTTGTTTCAATAATTGGAAGAGCTGTTAGTGAACCAGCACCAAGCTCATCGTTGAGCTTAGCAGCCCTTTCAAGAAGCCTTGAGTGGAGGTAGAAGATGTCACCCGGATAAGCTTCACGTCCCGGTGGACGCCTGAGGAGGAGGGACATTTCCCTGTAAGCTACAGCCTGCTTGGAGAGGTCGTCGTAAACGATGAGTGCTGCTCTTCCTGTATCCCTAAAGTACTCAGCAACCGTTACTGCAGAGTATGGAGCGAGGTACTGAAGGGCAGCTGGGTCAGAAGCTGTAGCAGAAATAACTATCGTATAATCCATAGCTCCGTGCTCTTTGAGGAGCTGAATCGTCTGAGCTACAGTAGAACGCTTCTGACCGATAGCACAGTAAATACAGATAACTCCTTCCCTCTTCTGGTTGAGGATTGTGTCTATCGCAATAGTTGTTTTACCGGTCTGCCTGTCACCGATGATAAGCTCCCTCTGTCCCCTTCCAATCGGAATGAGAGCGTCAATAGCCTTAATACCTGTCTGGAGGGGCTCGTGAACAGGCTTCCTCGTTACGATACCGGGAGCAATACGCTCAACAGCCCTTCTCTCTACGTATTCAATCTCTCCTTTACCGTCAAGGGGTCTTCCAAGTGGGTCAAGAACCCTTCCTATAAGCCCTTCTCCTACGGGCATGTCAAGGATTCTTCCTGTCCTCTTTGCCTTACTACCCTCAACGATTCCCCTACCTTCACCGAGGAGAACGACACCTACGTTGTCCTCCTCCAAGTTGAAAGCAACACCCTCTGTTCCATCCTCAAACTCTACAACTTCTCCGTATTCAACGTTTTCAAGGCCGTAAACCCTTGCAACACCGTCACCAACCTTGATGACGATACCAGTTTCGTCAAGCTTTACGGAAGCCTCAAACTCTTCAATCTGTTTTCTTATCAGTTCTGAAATCTCTTCCGCTCTGATCTGCATCCCTTCACCTCGCCTTAAGAGTTTTTATGTTAATCAGCTATAGCTTTTTTAAGGTTTTCAAGCTGCGTCTTTATAGAAGCATCAAGAACCTTGTCTGCTACCCTGACAACAAATCCACCAATCAGGGAGGGATCAAGCTTTACAGAGATCTCAGCCTTCTTTCCGAAAATTTCTTCAATTTTTGATTTAATCTTTAAAACCGTTTCCTCGTCAATCTCTGTAGCTGTTGTTATTTCAGCCTTGATAATTCCCAGCCTGTAATCAACGAACTTTTCAAACTCTGAAGCAAACTCCCTGAGCGTCCCCAGCCTATCCTTCTGGGCCATAAGGAGCAGAACTCTTTTTAGCTCCTCAGAAGCCCCAACCTTCTCTAAGATCTGCTCTATGAGGCTCCTCTTTTTCTCAGGAGGAACAACAGGGCTCTTAAAATACTTAATTACCCTGTCGTCAAGGAGAGAACCTATCGTCTTCACCTCTTCCAGAACCTTCTCCAGCCTGTCGTCCGGCAGGACATCAGCCAGGGCCTTCGCGTACCTCCTCGCTACTCTCACTTCCAGTCTCAATTTGATCCCTCCTAAAGCTTTTGAAGGGTAGATTCTATGAGTCTCTTGTTTATCTCAGGATTAGCCGCCGCCTTAAGCTTTGCCTCAGCTATTTCTACAGCCTTACGAGCCGCAAACTTCTTAAGCTCTTCCTTGGCCTTGTAAACCTCTTTCTCTATCTCCTCGTCAGCCATCCTGATTATCCTTTCAGCAGTCTGCTTAGCTTCAGCTATTATCTGCTCTCTCTCCTTAGCAGCAAGCTCCTTTGAATACTGAAGTATTCTCTCTGCCTCTGCTTTTGCTTCCTCAGACTTCCTCTCAGCTTCCTTGAGGAGCCTCAGAACCTCCTCCTTTTCCTGCTTTGCCCTCTCAAACCTGCTGACAACAGCGTTAATACCGTCGGATATGAACTTTGAAACGGGCTTCTTGAGAAGCCAGTATAGGATTGCTATCAAAATTACTGTATTTACAGTTTTCCAAAACAGCTCATGTTGAATGTGCTCCATCTCACCCCCTTATGCTGCCTTTCCAAGTATTTTCTTAACAATTTCTTCAGCTATCTTTTCAGCCTCAGATTCAAGTTTTGCCTTCTCTGCCTCAAAGGAGCTCCAGATTTCTTGCTTGGCACTCTCTAACTTAGCAGCAGCCTCTTCATGCGCCTGCTGAAGGATTCTCTCCCTTTCAGCCCTGGCCTCTTTAACAGCCTCATCAACGAGAGCCTTCGCCTTAGCCCTCGCCTCGCCCAGTACCTGTTCCACCTCTTTAAGTAGGCTCTCAGCCTTTGCCCTCAAGGCCTCAATTTCAGAGTACTGGGCCTCAAGCTCCTTTTCCCTCTCTTCCATCAAGCCAAGGAGCGGTTGGAAAAGAAACTTGTTGAGGAGAACCATAAAGATTAGGAAGTTGACAGCCTGAACCAGTAGGGTTCCGTCTATCGCTACGATGCTCCCCGCCATTACCCTTCTCCTTGCTTTGTGATTTCCCCGCCTCCAAGGAGGAGGTCACCGCTGTAAAAGGCACACACCTGCCCCGGAGCGGGGGCGTCAACTTTCGCCGCTAATTTTACATAATAAAAGCCGTTTTTTAAATACTCTACCGACTCAACTGGAACAGGACGAGAACGATATCTAACCTGAACCTGAAGGCCTTTGAGCTCTTTAACTTTCTCATACTCAAGGTGCCAGTTTACGTTCCATACGTACACAGTACTCTTTAGAACGTCCTCTTTCCCTCCCAGAATCACCCTGTTGTTTTCAGCATCTATTTCAACAACGTAAAGGGGCTTACCGTAAGAGATTCCAAGCCCTCTCCTCTGACCAACCGTATAGCGGTGGTATCCCTTATGCCTACCAACAACTGTTCCGTCCTTTAAAACAAAAAGGCCGGGAGGAGGCTTGACAAACTGCTCTACAAAAGAAACGTAATCCCCCTCTATAAAGCAGATATCTTGGCTTTCACTCTCAAACGGAAATCCTATGGCTTTAGCCCTCTTGATAACCTCGTCCTTAGTAAACTCTCCAAGTGGAAGCAATAACCTCTCAAAAACACGCTGCTCAACAAGCGAGAGGAAGTAGGACTGCTCTTTTCTCCTATCCTTACCCCTAAGGACTAAATGTTTTCCCCACTCCTTAGAAAAAACAACGCGGGCGTAGTGGCCAGTAGCTATGAAGTCAGCTCCAAACTCCTTCATTAAAAGATAAAGGTAATTAAGCTTTATCTTTCTATTACATACCGCGCAAGGGTTGGGAGTTAGGCCCTTTCTATAGTAACGGACAAAGTAATCAATTACCTCTTTCTGGAACTGGTCTGTAAGGTCAATAACGGAAAGTTTAAGTCCTAAGAGCTCCGCTGCTTTTTGCGCCTTTTCAGGTGACGCTTTTTGGGTGAGGCGGAAAAAGACAGGAATAACTTCATAGCCCCTTTCTTTCAGTAGGTATGCCGTATAGAAGCTATCTACTCCTCCACTGAGACCAACAACAACCCTTTTCATGATAGCTCAAGTTTACAGCATGCGAGGCAAAAAAAGAAGGGCGCCGGGATGGCGCCCTTTAAATCTGTGGGGAGGAGGGAGGGGGATAGGGGGGTGTCTACTATTAATAATAGTTCTCATTCTCAAGTTGTCAAGGGGTAACAGCATCAATATGGTAATACTGTTGTAGAAATTTTTATCACAAAAAGCGCAAAGCTAAATATATTAAGGAGAACCTTTGAAGGCAAGCCAGTCTCGGAGGAAAATGGCCGCAGCTATATCGTCCACTTCTTCTCTCTTTTTTCCGAGCTCTCTGCACAAGTTTGTCGCCTCTAAGGTAGAGTAAGACTCATCAACAAAAACAAAGCTTACCTGCCTTCCACTCTCTTTAAGGAACTGCTGAAACTTGGTGGCGAACTTCTTAATCTTCTCTCCTATCTTTGTATCCCTACCCTCTAAGCTTAACGGAACGCCAACAAGAATGGTATCAACGTCTTTTTCATCAATAATCCTTAGGAGCTCCTCAAAGGTCTCCCTGTTACTCTTCCTATGAATAATCTTATAAGGGTACGCTGTAAGCCTTAAGGGGTCTGAAAGGGCTACGCCTATCCTCTTAAAGCCAACGTCAAGGGCCATTACCCTCTTCAACTGCTACCCCTTTGAAGTGGCAACAACTACTTTTACGCGGTCTCCATCGGATAGTCTCTCATCGTCACAGAGGAGTTTACCGTCCTTCACCACGACGGCAGTTTCAGGGTAGATGTCAAGGAGCTCCAGCAGTCTATCAACCCTTATACTCCTTCCCTTTATCTCTACCTCCCTTTCCTTTCCATCCATTTCTACTAAAATTCTGCCCAAAGCCTACCTCCAGAAGGGGAGTTTAACGATGAAAATATACCTTGACGACTGGAGAACGCCACCTCCCGGCTACGTGCTGGTTAAGACCGTAAACGAGTTAAAAGAGTTCGTTAAGGAGCACGGAAAGGAAATTGAGGTCCTTGACCTTGATAACTACCTTGAAGAGTACTCAGCCTACGGAGGAAACGGTATAGACTTCATAAGGTGGTTAGAGGAAGCAGTTTACACGGGAGAAGTAGAGCTTAACCCTAATGTTAAAATTGTATCTCACTCTTCTGACCCTGTAATGGCAGAAAAGATTGAAGAGATTGGAAGAAACATAAAAGCCTTTCTAAGGAGTAAGAGATGAAGCTAAGCAGGGAAGAGGTAAAGCACATTGCAATGCTTTCAAGGCTTGAGCTAAAAGAGGAGGAGATAGAGAAGTTTCAGGAACAGCTCAGCAAGATTTTGGACTTTGTAGAGAAGCTAAACGAGCTGAATACTGAGGGTATTGACCCTAAGTTCCAGATTATCCCTCCCCAGAACGTTCTAAGAGAGGACGTTCCCGGCGTAAGCTTACCACCAGAGAAAACCTTTAGAAACGCCCCTGAAACGGACGGTAAGTTCTTCATCGTTCCTAAGGTCGTCAAGAAATAACGCTAAAGGGGGCTTTAAGAATGGAGTGCAGGAGAGCTGAAAACTTAAAGGACTGTGGCTGTACCTATACAGCATGTTCACGTAGGGGAATATGCTGCCTGTGCATCAGGAACCATAGGAATAAAGGAGAGGTTCCGGCGTGTTTCTTCCCCCCTGAGGCAGAGAGAACTTATAACCGTTCTATAGAGTTCTTCATAAAGGTGTGGGCAGAAAAACTGGGATACAAACTGGTAAAAGAAGCGTAGGGAGGAGAAAATGGAGCTTTTAAATAAACCACTGAAAGAACTTAACAGGCTAATAAAGGAGAAAGAGGTTAAGCCTTCAGAGCTCTTAAAGGAGCTCCTTGACAGGATAGAGGAAACAGAGCCCAAGTTAAACGCCTACATAACTGTATGCGAAGAAGAGGCCGTTAAGAGGGCAGAGATTGCCGATAGGGAGCTTGAGAAGCTCTCTAAGGATGAAGTGCCGGAGCTCTTTGGAATACCCATTTCAATAAAGGACAACATAAACGTAGAAAACGTCAGAATGACCTGCGCCTCTAAGATTCTAGAGAACTTCATCTCTCCCTACGATGCAACAGTAGTAAAAAAACTAAGGGAGAAAGGAGCTATCTTTGCCGGTAAGAACAACCTTGACGAGTTCGCCATGGGCTCTTCAACAGAAACCTCCTACTTTGGCCCTACCAGAAACCCTTGGGACTTAGAAAGAGTCCCCGGAGGCTCTTCCGGTGGTTCTGCTGCTGCCGTTGCAGCAAGGTCAGCAATCGCCTCCCTTGGCTCTGACACGGGAGGTTCTATAAGACAGCCTGCAGCCCTCTGCGGAGTGGTCGGCCTAAAGCCCACCTACGGAAGGGTTTCAAGGTTTGGACTAACGGCCTTTGCATCATCCCTTGACCAGATAGGCCCAATCACAAAAAATGTTGAGGACGCTGCATACCTTCTCAACGTAATCTCCGGACAGGACGCAAAAGACGCAACGAGCGCAAGAGTGCCAGTTCCCGACTTCCTCGCCGGACTAAACAACGAGGTAAAAGGCCTAAAGGCCGGACTTCCAAAAGAATACTTTGTAGAGGGAATAGAGCCAGAGGTAAAGGAGAAGGTTCTTGAGGCAGTTAAGAAGCTTGAAAGCTTAGGAGTTGAAGTAGAAGAGATTTCTCTTCCCCATACTGAGTACGCCGTAGAGACCTACTACATCATCGCCCCTGCAGAGGCCTCATCAAACCTTGGAAGGTTTGACGGAGTCAGGTACACATACAGGGCAAAGGACTATAAAGGTCTAGTTGATATGTTCTGCAAGACAAGGGCTGAAGGCTTTGGCGACGAGGTCAAGAGAAGGATAATGATAGGAACTTACACTTTAAGCGCCGGATACTACGACGCCTACTACCTGAAAGCCCAAAAAGTCAGAACCCTCATCTATCAGGACTTTGAAAAGGCCTTTGAGAAGGTGGACTTTATAGTGACTCCAACATCACCAACAACGGCCTTTAAACTCGGTGAAAAAACGGCCGACCCGATAAAAATGTACCTCTCAGATATCTTTACGATTGCCGTAAACCTTGCAGGCCTACCTGCAATCTCTATCCCATGTGGGTTTGACGGAAAGGGACTCCCTATAGGTCTTCAGATAATAGGAAAGGCCTTTGATGAGGCAACGATTCTCAACGTTGCAAACGTCCTTGAGAAGGAGCTGAAGGTAAACAACTTACCGGAACTTTAGATTTTAAGTGGCGGAGGCGGATGGGAATCGAACCCACCGTCCCGCCCTTGACGGGACCACCGGATTTGAAGTCCGGGGGGGACACCAGCCCCCTTCCGCCTCCAGAAAATTAGTGCTTTAATAAGTTAGGTAATAGAAAAGAACTTATCAAGTTCCAAGAATCTTCTTCAGCCTGTCCTTAGCCCGTCCCACAAGTCTTTCACTGTTAGCAAAACACTCCTCAACCTCCTGAACCGTCAAGCCAGCCCCAACTCCAACCTTTATGGCAAAACCTCTGGCTATTAAGTCAGAAGGCGAGTGAGCATCGGTGTTAATAACGAGGGGAGCTCCCACCTTTTTAGCAAGCCTTACAACGTGGCCGTTTGTAATGTTGTGTCCCTTCCTTGCAGTTACCTCCAAGAAAACACCGTTTTCCGCAGCAAGCCTTACCTCTTCTTCAGTTATAAGTCCCGGGTGAGCAAGGATGTCAGCTTTTCCTTCTATAGCTGCTCGGTTAGTTCCGGGAGCAACCGGCTCAACTACCGTCTCACCGTGAACGACGACAATCGTAGCTCCAGCCTCCCTACAGAGAGCAATAAGTTCTGGAATCTTGACAGGCGGAACGTGTGTAATTTCAACTCCGGGAAGGACGTCTAAGGAGGTATACTCGTTTAGAACCTCCACAGTCTCGTAAAGCCTTTCAAGAACGAATCTGTAGTTTGAGTAGTCAACGTGGTCGGTAATGGCGATAGCTCTATAGCCGATACTTTCTGCACGCCTTACAAGCTCACTTGGAATTAGAGCTCCATCGCTAAAAATCGTGTGGGTGTGAAGGTCTATCACCTTTAAAACCTCCAGTCTATCTTTTTTAATACCATGCTTAGGGAAGTTTACCAGATACTCTTAGAGAGCTACGGAGAACAGAACTGGTGGCCAGCAGAGACACCCTTTGAGGTGTGCGTTGGAGTTCTCCTAACTCAGAACACCGCTTGGAGGAACGTTGAAAAGGCTATAAGCAACCTGAAAGGTCACAAATTACTCACCCCCGAGGGAATCCTTGAGTGCCAAAAAGAACTTTTAGAAGAGCTAATAAGACCTGCAGGTTTCTACCGCCAGAAGGCCAAGTACTTGAAAAACTTCTGTAGCTACCTCGTAAGCTCTGGAGGACTTGAAAACCTAAAAAGGAAAAAACTGGAAAACCTAAGAAATGAGCTCCTCAAGCTAAAAGGTATCGGAAAAGAAACTGCCGATTCCATTTTACTATACGCCCTTGAAAAACCAGTATTTGTAGTTGACGCCTATACAAAACGGCTCTTCTATCGTCTTGGAATTTTAAAGACAGAAAAAGAAAACTACGAAAAAGTAAGAAGAATTGTAGAAGCCTCCTTCTCCCGCGAATCAGACAAGTTAAAAATATTTAAGGAATTTCACGCTTTAATAGTTGAACACTGCAAGGCCACCTGCCGGAAAAAACCTCTGTGCAATAGCTGCTGTCTATTGAAACTCTGTAGGTATGTTAAAATTTAGGTCAAGTCAAAACCGAACACAGGTGAGAGGATGCAAAAACTGAGCTTCCTCAAGTTCCCCACGGCAGGAGCAAACACTCTTTTAATATTTGTTCTCCTTATTGTCGCCTTCCTACTGTTCATTATGCTTGCTGGCCTTATAAGAGAATACCTAAAAGAGAAAAAGCTAAGGATTTCTTTCTTTAAAGAGGCTTCCGAAAAAGGACTTACAGAAGAAGAAGCAACAACTCTATGGACATACTCAAGAAAATTTGGCAGAGACCCATTCCTCGCTTTGGAGTTTAAAGCCCCATTTGAAAGGGTTGTAGACTTTTACCTTAAAAACGCTCCAAATCCAAAAGAAGAATTAGTTCAGGACATGAGAATGAAACTTGGTTTTGACTATATTCCCTACTTCGTTCCTCTAACGAGCACGAAAGACATAGAGCTCTTCCAGACCGCAAAACTCTACATCTCCGACAAGAGACGCTACGAGATAGCCCTCTTTGACAAGGACGAACGCTATATGTACTGGACACTACTTGAACCGGTTGCAGGAGGTAAAGAGTTAGTAGGAGTTGAGGCGAAAATCACCTTTATAAGAAAGGGAGACGGTATATACACCTTCAAGGAAGTCATAGAGAAAACCTCCTACGAGAACGGGAAGCTCATACTTCACATGCCCCACACCTTTGAGCTAACAAGGTACCAGAGAAGGGAGTACGCAAGAGTTGAGGTAGAGCTTGCTGCGTCGGTAGGAATCTACGACAGGAAGGAAGGTAAAACGAAATGGGTATCGGGAGAAATTGTTGACATAAGTGCCGGAGGAGCCAAAGTCTGCATACCTCTTACAGAACTTGATACAGAGCTCTCCGGGATGACCGAAATTATCCTCAGGTTTGAACTCAACGGCCACCACTTTAACCAGAAGGCAACAGTTGTAAATGTATACCCAAGACGGCATACAACGTGCTACGGCGTAAAGTTTGAGCAAATAATGCCTGAGGAGCAGAAGATAATCCACGATTTTGTAAAACGCGAACAACAGCGACTCGCCCAGCTTGCCATAAGGAATAAAGGCTAAATTATGAGGTTCTTAAGCATTCTGCTTAAACTAAGAAAGAGGGAGCTCCGGAAGGAGAAAAAGAGACTATCGCTACTTTTAAGGGAGCTCCACGAACTAGAGGAAGAAAGGAACAGTCTGTTAAAAGCCCTACAGGAAACTTCTGAGTTTGAGCCACAGGATATAAACTTACTTTCCTTTAAGAACTCTTACCAGCACCACCTACTTGGAAAAATAGCAAACATTGATAGAGAAATAGCAACACTTCAAGAAACCATAGAACAGCAGAAGGAGAAAGTTGCCCTGATAAACAGTGAGATAAAATTGCTTGAAAAGAGACAGAAATATTTAAAGCAGGAAGCCGAAAAGAGGGCAGACATACTCCTTGAGAGGTTCATAAATGAGGTTCTTTATCGCCCTGAGCTTGATTAGTATTCTGATTCCCTGTTCCCTGCAGGCACAGGTAGAGGAGAGGGAAGCACGGAAAGAGATTAAGAAACTTGAGAAGCTTAAAGCAGAAGTTGAAGCCCTCTTAGAGGAGAAAAGGAAAGTTCTCCAAAAAATAAAGGAAGAAAGAGAGAAACTTAAAAAGGAAAGAGAGGCTCTTGAAAAGCTCATTAAGGAAGCAAGAGCCGAAAGGTATAAGAAGCTTGCAAAAGTCTTTGAGAAAATGGACCCTGAGCTTGCAGGACAGAAGATATCAAAGTTCACAGACCCAAAAGAGGCAGCCTACATCATATACAACATGAAAGAGCGAAAGGCGGGACAGGTAATGAACTACATAGACCCTGAGATGGTAGATAAGATTGTCAGAATCTTAACAGACATAAAGCTCAAAAGTAGCGAAAGTTCCCCCTAAAACATCTTCCTCCGCCTGTAAATCTTTGCCAGAATTTTTGCAACTACCCTGTAGAACTCCTCAGGGATGTAGTCCCCAATCTCGCAACTCTCATAGAGAGCTCTCGCAAGTTCCGGATTCTCCTCAATATGAACGCCGTGCTCTTGAGCTATCTCCTTTATCTTAAGTGCAACGTGGTCTACTCCTTTAGCAATAACCTGTGGAGCTTCCATCTTTCCACGCTCGTACTTTAAGGCAACGGCGTAGTGGGTTGGGTTCGTGATAACGACATCAGCCTCTGGAACTTTTGCCATCATCCTCTTAAAGGCTATCTCCCTCTGCCTCTTCCTTATGGCCGACTTAATGAGGGGGTGACCTTCGTACTGCTTCCTCTCTTCCTTTATCTCCTCCTTACTCATCTTTAAGTTCTCCTCGTACTCCCAACGCCTAAAGAGGAAGTCAGCACCGGCAATGGGTATGGAGAGGAGACCAAAGATGAGAAAGAGAAGGAGGGTAAACTTCACCATCAAGACTACCTGTTCCTGAAAGGAGATAAAGCCAAGGGTAAAGAAACCGGAAAGAAAGTGCTTGGCAGTGAAGTAACCAACAACAAGGGCAACAAGAAGTTTAAGGGTATTCCTGAAAGTCTCAAAGAGGGTCTTTATGGAAAAGAGTCTCTGAAAGCCTTTTACTGGATTAACGTTATCAAGCTTTGGTATAAGTGGCTTCAGCGTAAAGATAAAACCAAACTGGACAACGTTCCCAAAGATACCCGTTACAAGTAATACAGTAAAGATGGGAAGGACGAGGAGTAGAAATATCCACGATAAAGTGAAAACTGCCGAGTCAACGTCGGGCGATAATGCCACTTTAAAGGTATATGAAAAAGCCTTTTGGAGCTCTCCATAGGCGTAGGGAATGTAAAAGTAAAGGAGTATAGAAACCGCTAAAAGCGAAAAAGCAATAGGGACATCCTGACTCTTTAAAACCTGTCCCTCTTCCCTCGCTTTCTGACGCCGCCGCGGTGTCGCCTTTTCGGTTTTTGAAGGGTCCTTAGCCACCGTTTCCGCTCAGAATTCTGATTAAACCGATTATATCAGTAACCATTCGCTTGACTAAATCTTCAGAAACGTATACGACAACTGAAAAGCCTATGGCTAAAAAGAGAAGACCTACGAACACCTGAAAGGGCAGACCTACAATAAAAACGTTTATTTGCGGTATCAACCTGTTTATGAGGGCAAGAATAAGGTTTGTTATAAAAAGAGTTATGAGAAATGGAAATGCCAGCTTAAAACCTAAGATAAAAATGAGGGAGCTCTCTGAGAGGAAAAAACTTAACAGAGAATCACTTACGTGGAAGTGGCCCGGAGGTATCAAGTGGAAACTTTCTACCATAGCAGCGATGAACAGCCTGTAAGCACCTGTCGTAAAGAACAGAAGGTAAAAGAGAAAGACGAAAAAACGGCCAATAACTGAAACCATTCCAAAGGTAGGATCAAACATGTTAACAACGGTTAACCCCATGAGGTAGCTAAGGAGCTCCGCTGCGTAGATAACGATAGCGTAGAAGACCAAAACCGAAATGGAAAGGGCTACACCTACCAGAACCTCTTTAAGTACAAGAATGAACAGGGATACTGTATCAAGCTCTATAATGTTAAAAGGGGATACGCCTATCAATTCCGAAAGGTAAAACGAGAAGGCCACTATGAGGAAAACCCTGACATTAGGAGGAACAAAAGCCGTTGAGAAGAAGGGAAAAGCCAGCATAAAAGCGCCAACTCTAAGGAGAACTAAAAGGAAAAGGGAGAGAACATTAAGGTCAATGAGCTGGCTCATTGCAGAATCTTCATTAGCATCTGAAAGTTTTCCCTCGTGTAATCAATAAGCTTCATAAACATCCAGCCGCCAAAGAAGAAAACGGCAAGGAGAGCAGCCAATATCTTGGGAATAAAAGTAAGGGTCATTTCGTGTATCTGGGTCGCTGCCTGAAAGATGCTTATGATAATTCCGACGAGAAAGGTAATCACCAAAACGGGAGCTCCAACCAAAAGCGCAACCTCAAGCATCCTCTGTCCAAAAGTTATGACTTGGTCCACTGTCATCTGTAGCTCACGATTATTGACTTTATGAGAAGTTCCCAGCCTCCGGATGCAATAAAGAGAATTAGCTTAAAGGGTAGAGATAGCATCATAGGAGGAATCATCATCATACCCATTGACATTAAGATACTCGCAACGAGGAGGTCAATTACTATAAAAGGCAGGAAGATGACAAAAACAACTTCTAATGCCGTCTTTATTTCGCTAACCATAAAGGCAGGGATGAGAGTAACAAGAGAAACTTCCTCTGGAGATTTCGGCTTTTCCTTCCTTATGTCAAGGAAGAGTTTTAAGTCTTCCTTTCTCGTATTCTTGAGCATAAACTCCTTTAAAGGTTCAACAGAACGCTTTACAGCTTCAACATCCGATATCTCCTTGTTTAGATAAGGCCTAATAGCAACCTCGTCTATCTTCTCAAAGGTAGGCGCCATCGTAAAGAGGGTTAGGAAAAGGGATAAAGCAATAACCACCTGATTAGGGGGCGTCTGGGGTGTTCCAAGGGCATGCCTTAAAAGGGAAAGTATAATCACTATTCGGGTAAAAGAAGTTACCGTGATAAGAATAGCAGGAGCAAGGGAAAGAACAGTTATTAAGAAAATCAGTTTAAGGGTAATATCAATCTGTCCGAGTCTTGAAAGGAAATCATTAACCGTTTCGGCACTGGCAGGAGCGTTAAGAACAGTTACCAGTAGGAGAGTCAGAAATAACGTCCTCTTCATTTTTCTTCCAGTCCTTGAGCAGATAAATACCGCCTCTGTCGTATGCAAGGAAGAACTCTCTACCTCTCACTCTTACAAGTAGAAAACCTCTATCTCTGTCAATGGGCCTATAGTCAAGGAGCTCTATAAGCTGAGCTCCTCTACGAGAAGGGAAAGCCACCCCCAACCTGTTGACAAAGTAGTAAACAACGAGCAGAAGTCCAATAACAGCAGCAGAGGAGAAAAGGAACTTCCAGAGGTTCACATCATACAAGGTCAACCAACCTCAGACTAAACTTGTCGTTGACAATTATGAGCTCCCCAATACCGAACTTCTGCCCATTAACATAGACGTCCAGATAATCCTCAAGCTTTCTATCAAGCTCTATTATGTCCCCTTCTTTGAGCTTTAAAACCTTGCTGAGGGACATACTTTTGCTTCCTACGACAAAAGACACCTTCAGGCGAACATCCTTAAAGCGCTCAAAATCCTTATCCTGTTCCTTCATGACTAACCTGTCTGAACGATAAACTCGGTGAAGTAAACGTTCTTTACACCTCCTAAGGGCAGTATAGCGTTAACTCTCTTGGCAATCTCCTCTTTAAGGAACTCTATACCTTCCGGAGTTCTAATCTCAGAGGACCTCTTAGTTAAAAGAAGGGTTGTTATAGCATCCTTTATCTCTGGAAGCCTCTTCTGGGCCTCCTGCTGGACTTGCTGGTCTTTTAGCTCAAGAACTACAGAAACCTTCAGATACCTCTCAATGTCAGGGTCAGCCAAGTTAACTACAAAAGTTCCAAGGTCAAACATTACACCAACGCTTTCAGTAGCCTTTATCTCCTCAATAATCTTCTGTGCCTGTTTCTCCTGAGACTCAGCAGCCTTCTTATCTAAAACCAGAAACTTGTAGGCAAGACCTCCTCCTACTCCCAGTAAAATCAGCAGAAGCAATAAAATTATTAACTTTTTCTTACCTCCTCCCTTCTCCTGTCCTTCTTGAGCCTGCTTTTCCTCTTCAGCCATCTACCGTTACCTCACCTTTATCTCTTGATGTTCATCGTTTCCTGAAGTATTTGATCGTCCGTTGTAATAATTCTGGCGTTAGCCTGATAGGAACGTTGGGCAGTTATAAGGTTTATAAATTCATTAGCTATGTCAACGTTTGACATTTCCAGAACGCCACTTCTTATCTTAGAAATCACACCTCCCGGCATGATAATCGGTGTAAAGGTTTGAACATTGGGCATGTAGAGCCAGCTACCCTTCCTAACGAGTATCTCTTTATCCCTAAACGTCGCAATGGCTAACCTTGCAATATCCTTAACCTCACCGTTGGTATAAGTGGCTTTTATTACTCCATCCTCACTAACAGCAATTGACATAATGTCTCCCTTACTGTTTCCGTCCTGCTGTGCGTAAAAGATAAAATCGGAAGCGACCTGTTTTACACGGGACATGTCAACCGTGATTGACAAGTTGTTTGCTCCGTTGGTTAAAGTAGCATTTACGGTTATCGGAGAACCGGAAGTAAGATTTCCGTTAGAATCAAACTGGAGCGTTGAGTTCGTAATAGAACTACCATCAAGGTAAACGTAAACTTCCCACTGGTTGCTACCAACCTTCCTGAAATAGAAAGACAAATCGTGCGAATTTCCGAGGGAATCGTAAACGGTTATTGAGTTAACGTAATTGTAAGTAGTAGCATCTGCCGGATCAAAAGTACCGGTAACCACCTGTGCTCTTGAATCAAGGTTCGTAGGCTCTTCAAAGGAAACGGACGTTGTTTCCTTAGGTTCTATACTCATAGGCACGTTTATGCTATCAACAGCACCTACCATGTTTCCGTTTTCATCAAGCTCCCACCCTTGAACCTTCATTCCCTGCATGTTTATGAGGTCACCGTTTGCATCAAGCCTAAACTGCCCGTTTCGGGTATAGTAGGTAATACCGGCTTCATCCTTCACCATAAAGAAACCTTCTCCGTCAAGGGCCAGATCAAGGGAGTTGTTCGTATTCATAAACGTTCCCTGACTGAAATCCTTAACAGTGGTGCTAATAAATGTTCCACCACCAATCTCCTTGTTTACGGGAGCTCCATTCTTAAAAGTTACTAGGCTCCGGGCTAGTAAATCTTCAAAGACAGCTCTCTCAGCTTTATAACCTACAGTATTTACGTTAGCTATGTTATCCGAAATAACTGAAAGCCAATCTTTGTCCGCAGTCAATCCTGTAAAAGCCGTGTAGAAAGACTGAAGCATCCTTACCCTCCTATCCCAACGATTTTGTCTACTGGTATTGAAGAAACCTCAGTTACGGCGTAAACGTTACCACTTTCATCCCTCCTCACCTCTTCAACAAGAGCGAGGCTAACTACGGTGGCATCAACGGGAGCTCCACCGCTTTCAGCATCAACCATAACGGTATAGTAACCGTCTGGAAGGTCTGGATTATCTATCTCTAAAGAATACTTCTCGCCGGCGTTAAGGTTACTATAAACCTTCTCCTCAACTACGTTGCCAGACTGATCAAGTACCGTTACCTTCACCGTATCTGCAGGGGCAGAAAGGGTAAAGGATACATAACCTTTCCCATCTTTAACGTAAGTTTGATTTCCCTCGTACTCCACAAGCTTTCCTATAAAGCCCGTAGCAAAGAGAAGAGCTTGAGACTGGATTGCAGAAACAAAGGTTTTAACGCTACTTTCAAAGGAGTTTAAAACTTCAAGTTCTCTTAGTTTTACGCTGTTGTTGATGAAATCACTGATATCTGCTGCGTTAAGTGGATCCTGCCACTGGATATCGGCCAGTAGAACTTTTAAAAAGTCCTCCTGAGACATCTTAGAGTTGTCGTAACCGGCATCAACAATCTTAGGCTCTTCCGAAGTAGGATAAAGAAAATCAGCTGTTATTCCATCTATAGCCATGGCGCTCTCCGCATTCTTTAATATATTCTACCAAACGGCTAAGTCCTTCAAGACTTTCTGCAAAAGAAACCTTTTCATTCATATCCTGCTTTATAAAGTTTTCTATAGCAGGATGGGCTTCTATAGCCATATCTATACGAGGAGAGGTTCCTCTCTTATAAAGTCCAAGGTTTATAACATCGCTGTTTTCTCTATATACACTCTCTACTTCCATAACTATCGCCTGCATCCTGAGGACTTTCTCATCAACCACCTGAGGAGTCAACCTACTAATGCTTCTAACGAGATCTATCGCAGGGAAAAGCCTTCTGTTTGCCAGTTCCCTTGAAAGCATTACATGTCCGTCAAGAATTCCTACGGCAGCATCGGCTACGGGGTCAAGTGAAACGTCGTCACCTTCAACGAGAACGGTGTATATACCCGTTATACTCCCTCCTCCAACGAAATTTCCCGCCCTCTCAACAAGCTTAGCCATAGTTGTAAAGACCGAAGGGGTATAGCCTTTTGAGGTTGGAGGCTCTCCAACAGCAAGACCTATCTCCCTCTGTGCCATAGCCAGACGGGTAAGTGAGTCTATCAGCAGAAGTACATCTTTACCCCTATCGGAAAAGTACTCGGCAATGGCACAGGCCGTAAAGGCAGCCCTTATCTTTGCAAGGGGTGGCATATCGGAGGTGGCAACAACTACAACGGATTTTTTTAGTCCTTCTTCCCCGAGGTTATCCTCTATGAACTCCCTTACCTCCCTCCCCCTTTCACCTATCAGGGCGACAACGTTAACGTCAGCACTTGTGAACCTTGCAATCATTCCCATAAGGGTACTCTTTCCAACTCCTGCCCCGGCAAATATTCCAATCCTTTGACCTTTCCCAACAGTAAGCAGAGCATTTATTGCCCTTATTCCTAAGTCAAGGGGCTCTTTTATTCTCTCCCTTTTCATCGGGTTGATAGGTTCAGCTTTAAGGGGAACAAAGTCCGTAGGAATAAACTTCTCAGCGTTCATTGGGTTGCCAAAAGGGTCAAGGACAAGGCCGAGGAGGTCTTCAGAAACCCCCACCTTTAAACCGGAAATTTTCGTCTCTACTTTGCTGCCAAGGCTTATACCAACCGTGTCGCTGTAGGCCATAAGAAGGGTCTTTCCATCCTTAAAGCCGACAACTTCTGCCTCAACGTTTCCGTTAACAGTGCAGAAGTCTCCTATGTGAACTCTCGGGAGCTTTGCCTCAATTACAGCTCCCTTTACTCCAGAGACCTTTCCTATAACCCTATACTTAGGAAGACTTCTTAATCTCTCTCTCAATCTCCTCTCTCAAAAGGGCTAATTTTTCCTTTAGACGGGACTCTATGGAAAAGTCCTTAAAGGAAATCTTAAAATCGTTATCACCCAAGGAATCAGAAACTTTAACCTTTTCAGATTCCAAGAAAGGAGCAAGCTTTTTTCCTACTTCAATCTGCAGGAGCTCTTCATCTGGAAACTCTTTAAGTATTTCTCCAACCTTCTCGGCAACGAAGGAAGAGTTAGCAGGACTTATGTAGAGAAATTCAAGGATTTCAATAACGTAAGATACAAAAAGCGACTCTAACCTTTTGAGGATTTCCTTTTCCTTCCTTTCAAGCTCCTTCTGGAAAGCATCAAGGTTTAGCTTTAAAGAGTTAAGCTCCTCTCTATAACGAACTTCAAGCTCTTTAAGCTTCTTTTCATACTCTACGAGAATTTCTCCCTTAGCCTTCTCGTAGCCTGACCTGAAACCTTCCTCATAACCCTTTCTTTGGGCTTCCTCAAGCTCTAAGGAATGTTTTCTCTGGAGCTCTAAAATTTTTTCTCTGTATATGGACTCAATCTCCTCAACGGAAAGTTTCTTTCCTTTCTCCTGCTTCTTCTCCTTCTCTTCCTCAGGTTCAAGTAGCGGAGTAAAGTCTTCCAGCTCTATCATCATTTGGCTAATCCTTCTTCCCTAATCCACTTACTAATAACATTGGCAACGAGCTCCGGATAGTCCCTTGCCACTTCAACAACCTTGACGTAAACCGGGTCGTCCTCTATTCGTATCTCCTCAAACTCCTCCTTATGCTCAGCCCTTGCCTTCATCTCAGCAAGTATGGCTTCAGAAACTTCCGGCCTCTCAGTAGGAGCTCCCTTCTTACCTTTAATGAACTTAAAAGCAGCAAAGCCTCCCATTCCTAAGGCAAGAAGCGCTGCAGCAGCAACGTAGTACCATGGGAACTGTTTTTCGCCTTCAGGTGCCGCAAAGAGTTCCCTCGCTTCAAATGGAACGCTTGCCACAGTTACCCTGTCACCACGTTTAGGGTCAAACCCTATTGCGCTCTTCACAATATTCTCATACGTCTTTATTTCCTCCTCTGAACGGGGGACGAACTTCACTATCTCGTTCCCGTCCTTATCCTTAACCTTCTGGTACTTTCCGTCAACAAGAACACCAACGCTAATTCTCTTTATCCTAAAAATCGGAGTAACTGACCTCTCCACAGTCTTTGAGACGTCATAGTTCGTCGTAACGTCCTTTTTCTCCCTTTTAACAATCCCCCCGCCAGCCTCAAGGTTAACAACAGGCGGAACGTTTGTTGCCGTTCCCGGAACGCCCTGCTCCTGTCTCCTTCGGCCTTCCTCCTTTTCCTGAATCTTCCTCTCACTCACAACGGCTGTCATATCGGGATCGTAGAGCTCCTTCTGCCTCTCTACTCTTCCCATTTCTATTTCTACAGAAGCCCTTACTACGACCTTACCTCCCCCAAGAACTTGAGAGAGCATCGTTTGAATCTTCCTCTCTATTTCCCTCTCTAAACGCTGTTTAACCTCAAATTCCCTCGTTACTTCTAAAGAATCTCCTTCCTCCTCTATCAGGTCGGAAAGAACCCTACCTCTGTTATCAACAACGGTCACGTTGTTAGGCTTAAGCTTAGGAACTGCATGAGAAACCAAGAAAACAATAGCCTTTACCTGCTCTTTGGAAAGTTCCCTACCTTCCCAGAGCCTAACAAGGACAGAGGCCTTTGGCTCGTCCTCTTCCCTAACAAAGAGGGAATCTTTTGGAAGGGCAATGTTTACTTTAACGTCCTTAACAGGGTCAAGCCTTTTTATGGTTCTCTCAAGCTCTCCCTCAAGAGCTCTTAAAAACTCTACGCTCTCCTGAAACTGAGTAGTTCCAAGTTTCGGCTCGTCAAATATCTCAAACCCTACAGCTTTACCGTGGGGAAGACCTTTAGCAGCAAGCTTTAGCCTTACATCGTAGACTTTATCCTTTGGAACAAGGATTATGCTTCCTCCACCCTCTATTCGGTACGGAACTCTTTCTTCCTGCAAGACTGAAAGGATAGCTCCTGCATCGTCAGGACTTAGGTGAGTATAGAGAACCGCGTAGTTCCCTTCCCCGCCTTTACGTAGAGCAAAAACGGCAAGGAAAGAAACGAGGGTAAGAACTGAAAGAAGGAGCACTATATTCTTAGGGTTGGCATTGTTCCTTATAAACGTTTCTATCTTCTCCTTGAAACTCTTTACGTCCACCTACCGCAACCTCTACACCTGCATTCTCATGATTTCTTGGTAGCTTTCAAGGGCTTTATTCCTTATCTCCACTAAAAGCCTCAAAGAAAGCTCTGCCTTTTCAATACGGTACATAAGTTCCTCTATATTCTCCACATTCCCCTTAATAAGGGCTTCCTCTGCTGCTTTTGCATCAAGCTGGTCCCTGTTAACGTCCTCTATGAAATTTTCAATAAGCTCCTTAAAACCACTCTTAACTTTTTTCTCTTTCACTTCCAAGCCAAAAGTAGAACCGATATTTGTATCAAAACTCACCTTCATAACTTCCTCCAGTTACGCTTTGAGTAGACTTAAGGAGCTAAGTATCATTCCCTTGTGAGTATTGAAAGCAGTAAGGTTAGCTTCATAAGTTCTCATTGCCGATATCATGTCAACCATTTCTCTCAGAGGGTCAACGTTGGGAAGCTTCACGTAACCCTTTTCGTCGGCAAGAGGGTTTGAAGGGTCGTACTTGAGTTTAAAGGGAGAAGGATCCTCAACAATCTTCTTAACTCTCACCCTATAGGCCTTTGTCTTTCCAACGTCTTCAAGAACTGCCTCAAAGACGGGAATTTTCCTTCTATAAGGGTTACCGTTCTCATCCAGAGAGTTGGCATTTGCCAAGTTACTTGCGTGGATGTCCATTCTAACTCTCTGGGCAAGCATACCGGTCAATGATATTTCAAGCCCTTTGAAGAGCATCCCTTACCTCCCCAGAATGCTAAGCTTTAGTTTGCCAATTTCTTTTCGTAGAACCTCGTTGAGAGCTCTCGTCATTAAAGCAGTTTCAGCAAGCTTAGCAAGTTCCTTGTCAAGGTTTACTTTATTCGCGTCGTAGCCGTTTACGTCGTTTAGCTCTACTACCCTATAACCGCCACCTTCGCCTGAAGGCTCAATATGGCGAGGGTCAGTTCTTTTAAGCCTTAGCGTTTCTTCAAGCTCTTTTTCAAAGACGAGGTCACGGGGCTTATAGAATGGGGTATCTGCATTTGCGATGTTACCCTGTATAACCTTAGAACGTTCAAAGTAGAAAGATGCTACTTTTGCAATCGGCTCAAGTTCTTCAAAAAGTCCTCCCACCTCTCAGCGCCTCCTCAAGCCTTGCGTCAGAGTATACCGTTTTAGCAAGTCGGGAGATAGTGTCCCTACATCCCTTGAGTTTTTCTATAACCTCCGAAACTTCGCTTACCTTTCCAAGCCGAACTCCTGAGATTACCAAGATACTCCCTGTATAGCAATCAAGGTAACCGCCATCAACGAGCTCTCGGCTTATACTGTAAGCTTGGCCGTACCGCTCCTCCGCCACTGCTTTTTCCATAAGAACGCTAAGGGCAGCTTTGACAACAGGAACAGAACCGTAAGCTTTCCTTAGCATCTCTCTGTTCCTGTCAAAGACTCTGAAACTCTCATCAAGTTTACCATTTTTAACAAGATAGTAAATGAAAATGGCAGGTACCTCTGGGTCTTTTTCCTTAGCACAAGAATTTTTAAGTATTTTTAAATTGGACGGAACACTCCTTTCAAGGAAAATACCGAGCTTAAAGAGGAGTTTTTGGTAACCACAGAGTTTCTTATTTCTGACTTTCTTAAGGACATTATAGGCATCAAGGAAGTCTTTATTATCGTACAAGGCTTGAGCCATAAGAATCATATCATTATCGGAGTTCCACTTTTTAACCATAAACCTGAGAAGGTCTATTCTCAAACGGCGCATATTGCAACTTTTCAGAGCCCCAGCCACCTTTAAAAGAACTTCTCTTGTGAAAATTTCCTTAAAGAAACGCGTGTTTGAGCGGTAGAGCTTGCAGAGTTTATCAGACGGAAGCCTTAAAAGGTAAGGTGTCCAAAGTAACCTCAGGAATTCCCTTTGCTCGTACTTTACCTGCTCGGGGAAAACGAGGGATACTTCCCAGAGAAGCCTTTCAAAAGTGCTTTTGGGTGCACCGATGTCAAATATGAGGTAGCCAAGGTCTGCCAAAGCGTATATACCGACGTAAGTCGTTCTGTAGTTAACGAGTAGATGGGCGATGTACTTTATAGAGTCCTTAAAAGCCTCGTCTTCTGTAAGGGTAGTCCTATACTTGATTTCTGGGTCCCTCATCATGGGAATTATCTTTAACCTTGCTACCTCTGCTTCCTGAGACTTTGGCGCATCCCTGATTACGGAGTAGTAGTAGACAAAAGCCAGTTTTTTGTTACCTTTTCGGAGCTCTATATCCCCCAGTCTCAGAATGGACTTTCTTATAACTTCCTTACTCCTTGTAAGGCTTACTATTCTCCTAAGAAGCTGTTCTGCAAGGGTCAGATTACCTACCCTGTAGATGTTCTCTGCCACCAAGAAGTAGTACTCAGGGTTATCTATCAGGTAGTTCTCATATTTGCGGTAGACTTTTAAGAAGTGAGGGAGAGCCTTTCTGTAATCACCGCGACTAAAAAGCATAAGCCCCCTTACAAACTCAACTTCCCTCTCCTCCTCAGGCGATAATTTCGCAGTGCTTATCAGTATGTAGTACTCCTCAACAACGTCAGGCCTCCTAACCCAAACTGCCGTTCTGATTATTCCAACGGTGGTTTTTATCCTTTCCTTCTCTGTCTTAGCTTTCAGGAAGGCTACCCTGTAGATAGCCAAGGACTGCTCGTAGAAACCTAAGCTCTCGTAAATCCTTGCTTTCATGTAGTAGTAGTCCCAAGGGAGCTCCCTATCCCCCATAGCTATAAAGTAGAGCTGTAAATAGTTAAGCGCCTGCCATAAGTACTGTTTTTTTCCAATCTTTTTGCCTATAGCGAAATAGGTTCGCGAGAGCATTAAAAGAGTATCTCTATAGTAAGGAGAATCCGGTTTTAACAGCCGAAAGAAATACTCAAGAGCCGTAGAGTAGGAGCCTATACTGTACTGTCTAACTCCTTTTTCAAAGGTTTTCTTGTCCTTATCAACTTCAAAGGCATGTGAGGTAGAAGAAAGTATGAAAAGACACAGAATAAAAATCCTAAGCAGCCACATTTTTAGACTCTTAGCTCTAAGGATACCTCTTCTTTTTTCACGCTTGAACTGTAAACCGTTTTCCCCTTTACCTTAAGCTGAATCCTCCCGAAAGCTATCCCGCTTGACCTTATAACAGACTCTATTTCCTCTATCAGCGAAGGAGTTACTCCCTGCTCGTTGAGGAAGTTAATACTTAAGCTTAGAGCATTCCGAGTAAAGCCTGCCCTAAATGAAAAGTTCTTTAAATCAAGGGAGAAAGTGTAAGCTGGAAACTGCTTCTGAATGTTCTGACGGCCAGATTCTTGATGGAAGTTATCGCTACCCTCGTGGCTATCGCTACTTTGCTCAAATCCCCAGTAAGTTAACTGCAATCTACCGGTTTCTGCTGTAGCTGGTCTGGAAGAAACATTTTCCCCTTTTGCGATTTCATGCCGTACCTCTCCGTTAGAAGGTAACGGCACATCATCCACAGAGTGAATGCTGTGGGGAGCTCCATCCCCAACACCCTGAAGCTGTGAAACTCCCTGAAAATCTCTCCTACTTTCACTTAACAAAATGTCATGTTTTTTCTCCTTACGAACTACACCCTCTTTGCTCTGATGGAGCTCTACACCTGCTACAGACTTAGACTTTGAAACTCCATTAGGAAGATGCTTTGGAGACTCCTCTTTCTTTGAAACCGAAAGGACTTTAGTTGCAGTTATGATTTCTTCAGACTTAGTGAGAGTAGACCTTCCTGCTTCCTCATTAACAAGTAAACTACCCTGAAAGCTAAGAGAAGGCAGGCTATCATTAGCTATAGTTAGTAAACCAGCATCAGTTTCTCTCTCTCCAGAAGAACTAACGTTTAAACCGGAGAACTCCCCCTCAACATAGGAAGGGTGTAAAGATGCTAATCTTTCTCCTTTTTGCTCAAAGGTGGTTAAAGATTCCCGAGTTTTTACCGAATCAGGAGCTCTCTCGCCACTAATCTGCAAGGAACTCTCTTTAGAGTTAGGAACTTTCCCACTGACAGGGTAACTACCTCCCAATAGTTCAGATTGAAGGTGTTCCTTCTTTCCTGCAGACTCCTTCTTTACACTGTCAGCAGAAGGGAAACCTATTTGATTGATGTTCTTCCCTTTACGGTAATGGGATACGCTGACTGAAAGAGTTTCCTCTTTCTGAAAGGTGCTTTTTTTACCCTTCAAAGCAACTTTAACATCTTTTCTTAAAGAGGGAGTTCTAAGCAAACTACCCTTTACTTCTTTATGGTGTAGAGCTGTTTTTGTTCGTTGTGAGAAAACGAGCTTTTCAGTACCTTTAAGATTAAAAGGTTCCTCTTTGGAGCTCCCAGTTAAACGAGCTGACTGCTCAGTAACGCTAAGCTGTTTTTTCTCCGCAAGATTTCTATTCCCGGTAGGTAAAGCTACATGTGGAGTTTGCCCTTGAAGAATAGTATCAAAAAGTAATGAGAAACCTTCCTTCCCTACGGGTCTTTTCCTCTCCTTCCCAGCCAAGGAAGAGCCTGAACTCTTACCTTCCAAAGCAGATAGTAAGTCTAATAAAAACATTCCATCCCCTTTCTAACCTCTAGATGAACCTGTTTTCAATTATACTGAATCGGAAATAAGACTCTTCAGCCTCTTGATGGCAGAAGCTTTGAGCTGAGAAACCCTAGAAACCGAAACTCCCAGAATCTCTGAGATTGACCTTAAGTCAAGCTCCTCAACAAAAATAAGCTGCAGGACAAGCTGTTCTTTTTCGGGAAGTTTAGAAATAGCCTCGGCCAGCTTTTGGCGGAGCTCCGCTAATATTACTTCCTCTTCCGGCGACCTGTCAGAGGAGGAGAGAATATCCTTTACAGTAAACCTGTCAGAGTCTGCAAACAGTTTCTCCTCAAGACTAACGAAGGCTGCTATTTCTTCCTTTAGAGCGTCAAGCTCTCCGCTTTTAACCTTTTCTCTAACGTTCCTTGGCAGGAAGTCAAGCTTCCTCAGGTAATCTAATATCTCGCCTCTAATCTTTATGTAAGCGTATGTTGAGAACTTAGCCTTATTCTCATCGTACCTATCTATAGCCTTGATGAGACCAATAACACCAGTGTTTACCAGCTCCTCAAACTCAACGGCACCTTCCGGAATCCTCTTGTAGATCTTACTGGCAACCTTTTTAACCAGTGGTAAGTGCTCAAGGACCAGCTCTTTTCTTGTTTTTGTGTACATCTACACTCCTTCCCTAAGGATACGGAGAAGTCTCGCAATAAAACCCTCTTTCTCCTCTGGAAGAGCTTCACCCGTTTCAAGCTGGGCTATCTTCCTGATTTCAACAGAATAAGGGTCTGACGGGTAGTCTTTCACAACAAGAGCTTTTCCCCTAAGGCTTCTTGCTACGTTCCTTGAACGGGGCAGAACTCCTGCAAGCTTTAAGGAGATACCTAAGAAGTTCTTAGCAGAGAACTGGAGCCTTTCAAAGGTCTCAAATCCTTCAGAGCGTGTCTGACACATATTCACAACAACCTTAAAGCTACTGTAACCGTAGAGCTTGTAGAGGGATTTTATAAAAGCGTATGCGTCGGTAAGGGCTGTAGGCTCAGGCGTCGTTATAATGTAGGTCGTTGTAGCTACCCGAGAGAAACCTATCGTGTGACGGTTAAGTCCGGCCGAGTTATCTATTAGAACGTAGTCGTACTCTGAAATTACCTCCTCAAGCTGGAGAAAGAGGTTGGCAGTATCGGCCGATTCAAGGTCGTCTATGGAATCTATACCGGAAAACCCTAGAACGACATCAAAGTTGTAAACAGGCTGTATCACTTCCCTAATGTGAGCTCCTTCAAGCACAGCTTTAAGGTTCTTATTAGGCTCAAGTCCCAAGAGAATGTGAACGTTACCAAGTCCTATGTCACAGTCAAGTAAAAGAACCTTCTTGTCAAACAGGTTCGCAAGAACGTAGGCCATAGATACAGAAACGCCTGTTTTTCCTACCCCTCCTTTTCCACTGGCAAAAGAAAGGACCTTAGCCTTGCCGGATAGGTTCTCCTTGCTCTTTATTAGCCTTAACAGATTTTCTGCCTGAGAACTCATCTACTTCCCTAAAAGGTAATCTGCCATAGTTTCAGGTGTTAATAGTTTAATGTCTTCTGGAACCCTTTGACCGGTACTTATGTAAGAAACCGGGAGCTCCGTCAAGATTGGTAGATTAAGAAGAATTCCCGGCCGAGAAGTTTCATCAACCTTGGTGAAAAAGAGGGAACTTATAGGGAAAAAGGTGCGATACCTATTGACCACCTCCACAGCCTCGTGAGTTTGATAGTTGCAGCTCACAAGTAGCACCACCTTCATTGGAATATTGGCACCTGAGAGTATGGCCTTTATTTCTCCAAGACGGAAATAATCGTAGTGACTTCTGCCAACGGTATCTATCAGCACAACGTCTAAGTTCTCCACCTTCTCAAGGGTCTCTTTCAGCTTTTTGGGGTCGGTAACTACAAAGAAGGGAATGTTCAGTATAGAAGCATACGTCCTTGCCTGCTGAACCGCCCCAACCTTAAAGGTGTCAGTAGTTATAACGCCAACTTTTAGCTCCTTCTCTATGACAAGCTTAGAAGCAATCTTAAACAGGTTGGTTGTCTTCCCGACCCCGGTAGGACCGACAAAAGCAAACACGGCCTTTTCGCCCGGCGTTACTTCAAACTCACCGGTAAAGTTCACCTTTGCGCTAATACCTTTTATTAAGGCTTCCCTGAAAGTAGTGGTGTTTAAATCAAGCTTCTCGGTCTCTATATCAAGCCCACAGGCTTCCCTTACAACCTCTTCGGCTATCTCCGGCTTTACTCCTTTAGCAACAAGGGTCTGTATTAGCTCAACTGCATCTCCGGTAAATTCTGTGAAAACCTTACTATCACAGGCAACTTCAGGAGAAGGGACATGCTCTGGCACAGGAGGCAAAGGGGTAGGAGAAGAGGAAGGAGTCTTCATGAATTCTTCAAGCATCTCTTTAAGCTCTGCTATCTCCTCTTTAAGTTCCAAAACCTTCGGGGATTCCTCCTCCTCTTTCTTAGGGGCAACAAAAAGTCTGTAATACTTCTTCTTGAAGAAGGGAAAGATGCTCCTCTTTTTCTCCACCTCGTAGTAGAGGATGTCTAAATTCTGACCGAGCTCCCTCTTTGCCTTCTCTATGAGGAGCTCCAAATCCTCTCCTTCAAACACCTTTACAGTCATCTTCCTTTAACCGTCCCAACTATGTTTACCTTAGCTCCCGGCTCAATCTCGGTGTAAGAGAGAACCGCTACAGATGGCAAATAGGGCTCTATTATCCTTTTAACAAACCGCCTTACCGCGGGCGACGTTATTAAAACAGGCGTAACCTGATTTATTATAAATTTTTCAAGGCTCTGACTGATACTCCTTACAAGGTTCTGGACAAAAACTGGGTCAAGGGGAGGGAGAAAACCTCCGTTCTCTTTTACCTTTTCCATTATGTACTCCTCAGTAGAAGGGTCAAGGGAAAGGGCAATGATGGTTCCATTCCTCGCGTACATGTTGGTTATTAAGCGTGAGAGGGCTTGACGGGCAAACTCTGTAAGGAGGTCAGGGTCTCTCGTCCTATCAATGTTATCGGAGACGGCCTCTATAATCGTAAGGAGGTCCTTTACAGGTATACCTTCTTTAAGTAGTCCCTGAACAACCTTTGTCAAAATGCCTAAGGGTACCTGTTCCGGAACAATCTCTTTTACGACCGGGTACTTCTTTGAAAGGTTATCTACAAGGCGCTTTACATCAGCTCTTCCAACAATTTCGTGGGCGTGCTTCTTGATAACCTCCGAAAGGTGAGTGACTATAACAGTAGGAACATCAACCACCGTATAGCCAAGTAGCTTAGCCCTATCCCTGTTTTCTTCATCCACCCAGTAAGCTGTAAGGCCAAAGGCAGGCTCTTTCGTTGGAATTCCATTTACCTTTCCTTTAACACCACCTGTATCAATGGCAAGGTACTTACCGGGGACAACCTCTCCTCTTGCAATCTCAACGTCTTTTAGGAGAATCCTGTACTCACCGGGCTTTAGCTCAAGGTTATCCTTAAGGTGAACAAGCGGAATGATAATTCCAAGTTCCTTCGCAAGCTGCTTTCTCAGGCTTTTTATCTTCTTCACTATCTCGCCGTTCTGGGACTCATCAACGTAAGGGATTAAAGAGTAGCCAATCTCAAGTGTAAGAGGCTCCGGCTGAACGACTATGTCCTCCGGCTTTTCCTCCTGTTTCTCTGCCTGCTTTAGGAGCTCCTTTGCCTTCTTCTCCGCCTCCTCTATCTCTTTTTGTTTTGCCGACTGGTAAACCATGTAGGCAATGCCGGCTATAAGGGCTGACAGGAGAGCAAAGGGAAGAGTTGGCATTCCGGGAACAATGCCGATAACGGCGAGAGCTCCAGAAGCCATAAAGAGAGCCTTGTAGTAACCGGTAAGCTGTTTGAATATCTCCCGTCCAAGGTCTGTCTCGGCGGCCGCCCTAGTAACCATCAATCCTGCGGCAGTAGAAGTAATAAGGGAAGGAATCTGTGAAACTAAACCATCACCAACCGTAAGGAGAGTAAACGTCTTTGCAGCGTCGGCAAATCCCATGTTATGCTGGAAAACACCGATTGCGAGGCCACCGAGGATGTTTATGAGGGTTATGATTATTCCAGCTATTGCATCGCCCCTTATGAACTTAGAAGCACCGTCCATAGCTCCGTAAAAGTCCGCCTCACGGGCAATCTCCTCCCTTCTCCTCCTTGCCTCCTTCTCGTCTATTAAACCTGCGTTAAGGTCAGCGTCTATACTCATCTGCTTTCCCGGCATAGCGTCAAGGGTAAACCTTGCGGCAACCTCTGAAATCCTTTCCGTTCCTTTCGTGATGACGATGTAGTTGATAACGACCAGTATCAGGAAAACGACAATTCCTACAACGTAGTTACCACCGACAACGAACTTTCCAAAGGCTTTTATAACGCTACCGGCAGCGTCGGGTCCCTCGTGACCGTGAAGAAGAATTCTCCTCGTCGTCGCCACGTTAAGGGAAAGGCGAAAGAGAGTAGCAAGGAGGAGGAGAGAGGGAAAGGAGGAGAGCTCTAAGGGATGGTTGATGTATACAGTTGCCATTAGAATCACTAAGGAGAAAGTGATGCTTGTAGTTAGGAGAACGTCAAGGAAAAAAGGAGGGATAGGAAGTATCATAGAAGCTAAAATGGCAAGAATGAGAACGACAAATATTATGTCCGAGTAGCGATAAAACTTGCTGTAGTAAAGACTTACCGTCTCCCTCATTTGGATTCCTTTGAAAACTGTGAGTAGCTTGCTATAGCCTTTTCAAATAGAATCTCAAACTTAAGAGGGTCTGTCTGGGAAGCTACCTCTGCCATCTCCATATCAAGTAGGTCATAGTAGAACTTAGAAGAAAAAGAGCTAAAGAGTCCTTCAGGAATAGACTTGCGGGCTTCTTTCAGGAAAATTCTAAAGAGGTACGCCTCAAACTCCTTTATAGCCTCTTTGGGCTCTTTTATCTGCTGGATAGAAACTATATCCCAGTAGGCTTTTCCTATTTTCTCAACCATTTAAATCCCTCACATGACAATAACTTTTGCGTGAAGTTTCCCCGCAGCCTTTATAGCCTGTATTATGGCAATTAAATCTCCGGGAGAAACGCCGAGCTCGTTAAGAGCTTTCACTAAATCCCGCAGAGAAGGGGACTCTATGGCAAATATCCTCCCGTGCTCCTCCCTAACGGTAGTCGTAACTTTCTCCGTAGTTACAGTTTTACCCCCAGAAAGAGGGGGAGGCTGCGAAACGACAGGAGTTTTAGTAACAGAAACGTATATGTTCCCGTGGGAAACGTAGACGGGCGGGTCAATCTTTATGTCTCCGCTCATAATAACCGTTCCCGTCCTTTCGTAGATAACTATTGTCGGCTCCGGATTCGTCTCAACGGTAAGGTTCAAAACTTCCGATATGAAGCTGACTTTATCAACACCGGGAGGGTACTTAACTTCTACAGTTGCTGAGTCCTTAGCCTTTGCAACATCTATTCCACAGTGTTTATTGATAGCAAAAGCTATAGCGTTAGCCAAGGAAAAGTCAGGATGTTTCAAGGTGAGAATAAGGTTCTTGACGTTATCAAGCTCAAAAGGCAAGTCTCTCTCAACTATTCCTCCGCCGGGAATAATACCTGTAGTAGCAAAGTTCTTCTTTACTTTACCTCCCTTGTTTGACTCGCTGTAACCGCCGCCCGTTGAGACAGGCCCCTGAGCAAAGGCGTAAATTTTCCCGTCGGGCCCCATAAGGGGAGTCCTTATTAAAACACCTCCCTGAAGGCTCTTAGCGTCTCCTAAGGAGGCAACCTCAACGTCAAAGGTCATACCAGCCTTAGCAAAAGGAGGTAGCTTGGCCGTAACTATTACAGCCGCGGCGTTCTTCGTCTTTACAGCCTTAGGGTCAACGTAGATTCCCATCTTCCTGAGCATATTCGCTATACTCTGAAGGGTAAAGACGCTCGTCGTTCCGTCACCGGTTCCGTCAAGCCCAACGACTATACCGTAACCTGTAAGGTAGTTAGGCCTAACGCCAACAATGTTAACTTCAGTCCCTATCTTTACTTCCGCAGCGATAGCAATTAGAGGAGATAGTAGAGTTAAGAGGAATAAAAAGAACCTATTCAAGTCTCCTCCCCTAAAACGGCCAAATCTTCATGAGGAACCTTGCAAGCCAGCCGGGTCTCTGGTTTTCTGCCATATAACCTTTTCCGTTATACTCAACGTACATGTTAGCAACCTTACTTGACGGAACGGAGTTATCAGGAGCTATGTCCTCAGGCCTTACAATGCCGGAAATCCTTAAAACCTGAACATCGTCGTTTATCCTGATTACTTTCTCTCCAACAACGTAAAGGTCTCCATTAGGGTAAACCTTAACAACCCGTGCAGAAATTGTTGCAATAAGCCTTGCGTTCCTTGCGGTCGCTCCTTTTCCAGCAAAGTCAACTTTGGGAGACGTAGAGAAGTTAAGGAGCGGGTCTTTTGAACTTCCGGGGACTTTGTTTCCAAGAACGGTCGGCTTATTAACGTTTATATCAAAAGAGGACTGTTTTGCCGAGGAGCTCTGAACGCTCCCCGTACCTGAAAGGTTTTCATAGACCTTTATAGTGACAACATCGCCAACGTTCCTTGCCTTTGGGTCAGAGAAAAGGTTTTCATAGCCAGAAAAAAGAGAACCGGGGGAAGGCGGCTGGGGTTTTACCTCTGGAGGTGGGGATGAAAAAGTAGATACCGTCTTCTTCTCCTGCACAGAACCACAGGAAAAGAGGAAAACTAAGCTAAATAACGCTACTTTAGTAAAAACTTTACTGTGTTTTCTCCGATAACCTTGCATACCAAAACTTTTCCGGTAGAAACGTTTTTCACTTTTATTATATCCCCCACCGCCCCGTTTTCCAGAGCAACGGCCAAGAGCTCTACATGAATCCCCCCTGACTCGTAAATGAGCTTTACCGGTTTGCCCTTTTTAACAACGAAGTTCGGCTCTAAGTCCCTACCCTTTATAACCTCCCCAGCCCTTATGTCCCTTTTAGCAACCTTACCGATAACGCTTTCAAAAGTAAGAGCTCCCCTCCTCACCTTTAAAGAAGGAAGTTTTTCTTTTTTAAGGTCAGAAGGAGAAATAACCTTTCCCTTAGGAATATCGCGAGCGGCAACAACAACTTCCACTTTTTTGTCAATCCTTACGGGAATCCAAAACTTTCTAATCGGAACGCCCTTTACTAAGATTTCATACTTCACTCTGGCGTACCTATCCCCTAAGGAGTCAAGAGATATCCTCTCTTCAAAGTGTTCGTAGGGAATAGCAACAGAAGGGGCAGAAACAGAAAGGACCACGTAGTCAGGATAGTTCTTGTTGAAGAACTCAACAACAGCCGCTTTTACTCTTTCCCTATCAAGCCTCACGCAAGGGCGAGTCATCCTTATAAGAGAAGGGCCTGTAACTCTTATCTCCTTGAAGGAAATTCCGTTTTCTTCTAAGAAGCGAACGATACGCTCGGCTACCCGCTTTTTACTCAGCGTTCTTTCCCGGCAGGGAGGTGGGGAGGAGGTTATAAAGATATCTGAGAGGAGCTGAACTTCGGCCGGAGCTCCCCTGATATCGGCTACGTCCTTAAGGAAAACCTTCTCCCCTGAAACCTTAACATCATTCTTTAGAACGACCTCAGCTGCAAAGGCAACTTGAAAAAGCAAAAGCACAAACAGGAAGAGGTTAAGACTTAAGGGAAGCAACCGTTCTAAGCATTTCATCCGCCGTAGTTATTCCTTTAGAGTTAATCTCATAAGCCCTTTGGGCAACAATAAGGTTAACCATCTCCTCCACAATGTTAACGTTTGACGCTTCTAAGAAACCTTGAGCCAACTTTCCAAAGCCGTCGGTATTTGGGTCTCCTTCTATCGGCTCTCCTGAAGCCTCAGTCTGGACGAGCAGGTTACCGCCGATAGCCTTAAGACCTGCAGGGTTTATAAATCGGTAGAGTTTTATAGTCCCCGCCTCCTCCGTAACCTGTTGGCCACCGGTATTCCTAACTACGTAAACCTTCCCGTTGGGACTTATTGAGATGCTTACAACCGTTTCTGGTGCAGAAATTTGGATGTTCGGGGAAAGTCTATACCCTTCAGGGGTTACTATGTAGCCTTCGTTATCAAGCTGGAAGTTTCCAGCTCTCGTGTAGGCCTCGCCACCTCCGGGGAGCTCTATCTTGAAAAATCCAGCTCCCTGAATGGCAATGTCCAGAGGCTTGTCCGTCTTTATAAGGCTACCTTGAGTGAATATCTTGCTAACGTCAGAAACCTTCACTCCAAGACCTATCTGAATTCCCGAAGGCACTCTGTTCTCCTCAGAGCTCATAACCCCGGGGTCTCTTATGTCTTGGTAGATAAGGTCCTCAAAGTTTGCCCTTGAACGTTTAAAACCAACCGTGTTAACGTTGGCAATGTTGTGAGAGATAACGTCTAAGTTGGTCTGCTGAGCTTCCATTCCAGAAGCAGACGTCCACAGAGCTCTAAGCATTTTTCCCTCCAGCCGTTACACTTTGCCTATCTCATTGCTCCTCTGATTTAGCTGGTCAAGACCTCTTATAAGGTTTCCGTACATCTCAAAACGCCTTTGAGCGTTTATAAGCTCAACCATCTCCTTAACAGGGTCTACGTTTGACATTTCTAAGTAACCTTGAAGAACTTCCGCTTCCGTCGGTTGAGGTTCCCCACTGCCTTTATAGTAGGAATTCCCAACAGGCGAAACCGAGTCAAAAGCAACGATTTTCAGGACAGCTACCTTCTCGTTTCCCTGATAGACAACGCCGTCCTTCGTTATAGTCACTGGTTTTGTTCCATCTAAGAATATCTCACCGTCCGCTATGTCAAGAACCGGATTACCCTTACTATCAACCAGTCTGCCGTCGGCATCTATGAAGAAGTGGCCGTTGCGGGTGTAGAGCTCCCCAGCCTTCGTTCTTACGGCAAAGAATCCTTCTCCCTTAATCGCAAGGTCCAAAGGATTCCCAGTTTCCTTAAGAGACCCTTGCTCTAATAACACGTGAGTTGCCTTAAATCGGGGAAAAACGAGGAGGTTATAGGCATCTCCTTTATTGTTTGGTATGTGCTGGGACATCTCCTCTTCAAGGATTCTCTTAAAACCGGGAGTGTTAACATTGGCAATGTTATTAGCAGTAACGTCAAGCTGTTCAATAGCCCTCTCGCCGCCAGCGGCCAAGACGTAGAGGGTCTGAAGCGTTAGTGCCATGCCTTCATTCCTCTAAGAGTTTTAACCGCTCCTCTGGCGTTATTATTTGTGTAATCTTTATACCGTAACTATCCTTGACAGTGTAGAGCTCTCCCTTTGCAATGAGCCTACCGTTTACTTTTATATCAACCGGCTCGTGAATGTAGCGGTCAAGTTCTACGATGCTGTTTGGGTGAAGCTTAAGAACCTCCTCTAAAGGAAGGCTGGTACTCCCTACCTCTATTGTAACTTCAAGTGGAATATCCTTAAGTAGCTCAAACTTTTCTTCTCCACAGCTTTCATCGCCCTCTTCAGGACTCTCCTCAGAAGAAGCCTGCTTCTCTTTTTGCTCTTTAAGCGCCTCCTCCCAAGCGCTCATTATATCCTCTTCTGAAGAAGAACCTTCAGAACCCTCCTGCTGTTGCTGCTGGAGCTCCTGCTGTGCCTTAAGAGCTTCCTCCCACTCCTTTGCCAGTTCCTCTTGGCTCTTCTCCTCCTGATTCTGCTGCTTTTCCTCCTCTGCCATCTCCTTCCCCGTTTATGAAGTCAACAACCTTTGCAGCATACTTATCTCTTACTTTACCAAGTTTAGCATAAAACTTGGGACTCTCCTCAACGTAGAGTTTCAGGAGGTCTCCCTTAGACACATCTAAAACGAAGCTGTCCCCTAACTTCCACTCCAAAATTTCCCTAAGCGTAAACTGCTTCCTCGCTACCTCAAGGGAGAGGCGAACCTCCGTCTTAAGAAGCTTCTTCCGCAGGTGATTCTCCCATACAGGGTCCTTCTCTGCAAAAAGTGACTCAGAGAAGATGAGCTCCTTTATCGGCATGAACATTCCCTGAGGAAAGCAGAAAAAGAAAGGAGCTTCATAGCCGTCTATGTCCATAGTGGACTCAACAACTATAACTTTTTCGTTACCAGAGACTATCCGGGCAAGGGCAGGGTTTAGCTCTATAGAGCGGAGCTCAAGCTGTACAGGATAAACGTCCTGCCACACCTTTTCAAAGGTGGTGAGAGTAACTCTCACAAGGTCGTCAATTATTCTCGTTTCAAGCTTTGTAAACTCCCTACCCTCTATCTTAAAGGGCTGGGCAGGTCCCCCAAACATAACGCTAATAACAACAAACACAAGGCGAGAATCAAGGATAAAAAGAAAGTTATCCTTAAAGGGCTTCATAGAAACGATGCTGTAGCTTGCCGGCATAGGTATCTTTATCATGAAGTTGTTAAAACGGGTTATGTAGACGGATTCCTTAGTTATCATTCCGACCTGAGGAACGAGGCGCCTTATCTCCTCCCTATAGACCTTAACCCACCGCTCAAAGAGAAGCTCAAGTCCCGGGACGCCACCCTTTTTAAGGTGCTCTACTTGGGAGAAATCAAAAGGCGCTATCTCATCTTTTTTTTCCTCTTCCTTAGTAGACTCTCCACCTCCAAGAAGAGCGTCTATCTCTTCCTGAGAGAGGAATTCATCAGCCACAGACCCTCCGCTGTTTCAGGATTAGATCATCTCTTCAGAGCCGCTAATATCTATCTTGCCTTCTTCCGCCATTTTCTTAATTATAGCAATGACTTTCTTTCTGGCCTTTTCAACGTCAGACTTCCTAACAGGTCCAAGGGCCTCCAAATCCTCAAGGAACATCTGAGAAGCACGCTTAGACATGTTGGAGAGGAACTTGTTGAGGATTTCTTCTGGAGCTCCCTTGAGGGAAAGGAGAAGGTCGTTCTTATCAACTGCTTTAAGTATCTCAATGATTGCCCTGTTGTCAAGCTTGACGATATCTTCAAACTTGAACATCCTCTCTTCAATTGCATCGGCAAGGGAGGGATTCTCTTTCCGTATCTCGTCAAGGAGCTCCTGAGCCAGTTCTTTCGGCAAGTTGTTAACTATTTCAGCGGCAATGTCAACGCCGCTAAGTGCCTGCTCTTTACCTGCACCGATAGATGCAAGCTCGTCCTCAAGGGCGTCTGTAAGTATCTTAAGGGTGTTCATTGAGACCTTTTCAAGCATAGCGAGGCGTTTAACAACCTCTTCTCTAACGTTAGTTACACCGAGCCTCTTTGGAAGGTACTGAATAACCTCTGCAGCCTTCATAGGCTTTAGTTGGGAAAGGATAATAGCAATTATCTGAGGATGTTCCTTTTCTATGAGTTTCGCAATAAACTTAGGGTCCATCTTGCCGAGCTCTTCAAAGACTACCTTCCCGGACTCGGTAAGCATCGTCTCTTCAAGGAGCTTCCTAAACTTTTCGGGAGGGAGAGCCTTCTCAAAAAGCCTCCTGAGCTCATCAGGAGCTGTTCTCAAAGGAGCCATCTCTGCCAGCTCGTCCCGTGCCTCTTTAAGGACGAGCTTTACCATATCCCTCTTTATCGTCCCGAGAGTAAGTATCGTCTTAGCAAGCTTATTAAGCTCGTGCTCCTTGAGCTTCCTTATGACGTTAACAGCAACATCCTCGGGTAAAGTAAGTACCAGAATCGCCGCTTTTTGAGGACCGGTAATTCTCTCTGTTCTCTGCTTCTCCTGTTCTTTTTGTTCCTTCTCTTCAGGCATTTAAATTTCCTTCCCCTCAGTGATTCTTGTGGCTAAAGTAAAGGGCTAAAGCAAGCATTAAAACTCCAACAGCGAGGTAAAGTGTTTCAAGAGGGGTCTCATACTTAATGTGAATAGCATACTTAAAGAACGTAACGATGAGAACCATTAAGACGACCTTCGCCAGCTTCTCCTTCAGGTCGTCAAGGCTGTGAATAGCAAGGATTTTAGAAGACCTCTCGTCACTCTCGGCCTCATCAATCTTGCTTATGAAGAGTTCGTATAGACCGAGGGAAAAGATGATGAGAACTGTAGCTATGAGGAAAAGGTCTATAGCACCGACAATAGAGCTCACGAGCTTTTCGTGCTCCTCAGCACTTAGGTGGAAAGAGTTTTTAAATACGTGGCTAATAGGTTCGTATATCTCTACAGAGGCCACTATAAACATCCCAAAAGCTGCAACGAGGGAGAAAATAACGGCAAAGAGAACCATTAGCCTTGAACGCCACAGCAAACCCTCAAAAAACCTTTCCAGAAACTTCATTCTACCTCCATTAAATTCCGCCGAATATTGTGTGTTCAACGTAGAAGAGAAGGAGGGCTACCACAACAGTTACAACGGCAACGGGTGTTCCGTACTTCATGAATCTGAAGAAGTCAATCTTGTAACCGTTCCTTTCAGCAATGTCTGCAGTAACTATGTTTGCAGAAGCTCCAATAAGCGTGAGGTTACCACCAAGACACGCACCAAGGGAAAGGGACCACCAGAGGGGATCCATAATGCTTCCCATTTGGGCTTCCATACCCTTTAGGACGTAGGCCATAGACATTGTAAAGGGTATGTTGTCAACAAAACCGGAAATTATCGCTGAAGTAAAGCCAACGATTAGAATTCCTGCGTGGATATTGTTCCCAATTTCTTGGATGAGCCAGTTGGCAGCCGTTTCAAAGACGCCGTTAACCTCAAGGGCTCCAACGACCATAAAGAGTCCCATGAAGAATATAAGTGTAGTCCACTCAACCTTCTCAAGTATCCAAGCAGGAGAAAGACCGCTGATAAAGGCTAAGATAGTAGCCATTAAGAGTGCGATTACCCCCGGCTCAAGTCCCAAGTTGTGGCCAACAACAAAGAGAACGATTGTAATGAGAAAAATGCCTACAGACTTTTTCATAAGTTTTCTGTCAATGAGCGACTCGTCAACCTTACCAGAAAGGACTTCCCTGAGCTCCTCTTCGGTAGCTTTTGCCTCTAAGAAGCCTCCCTTAGCCATCATCATGTGCATAACGATAAGTCCCAGAATGAAGGCAATAATGGCGTAAGGTGCTACTTCTATCAGGAAGTCGTTAAAGGTCTTTCCTGCAATGCTACCAATGATGATGTTCGGCGGGTCACCGATAAGCGTTGCAGTACCTCCCGTGTTTGATGCAAGGACAATAGCTATAAGGTAGGGAATCGGGTTAAGCTTAAGTCTTTCAGCTATGTTTATCATTACAGGGGCCATAAAGAGAACCGTCGTAACGTTATCAAGGAATGCAGAGAAAACAGCCGTTAGGAGGGAGAAAACCCACAGAACTCTCGTAGGTGAACCCTTCGTTAGCTTTACAGCTTTTGCAGCAACTATATGGAAAAAGCCACTTTTACCCATAACCGTAACGATGTTCATCATTCCAAAGAGTAGGAGTATGGTATTCTGGTCTATCGCTTCCCATGCTTTCTCCGGTGTAATGACGCCGATAACCAGAACTAAGGAAGCTCCAACAAGGGCTGCAATCGTCCTGTGGAAGAACTTTTCAAGGAGTATCATTGCGTAGGTTGCTACAAAAAGAAGAACGGAGAGCTCCGCCAGCTCTGCTTTTGTAAGGTGGAGGTTAAAGGCCTGAATTAGTCCTCCAACCGTTTCATGACTACCCATTCCGTGACCCATCACTCCTCCCACTTCTTTATCAACTCATCGGCAGCTCTAAGGCTACCCTCACTTACATCTCCAGAAATCATTATAGCAATTTCTTTTTTCTTCTCTTCCTCGTCAAGGACTCTAACGGTAACGCTACCGCTTGGAGACTTCTCCACCTTAAAGACCCTATCTGCTGCGGCAACTACCTGAGGAGAATGCGTTACAGCAATAACTTGCTGACTTTTAGCAATATCCCTTAACTTCCCTGCAACCTTTGTAAGGACCTTCCCGGACATACCCGCATCAATCTCATCAAAAACCATAGTGACTTCCGGGAAAGAGAAAAGGGCAAGCACAGAGAGAAGAAACCTAGAGAGCTCTCCACCGGAAATAGAATCAGATAGCGGGGAAAGGGAAAGTTTTGGGTTTCCGGAGAAGAGAAAGGTAACTCTGTCCTTCCCTTTAGGCGTAAAATCTGGGAGTTCCTCTAATAAAACCTCAAAGCGGGCAGACTCCATTTTAAGCTCTCTAAAGGAGTCAATGAGTACCGCTTTAAGCTCTTTCGCTCCCGCCTTCCTTTTGGCTGAAATTTTCGCTGAAATCTCCTGAAGTTCCCTTCTTAGTTCCTCCAGCTCCTTTTCCTTTTTCTCAAGTTCAAAGTCAAGGTTTTCAAGAACTTCAAGCCTTTCCTTTGAGCGCTCCAAGAACTCCTTTACTTTCTCTAAGCTTCCACCGTACTTTCTCTTTATCCTCTCAATCTCGTAGAGCCTATCCTCTATTGCTTCTAAGGAGATATCCTCATCTGGAACTTCAAGTCTTTTCTCAAGCTCAAAGTAGACGGCCTCAAGCTCATAGTAGAGGTTGCTTAGCCGTTTAACAAGGTCAGAAAACATTTCAAGCTCTTCAAGGGAAGAGAGAACCTCACCTATCTTCTCAAGGGCAGCTCCTTCTCCATCGTAAAGGTTAAAGCGAACAAGCTCCCTGAGGGATTTAACCTTCTCTGCTTGCGAGACTACTTTCTTGAGCTCTAAGAGCTCCTCCTCCTCTCCTTCCCGTAAATTAGCAGACTCAATCTCCTCTATCTGAAACTTCAGGATATCTATCTCCCTTTCTTTTTCCGCTGCATCAGCTTTAAGGGATTCAAGTTCTTTTTGCTTTTCCCTGTAGGCGTGGTAGAGCTCCTTATAGCTTTCAAGGAGGGAGCTAACCCCAGAAACTCTATCAAGAACCTCAATCTGGTAGGAAGGTTTTAGGAGCTCTATAGACTGCCTCTGGGACTGAAATATGAGAAACCTCGCTACCTTCTCCTCAACAAGCTTCTGGGGGACTCTCATGCCGTTTAAGAAGTAGCGGGAACGTCCCCCTTTTATTTCTCTCCTTACGAATACCTCCTCATCCTCAAAAGAGAAAACCGCCTCTACAAAGGAGCCCTCAGAAACTACATCACTCTTTGCCCCTTTTAGGAAATCTATTGAACTAAGGAGAAGGGATTTACCGGCGCCCGTTTCTCCGATGATGACGTTAAAGCCGGGAGAGAAGGAGAGCTCTGCAGATATCAAGCCAAATTTGTAGAGCCTCAGTTCTTCTATCATTTCAGGACTCTAAGAGCCTCTCTATCTCCTTTAAAAGTTCCACCCTTCCTTCCCTCGTCTTTGCGGAAAAAGGCACTATTTTTATGTTCTTGTCTCCCAAACCCTCCTGTATCTTCTTCTCAAGCTTCTGCCTCTCAGAAGTCCTGAGCTTGTCCACCTTCGTAGCTACAACGACGTAAGGGATTCCGTAAAAGTCAAGCCAGTCCTTCATCTGAAGGTCTTTTTCTGTTGGCCCGATACGGGAATCTACAAGGAGGAATACCCCCTTAAGGGTATCCCTTCCCTTTAGGTAGGTCTCTATAAGCTCTCTCCACCTCTTCTGCTCTTTAAGGGGAACTTTTGCAAAGCCGTAACCGGGAAGGTCAACGAGGAAGAACCTCTCGTTAACGAGGAAGAAGTTAACAGAGCGGGTCTTTCCCGGCTCAGAGCTTACCCTTGCCAGCTTAAAGTTGTTAGCAAGGGTATTAAGGAGAGAAGACTTCCCGACGTTTGACCTTCCTACGAAAGCTACCTCCCTGTAAGGGGTCCGGGGAAGTTCCTCGGGAACGTAAACGGTCTTGTAGAGCCTTACTTTCTTTATCTTTACCATCTCGGCTGCCGTTACTCTCTCAGGAGCTCTTCAACAGCTTTCCTAAAGAGGGACTCGTAGGAGGGCATATAACCAACTTCGTAGTACCTTACAAAACCTTCCTTATCAATAATGTAAGTCTGGGGGATGGAATCAAGACCGGTAATCCTTGCAGCGTACTCCTGCCAAGTCCTCTCGTCGGAAACAAGGACGGGGTAGGTTACTCCCATCTGCTTGACAAAAGGCTTTAGCTTTGAAGGGTCCTCTCCCATGTAGTCAACGGAAATACCTAAGACCACCACCTTACCGCCGTAGTCTTTGTAGAGCTTTTCAAGGACGGGCATCTCCATCCTGCAGGGAGGGCAGTAAGTTCCGAAGAACTGAACTATGACCACCTTTCCTTTAAAGTCAGAGAGCTTAACCTTCTTGCCGTTAACGTCCGTTAGCTCAAAATCGTAGGCCTTAACGCCTTCCTCATTTTTCCTAACTTCTTCCTGAGCCTTTTCAACCTTTGTCTCCTCTTTTCCACAACCGACAAAGGTAGCTACCGAAAGGGCAAGAAAGGCCACCAAGAGCTTCCTCATTTTAACCTTCCTTCTCCTCAAGGTATTTTGTGGCAGACATTGCAGCAATTGCTCCATCTGCAGCAGCAGTAACGACCTGTCTTAAAGACTTATGCCTAACGTCGCCGGCAGCAAAAAGTCCCGGCGTTTTAGTTCTCATTTCATCGTCAGTAATGATAAAACCATCCTCTGTTGTATCTACAAGGTGGGCAACGGCAGAAGTGTTGGGCTCGTTGCCTATGAAGATAAAAACGCCGTCAACTGGGAGCTCTGAGAGCTCTCCGGTCTCTGTATCCCTAAGAGTAAGGGACTCTACGAACTGAGTTCCGTTTATTGAAACCACAACTTTATTCAGAACCGGCTCTATCTTGTCATTCTTTAAAACCCTATCCTGAATAATCCTGACAGCCCTGAACTTATCCCTTCTATGGATAAGGTACACCTTGCTGGCAAACTTCGTTAAGTATAGGGCCTCCTCAAGGGCTGAATCCCCACCGCCAACAACGGCAACGGTTCTATCCCTAAAGAAAGCTCCATCACAGACGGCACAGTAAGAAACTCCCCTACCTGTAAACTCTGCCTCACCGGGAACGTTAAGTTTCCTAGGAGTAGAGCCTGCTGCCCATATAAGGGTTTTCCCTTTAATCTCTCCCGACTCTGTCCTTACTACAAAGAGGTCTCCTTCAACGTCAACGGTGCTTACAAGCTGGCCGTTCTCAAAGACGGCTCCGAACTTCTCAGCGTGCTGTCTCATCTTCTCTGAGAGCTCAAAGCCCGTAATCCCCTCAAAGAAACCCGGGTAGTTCTCAATCCGCTCTGTAATGAGGAGCTGTCCTCCGGGCATCATCTGGTCAAGTATAAGCGTCTTCAGCCGAGAGCGACCGGCGTAAATGCCGGCCGCCAGCCCGGCAGGGCCGGCACCGACTATAACAACATCCCAAACCTTCATTTACTGCTCCCCGAGAACCCTTTCTATCATCGCTTCAAAGACTGCCTTAGGCTGAAGACCGACCTTAACGTCGGCAACGTCCCCGTTTACAAAGAGCATTACTGTAGGAATACCCCTGATACCGTACTGCATTGCGAGCATCGGGAGCTCATCGGTGTTAACCTTAAACACCTTTATCTTTCCGGCATACTGCTCAGCCAGCTCGTCAATAGTTGGAGCAAGCATCCTACATGGACCGCACCACGGAGCCCAAAAGTCTACAAGTACGGGAACGTCGGAAGAGAGAACTTCCCTTTCAAACTCTTCAATGGTCCTAATTTCCTGAGCCATTTAGTCACCCTCCTCTGAAAGTAGTTTGATTATCTCAACAGCCTTCGGCTCTTCTACTCTGTAACAGGTTTTAACGCCGTCTTTCCTGAAAGAGATAATTCCCGCACTCTTGAGAATATTTATATGCTGAGAAACTGTCGGCTGCGGGATACCGAGCTCCTGCCATATCTCCTTAACGCACTTTTCCCCATCGGCCAAGAACTTGATAATCTTCACGCGGGTCGGATGGCCAAGGGCTTTCAAAACTTCCGCAATTCTCTCGCAATCGCTCAAACGAACCTCCCCTTCTAAATAATTTTCATGAAATTCTATCATAGTTAATATACGATTATCCCGGCATAACCCACAACCTGTGCGTAGTCCCCGGTTACATCTCCGGATGTTCTATACATAACGAGCTCTGCGCTTTCTGCACCGAGTAACTTCGCAGCAATGAGTCCAACAGTTGCAGGGATAACACCGCACATAGAGATGTTGTAGGTCAGAACTCTCCTGTAGAGCTCCTCAGGGTCTAAGTTGAGTATCGCGTCTATAGCGTAGGAGTCGTACTTTTCAGCCTCAGACTGAGAAACGTAGTGGGAGAAGTCTGTACTCACAACTATGAGGGCATCTTCGTCCTTTATTGCCTCTGCAAGAACCTCGCCAGCCACAGCACAGTCGGAGTAGGATATATGCTGAAAAACTACAGGAACTATCTTCAGGTCGCTCCTGTAACGGGAGCAGTGCTGTAAAAACGGAACTTGAACTTCTAAGGAGTGCTCGTAGATGTGGGCAGTCGTGTCCGCTTCGTAGGGGTAGTGGGAGATTAGCCTCTCAACGACCCCCTCGTCAACGGGAACTTCTCCAAAGGGTGTTAGCCAGACCCCTTCAGGAAAAACAGAGGCCGGCTTTCCCAAGCCTGTATGGTTTGGCCCTAAAATGACGTTCTTCCCTGGTATCTCAACCCTGCTATAAGTCTCTCCAGCAACTTTACCAGAGTACACGTAGCCTGCGTGGGGAACAATTACCGCCTTAGCTTTTACTCTTGGAAGGTCAGACCTGCAGTAAGAGTCAAGGTAGAGGCGGAGCTCCTTCGCCGTCCCCGGATAGAACTGGCCAGCAACTGCCGGATACCTTACCATCTCTCCCTCCTCTCAAGCACTTATCACACTCTCTCAATTTAATGGATATATTTAAGGCCGTAAACTTTCCAGCGAGGTGGAAAGGAATGAGAAGGTTCATGTTCAAGTCCAAGATACACAGGGCAACGGTAACGGGAGCCGACCTTCACTACGAAGGTAGCATAACCATAGACAGCGAACTCCTAAAGCTCGCAGACATCCTGCCCTACGAAAAGGTTGACATATACAACATAACCAACGGAGAGCGCTTCTCAACCTACGTAATACCGGGAGAACCGGGAAGTGGGGAAATATGCTTAAACGGAGCTGCCGCAAGGAAGGTACAGAAAGGAGACCTCGTAATTATTGTAAGCTACTGTGAACTTGAGGAAGAGGAGATAGAGGACTTCCAGCCCATTGTTGTTTTAGTTGACGAGAAAAACAGACCAGTAAAAGTAAGCAGAGGTTCCGGCGGACTTACGTAAGTTAAGAGAAGGAAAAGCCCTCCTTAGCGGAGGGGAAACTACCTCTCTACCTCTCCCTTTATAAACTTATCCACCAGCTCCTTTGCCTTCCAGTCAGGGTACTGAACTGGTGGATGTTTCATAGTGTAAGCAGAAATTGAGTAGAGGGGGCCGGCAATACCCCTATCAAGGGCTAATTTAGCGCACCTTATTGCGTCAATTGCTGAGCCAGCGCTGTTCGGAGAGTCCTCAACGGACAGCTTGAGCTCTATGTACATAGGGACATCACCGAAGAGCCTTCCCTCAAGCCTTATGTAGGCAATCTTGTTGTCCTTGAGCCACGGAACGTAATCGCTTGGACCTATGTGGATGTTATCGCTCTCAATAGGGTAGGGGAGGAGAGACCTTACAGCTTCCGTCTTAGAAACCTTCTTGGTCTTTAATCTCTTCCTTTCCAGCATGTTGAGGAAGTCGGTGTTACCGCCAAAGTTGAGCTGGTAGGTTCTATCTATCCTAACTCCCCTGTCGCTCATTAAGGTAGCAAGAACTCTATGGGTAATTGTCGCTCCAACCTGAGACTTTATGTCATCACCAACTATAGGAAGTCCTTTTTCCCTGAACTTCTTTGCCCATTCTTCATCAGAGGCTATAAAAACAGGAATACAGTTTACAAAGGCACAGCCAGCCTCAAGGGCACACTGGGCGTAAAACCTCGTAGCTTCCTCTGAACCAACCGGCAGGTAGTTTATTACAACCTCCGCACCACTCTCCTTCAAAACCTTAACAACGTCTACCGGCTCCTTATCGGCAGGAACGAAACGCTGGTCTTCTGGGTAATCCTTCATGTGCTCAGCAAAGCCGTCCATTATAGGTCCCATCTGGACCTCAACACCCATCTCAGGGACATCTGGACAGAAAACCGTCGTGCAGTTGGGCTTTTCAAATATTGCCTTACTAACGTCCTTCCCTACCTTTCTAACATCTATGTCAAAGGCAGCAACAACTTCTATGTCCCAAGGCTTGTAACCACCTATGTCGTAGTGCATAAGACCAGATATCTCTTCTTCACTTTTATTACGGTAGTAATAAATTCCCTGAATCAGGGAACTTGCACAGTTTCCCACCCCAACTATGGCCACCTTTACTTTTTCTGACATTTACTCTCCTCCCATTCTGTACTTACCTGCAAGGAGTTTGAACTCCTTTATTTTACTATCTAAATCAGAGAGTATCTTTTCCATCTCCTCAACGACCTTAGGAAAGTTATTCGCAAGGCTCTCAACTACGTCCTGAATGATTTTCTCCCTTTCCTCCTCAGAGAGGTACTGCTTGTTCTTTAGAGCATCCTCTATAAGGGCCATTTCAAGAAGTCCCAAAGTCAAGAGCAACGGGTTTAATTCTTCTGCCTTAAAGCGCTGTTTAAGGAAACTCGTAACCTGTTCATAGTTGCTGTCGGGACGATGTCTTGAAAGTTCTAAGTTGAGCCAAAGGTCAGCAGCCCTAAAGGCGAGCCCTTTTATAGCCTTCTCATCAATTATCATCCTACCTCTCCAGTTCCATAAGTTTAACTTTCGCTATCCCAGCCTCAGGAGTTCCGGGATACATCTCAATCACCTTACGGAAGGCCTCTTTCGCCTTCTCCACATCTCCCATTCCCTTGTAGCAGAGGCCAAGCTTAAGCATCGCAGCAGGAACTTTGTTCTCGTTGGGGTACTTCTCAATAACCTGCTTAAAGTAGTTTACGGCAGTCTCGTAATCGTTGTGGGAGTAGTAAATCTCACCTATCCAGTAGAGTGCATTGTCAGCAAGGGAGCTCTCAGGATACTGCTGGACGAGCTGCTCAAAGAGGGACTTTGCTTTCTCAAGGTCACCGGCCTCCATAGCGTTGAAGGCCTGCCTGTAAAGGTCTCTGGCGCTAAGCTGAACAACTGGCTGGGGTTTCTCTCCCTCCTTGCCCTCCACGGAGGGAGGTTTAACAGAAGTAATGGGAACCGTAACGGCAGAAAGGGTTTTGTCTATTTCCTCTACTTTCTTTTTAAGCTCAAAAATCTGTTGCTCGTTACCTGCGCTTTTGTCTTCAACTTTTGAGAGCCTCTCCTCTAAGAGGGAAAGTTTCTCTCCTTGAGAGTCCACCTTGACCTTAAGGGCTTCAAGCTCTTTTTTAATCTGTGAGAAATCGGCGTTAACCGGTCCCTGAGTCTGTGCACACCCAAAAAGGAAAGAGAGTGCTATAGGAACAAGAATCAACCTTCTCATTGCTCACCCCCAAAATTTAGTCCCTTCCTCTCAAGCTCCTCTTCACACTCCTCAACGAGCTCCCTCATAAGCTCGTCAACGTGATACATCCTGTTTACCCTACCGACGTTGCTACCGGAGAAAACGAGGCCTTCAACCACGTCTCCTTCCACCGACTTAAGGAGAACGTCGGCTATGCAGTAGATGGAATCCGGCCCCGGACACGTTTTAAGGCACTTATAAGGGCAGGAGTGAGGAATTTTTCCCTCCTTTTCAAGCCTCTCGGTAAAAGGATTCCTAACGGCATGAGCCGGCATGCCGACCGGACTCTTTATGTAAATAGAGTCCTCCGGCTTTGCCTTTATTATATAGTCCTTAAACTCCTGAGCTGCATCACACTCATAAGTCGCAATAAAGCGGGTTGCTATCTGAACCCCACTTGCTCCCATCTCAAAGGCCCTTGCCATGTCCTTTCCGTCAAAGATACCGCCGGCGGCTATTACGGGAATGTTTACAGCCTTCACAATATCTGGAAGGATATCCCACAAGCTATCCATCGTTCCCAAGTGTCCACCGGCATCACCGCTCTCAACAATCACAGCAGCAGCGCCAAGCCTTTCAGAGAGCTTTGCCCCCTTTGGAGTGGCTACAATCTCAACAAGGGGAACGTCAAAGGTGTTGCATATCTTAAAGACGTCCTTGCCAAAACCTGCTCCCTGAATAATCAGGTCAGCCCCGGCATCTATCGCCGTCATTAAGAGCTCGTAGAAGTGGGTAAGGGCGTACATAATGTTCACGCCGATTATTCCGTTAGGAGCAAGTTCTTTGGCCTTCCTTATCTCTTCAGCCAGCTCCCAAGCGTAGTGGTAGGGTTTTAGGCCAACGCTCTCAACGTCAATTCCTTTACAGGTGGTCTTCTTCGGCTTGCTCCTGTCCTTTTCGTGAAGGAGAACTGCAGAGATAACCCCAATTCCGCCGGCATTGGCAACGGCTGCTGCTAACTTATGGAGGGATACCTTCGCACCCATCCCTCCCTGAATGATTGGATACTTGGGTTCTAAGTCCTTGATTCTAAGCCTCGGCAACCTACTCATTTAAACTCCTTATAAGAATTTTTTTTATGATTTCAGTATCTTCTGAACTGATAATTTTAAAACCTTTTTCTGAGAGAAGGGCTGCAGTTACCCCCATTCCCTCTTTCAAGTTATCTGTATCAAACTCGTAGATTTTCTTCACTCCACAGGAAGGACTTTTTTCCTTAAGTATACACGCTACAAGTCTATCACCAAGGAGCTCCGCCGCCTTAAGGGTCTCATAAGCCCCCCTTAAGAAGTTCTCCGTCACGTCTTTAAAAGAACCATCAACTGTTAAAACTTTTCCCTTCCCAGAGAGAACGTCCTTACCGTCACCACCCTTTATCTTGGCAGGAGACCTCGGAGTTGGAAGTCCGCCGAGCTGTTCAGGACAAACAGGAACTACAAAACCTCTACGAAAGGCCTCAACGATAAGTTCAGACCTGTTGTTACCTCCGTTATACTTACAGTTAAAGCCAACAAGACAAGCACTAACGAGAATAAGTTTACTCATCCTTAACAACTACCTCGTGGAAAGGTCTTAAGGCAACATCTTCTGCAATTTCCCTTAGCCTCTCTACGCTAATTCCTTCAATCATCTCAATAAAGGAAGAATCGTAGGAGTAACCTTTCCCCATAACTTCCCAGAAACCTGCATACCAAGACTTCTTACTCCTCGTCTCGTGGTCCAGCTCAAAGCCTCCTCTGAGGTAGCGCTTCGCCCTACTAACGCTCTCAGGAGTTACAAAGTCCGGAAGGTTTCTAAGGAGCTCCAAAAGCGCCTTCTCAACATCTTTTTCCTTTTCTGGAGAAGTTCCTATATAAAGGAAAAGTCTACTTTTTCCAAGGCGGGTAGGATAAATAGAACCTGTTGAGTAGGCAAATCCTCTTTTTTCGCGGAGCTCCTGAAAAAGAACTGAACCTATCCCTTCCCCAATCAGTGTATTCAGAAGGCGAAATTCAACGTAACCTCCCTCGTTAACTGCCGGCGCCTCAACAGCAACCATAAGAAAGCTCTGGGCAGAGCCTTTCCTCTTTACAACCTCTTTTTTGGTTTCCCGAATCCCAGTAGTAGGTCTTTTTAAATCTCCCGGGAAGGTTTCTAAACCTTCCAGTAGAGGAAGTATCTCCTCAAGGGAGTGGAGCTTCCCACAGATTGAAAAGACAGTTCCTTCAGGGAAAATGGAACCCCTAAACCAGCTTTCAGCTTCCTCCAGAGAGGTTGAGGAAACGCTTTCTTCGCTACCGTAGGGCATATTCTCGTAAGATGTTCCACAGTAAGTCATCTTAACTATCTTCTCGTAGGCAAGCGAAAAGGAGTTTTCTATCTTAGAGCGAATAGCGGCTAAGAGAGATTCCTTTTCAACCTTGAAGCTCTCGGCAGAGAAATCTGGGTTTTCCACTACCTCTTTAAACAACCTGAAGAACTCAACTACCCCTTCTGGAACGACCTGAAACCTTACTAAGGAGTAGTCAACTGAAACTTCTGGAACAAAAGGAGTCCCAAAACGCTCCTGAAGTTTTGAAAACTCTAAAGGAGAGCGTAGAGAACTTCTCTTAAAGGCCGTTTTAAAAGACAGCGTAGTAATTCCGGGCTTTCTGTCAAAAGAAGAACCTCTTGGGATAAAAACGTTGCATGCAACTATTTCAAAGCCGTCAACAGGGTTTAGCAGAACCTTTATACCGTTACGAAGTTTGATCAGCTCCATCAGAAGTCCTCTAGAGCCGGAACTACTGGTAGTGAGGAGTAATCTGCACCCTTAACGATTACCTTTCTGCCAGAGAGCTCTATCCGCCCGTCAACAAACCACTTAACGGCCTGAGGGTATATCCTGTGCTCGTACCTTAGGATTCTCTCTGAAAGGGTCTCAGGCGTATCGTCCGGAGAAACGGGAACTGCAACCTGAACAATAATGGGACCTGTATCAACCCCCTTATCAACAAAGTGAACTGTAGCCCCCGATACGTTAACTCCGTACTTTAAAACCTTTTCGTGAGGCTTTAGGCCGGGAAAAGAGGGTAAAAGAGTGGGGTGGATGTTCATAATCCTGCCCGGAAAGGCATCAACAAAGGGGGCTGAAACGATTTTCTTGTAGCCGGCAAGACAGACTAAATCAACTCCTAAGTACTTAAGTATGGCAACAATCCTTGAGTCGTACTCCTCGCGACTTGGGAAACCATTTGGGTCTACAAAGACCCAATTTATTCCGAGCTTCTCTGCCCTTTCAATAGCTCCTATGTTTTTCCTGTCAACAATTAAGACAGCAACTTCAGCGTTTATTTTTCCAGATAAAACAGCTCTCGCAATAGCTTCAAAGTTGCTTCCTCTTCCAGACGCTAAAACGGCAATCCGCTTCATTCAATAACTACTCTCCCCTTTCCTTCTGTTATCCTTCCTATTCTATAAACCTTTTCACCGCTCTCTGAGAGGATAGTTTCAGCCCTTTCCACATCCTCAGGAGAAACAACTAAACAGAGACCTATTCCCATGTTAAATGTTCTGAACATTTCATCCTCTGGAACGTTTCCTTTTGAATGGATAAAGTTGAAAATAGGAAGGATTTCCCAAGAGCTCTTATCAATCACGGCGTCAACGTTTTTGGGTAGGATCCTAACCAAGTTACCCGGTATTCCACCACCGGTAATGTGGGCAATCCCTTTAACCTCTACTTCCTCAAGGAGCTTAAGAACCGACTTTACGTAAATCCTCGTCGGAGTTAACAAAACTTCATAAACTTTCCCGCCAAGCTCTTCAACGTAATCATCAACCTTAAGCCCCAAGACTTCAAAGAAGAGCTTCCTCACCAAAGAGTATCCGTTACTGTGAATACCGGAGGAGGCAAGTCCTAAAACAACATCTCCCGGCTGTATCTTTTCTCCAGTTATGTACTTTTCCCTCTCAACAATACCTACGACAAAACCGGCAAGGTCGTACTCACCTTCCGGGTAAAAGTCCGGCATCTCAGCCGTCTCACCGCCTATAAGGGCACAGCCTGCTATCTCGCACCCCTTTGCTATTCCCTTAATAACATCCGCAGCAACGTCAACAGAGAGCTTTCCCGTGGCAAAGTAGTCAAGGAAGAAGAGAGGTCTTGCCCCAACTGTAAGGATGTCGTTAACGCACATGGCAACAAGGTCTATTCCAACTGTATCGTGAACGCCGGCCATCTGGGCTACTTTCAGCTTCGTTCCAACACCGTCAGTTCCAGAAACGAGGACGGGCTCCTTATAGCCCTTTGGAATAAGGTAGCCAGCTCCAAAACCTCCTATTCCGGCAAGGACGTTACCGTCAAAGGTCTTTGCTGCAAAGGGCTTTATCCTCTCAACGAGCCTCTCGCCAGCCTCTATGTCAACGCCAGCGTCCTTGTAAGTAAGCTTCCTCTCCTCCATACTCCACTCCCAGAGTTTCAGTCTTCCGAGCCGTAGCCAAACTCTCCATCAAAGTATATCGGAACATCAAAGGCAAAGTGTCTCCTCGTCCAACCTTTACTCTCTCCAAGCTCCCTCTCTATGTGCTCTTCAAAACCTTTTACCCTTGAATCTAAAGCGTCTGCATAGGCAAGTGCCACCGCTTCAAGAGTTTTCGGCCTCTTAGGCGAACCGTGCTCGTACTCCCCGTGATGGGCAAGTAGACAGTGGAGAAGCTTTACCTTTAAATCCTTTGGGAAGTCCTTTATTTTCTCTATCTTGCGGCACTTACGAGTAAATCTCTGTCTATGCTTTTAAACCTTTTTGCAACAGTTTCACAGATTTCCACGACGCCTAAGGTGTGCTCCAGAAGACCACCGATACAGGCGTGGTGAACGGTCTTGCCGGCGGGAGCTCTCAAAAACTTCTCTACAAAATCATCGTCGTAGAAGAACTCCTCAAGGAGCTTCTTTAAAAAAGGGTTGCTTACGCTGTCTATTACCTCAAGGAGCTTAACGAACTGGTCATCTATTGAAAATCGGCTCTCGCTCAAGAATTTCTTAGGGTCAAATTCTCCTTGAGAGGCCAACCTTATTTCCTTAAGCTTAGGCTGAAGATTTCCCTGAAAGTATTCAACGGAGCCGGAAACAAAGACCACGTCTCCTTTCTTGAAAACCGCAAGGTCGGCTTCTTTCGGAGGTTTCCACCAAAGAGCCGAAAAAGCTCCCGTCCTATCTGAGAGAACTAACCTTAAAAAAGGTTCTCCTGTCCTGTGTTTTTTTATCTCTACGTGTTCAATTACAAAGTAACCTTCAAAAGGAGCGCCGATGGGAAGCGCGTGGAGCTCCCTGCTCAGTATGTCCACGCTCTTTTCTCCTTCTTCTTAAGTCCTTGCGGCTGATTATAGAACTTTCCTTCTTCTATTTCAACGCCTTTAACATACCGCTTGACTACACTGCAGGGAGCTCTAAACCCTCCTTTAGAATCCAACCTGTAAAGCAAAGAGGTGTGAAACGTTCACCACGGGCCCAAGCCAGATTCCAAGAACTATCAAGAAAGCCGCCATAACGGCTAAGGGAACTACTATGAACTTTTTATTTGAAGGAGCGTTTACGGGCCTTTCAAGTGTCGGCTCTTCAAGGAACATCTGTTTTGCAATCCATATGTAGTAGGCAACAGAAAAGGCACTATTTATAAGTCCAACAAGGGCAAGCCACGTCATCCCTGCATCAACAGCGGCAGCAAATACGAAAACCTTACTGATAAAGCCGGCCATAGGTGGAACGCCTGCAAGGGAAAGAAGGAATATCAGGAAGAGGACAGCTAAAACCGGCTCCCTCCTTCCAAGTCCTTTGTAGTCGTCCATCGTCTTTGCACCCCAGACGAAGAGGAAAACGGCAAAACAGAGGAAGGCCGCAGTTTTCATGAAAACGTAGGCGGCAGAGTGGTAGAGGATACCTGTAACGCTTAAAGGAACTGAAAGGGCAGCAAAAGCTATGAGCGTATAGCCGGCGTGAGCCACAGAGGAATAGGCAAGGATACGGGAGACCTTCTTCTGGGCAAGGGCAAGGAGGTTTCCAACAGTCATCGTAATGGCTGCAAGGAGAGCGAGGATAAAGGTAAAGTTTTCAGAAACTGCAGGGAGGGCCTCATAAATTACCCTCATTAGAGCTATAAAGGCTGCACTCTTGGTTATTCCAGTTAAGAGGGCTGCAACTCCGGGGCACGTTCCCTCATAAACGTCCGGTCCCCAGAAGTGGAAGGGGAAGGCAGTTATCTTAAAGGCAAAGCCTGCAAATATCAAAACTGCTCCAAGGAGAACGAGGGGGTCTTTAAAGAGTTCCTTCGCAAGAACTTTAAACTCAAAACTGCCGGTAACGGCATAGAGGAGGGAAATACCGAAAAGCATCGTACCTATGGCAAGAGCTCCGTTAAAGAAGTACTTAACGCCTGCCTCTATTGACCTCTCGTCAAAGGCAAAGAGAACCATAAGGTAGGTAGGCATCGTCATGAGTTCCATAGCAATAACGAGGGAAACAAAGTTCGTAGCAGAGATAAGGAGTAGAGCTCCTGCCGTCGATATAAGAAGAGCTCCTATAAGTTCGTTGACGAACTTATCTTTCTCTGTAACCCAGTAAACAACCAACATAGTCATCCATGATGCCACAAGTATGAGCAGCCCTAAAAGCTGCGTTACACCATCGCTAACGAAGAAGTTGGAAAGAATCGTTCCTCCCTTCTCTGAAAGGAGGACTAAAAAGCCAGAGAGAACGTAGCCTGCACTTGCGATAATTGCACCGAGAATTCCAGATATCCTGAAGATTCTGTTAATGACAGGCAAGAAAGCGCCCGTAAGAGCCAAAATCATTATGGCTGCAAGGAAGTTGACGTTCACTTGCTACCCCCTACTTAAAGAGTTGAGCAAAGATATCAACGCTTCCGTTGTAGAGATTAAAGACGACAGAAGGAACAATACCTACGAAGATGAAAGCCGCAATGTACATAGCAAGGGCAAGGTTTTCAACGAAGGGGAGTTCCTTAAGGCTCTTGAGCTCCTTAAAAGACTCCCTTAAGGGCCCAAAGACAGCCCTCTGGAGCATCCACATGAAGAACCCAGCAGAGAGAGCACTTGCCAAGGGAACGATAATCATTACCCAGCCGTAGTAGTCAAAGGCGGCAAGCATAACGGTAAGCTCTCCAACAAATCCTGCCGTTCCCGGAAGTCCAACGGCGGCGAGAACCCCAATTACGAACATCGTCATGAGTCCCGGAATCTTCTTCATTAGACCGCCAAGCTCAGAGATGTACCAAGTATGGGTCTTGTGGTGAATGTAACCGGCAATCATAAAGAGGATGGAAATAATGAGGGCGTGTCCCACCATCTCGTAGAGGGCAGAAGAAATTCCAGCTGCTGTCAGGGCAGAAAGTCCAAGGAGAACAAAGCCCATGTGGTTGATACTTGAGTAGGCGACCATCCTCTTTATGTGGTCCTCGGCCAACGCCCTAAAACCGGCGTAGAATATGGTAAGAATCGCAATAACTGCCATAAGAGGAGCAAAGAACTTAGTAGCCTGTGGAAAGAGAAAAATCTCCCACCTGAGGAGACCGTAAGCACCCATCTTAAGGAGAAGTCCTGCAAGGAATACAGAAATGGGGGAAGGAGCTTGAACGTGGGCATCGGGAAGCCACGTATGGAACGGAACAACGGGCATTTTGACTGCAAAGCCGATAAACATCAGAATCCAGATAAGCTTGACAACGCTTGGGTCAAGGGCTGCACTCTTTTTAAGAAGCTCAACAAACTCAAAGGAGTGGGTATTCAAGTATAGAACGATGATTCCAAGGAGCAGGAAGACACTCGCAAGGTGGGTGTAGATGAAGAACTTCATCGCCGCGTAAATTCTATTTTCAGCACCCCATATACCTATGTGGAAGAACATTGGAACTAAGGTAAACTCCCAGAAGATAAAGAACCACAGGAGGTTTAAGGAAGCAAAAACTCCAACCATAGGCCCTAAAAAGACAAGAACTAAAGCAAAGAAAGCTCCCGGCTTCTCTACGTTCCAAGAGGACAGAGTAACCGTAATTGCCAAGAAAGCAGTAATGGCAAGGAGCGTAATGGATATCCCGTCAACCGCTAAGTGGAGGTTAAAGTCAAATGGAGGGTAAATCGCGTAAAACTCTTCAAAGCCGAAACCGCTTTCCGGCCTGTTTACGAGAAGGTAGACGGTGCACAGAGCTAAGAAGATAGCTACTGCAAGTGATAGATACTTAGGGATGTTCCTATTGATCCTTTCCCCAATGTAGGCAAAAGGAGCTGCTAAGACCGGAACGAGTATCATGCTAAGAAGGACCATCCACTCCTCCTACACAAAGAGAATAATCAGAGAAATAGCTATAACGCCAAGAGCGAAGTAAGTTAGGTAGTTGACAAGGTCTCCAGTCTGAATCTTTCTACACTTATCCCACAGGTAAAGGGATAAAGAAGCAACTCCGTTTACAGCTCCGTCAACAACGTTTGTGTCAACCCACTCTACAGCCTTGGCTATAGAACCGTAGAAGACCTTCCTGCAGACCCACTTGATGGCATCGTCCACTAGCCAACCCTTATAGAGGAAGACGTTTACAGCCTCACCCATAGGATGGGCAAGGAGCTTAGAAGTCCCAAGGCTCCTCTTGTAGTAAATCAGGTAGGCAAGCATAAAGAGGAAGAACATAACGGTAAGTGTGGCGACCAAGAGGTTAGCGTAGAAGGGCTCGTGAACCTCCCCAAAGAGGAAGTGAACAATGTCTTCTTTAAAGAAGGCCGTTATGAAAGTAAATGCGGCCAAGACGTAAAGGGGAACGAGCATTACCGGGTAGGCTTCCTTAGCGTGCTTTGAAGCCTCAGAAGGCTCTCCCGTAAAGATTACAAACCACAGTCTAAAGCCGTAGAAAATTGCAAGAACACCAGCCACGAAGGTAAGGCCAAAGATTACAGGATTAAAGTGGAAAGTTTCTGCCAGAATCCAGTCCTTACTGAAGAAACCGTTAAGGGGCGGAATTCCAGAAAGGGCAAGGACACCAACCAAGAAGAGAAGTGCCGTTTGAGGCATGTATTTTTTGAGTCCACCGAGCTTAAAGGCATCTTTCGTATGGTGGGTCATGTGAATTACCGCACCTGCAGCAAGGAAGAGGAGGGCTTTAAAGATTGCATGGTTCATAAGGTGGAAGATTCCTGCAGCGGCAGAACCAACTCCAAGACCTACAAACATGAGGGCAAGGTGCTCCATCGTGGAGAACGCTAAGACCTTCTTTATCTCTGTATGGGCCAAAGCACCGGTAGCGGCGATGAAGGCAGATAGAGCTCCAACGAAGGCAACAACTATGAGCGCCTGTGAGTAGTCAAAGAATGGGAACATCCTTGCTACCAAGTAAATACCGGCATTAACCATAGTAGCAGCGTGAATTAGAGCTGAAACCGTCGTAGGACCTTCCATAGCGTCAAGCAGCCACGGGAAGAGAGGAAACTGGGCGGACTTTCCGATAGCACCTATGAATATGAGTATGGAGATTAAGAGCCCCAGCTTTACGCTGAAAGCCCCTGCAACTGCAAGGGCGTTGAGTTCCTGAAAGTTAATCGTTCCGAGAACGACGTAGGCAACGATGATTCCGGCCAGCATAAAGACGTCGCCGAACCTCGTCATAACGAAGGCTTTAAGGGCTGCCTCGGCAGCACTCTTCTTCCAGTACCAGTAACCAATCAAGAGGTAGGAGCAAAGACCAACACCTTCCCAGAAGATGTAAAGCCCCACCAAGTTGCTAACAAAGACAAGGCCTACCATTGAGCCGATGAAGAAGAGCTTCTCAAAGTAGTACCTGTGAGGAGACTCGTCCTCTTCCATGTAACCCTTAGAGAAAACAATATCCAAAAGGCCTATGCCAGTAGCAATTATCGCCATAACGATGGCAAGGTGGTCAACGTAAATACCTAAGGGAACGGAAAAGCTTCCGAACCTAAACCACTCAAACTCGTGGACTAAAGGCCTTTCACCAAGGTTTAAGGCCACGTAAGACGTAAGACCAAAACCGAGAGCTCCCGTAATTACCGCAACCCAAAAGGAGTTCCACCTACTTGTAAACTTCCCTACAAGGAAGGAGAGGATACTCCCGACAAAGAATACAGCTATAGTCAAGTAGACGAGTTTCTCCATCCTACCACCTCAGGTTCTTGATTTTTGAAGGAATTACCTCACCAAAGCGCTTGTAGAAGACGATAACTATCGCAAGGCCTACGGCGGCCTCTAAAGCTGCAAGACCTATGGTGAAGAAGGAGAAAATCTCTCCGTCAACGTTCCTCTGGGCAGAGAAAACAACGAAGTTTAAGTTGGCTGCATTGATAATCATCTCTATGGAAAAGAGCATCCTGATTACAGACCTTCTTGACAAGAGACCGTAGACCCCAACTGCAAAGAGCGAGAAGGAGAGAAAAAGGTAAGCATGAACGTCAGCGGCAAGTAGCATTACTTAGCCTCCCTCTTCTTCGTGATAATGGCGTTTGCCATGTAAAGAATCGCAGCAACGATAAAGCCGAGAACTATGGTGAAGAAGGAATATTTCTCAACAAAGACCGTTCCGAGCTTTTCCGTTGAGTAAACCTTGTAGGGAAGGGTGTCCACAGCGCTTAAAAAGGAGAGGAACGTTCCAAAGACGGTCAAGAAGACGCTCACCAAAATGGCAACTACGGCCTTTCCAGAAGGTTTTTGGTAACTCTCGCCTATCATCATAATTGCGAAGAGAACCAGAATGGTTACTCCTCCAGCGTAAATGGCAAGCTGAACGCCCCCTAAAACGGGCATCCCAAGCCCAAAGTAAACGAGAGCAATTTCAGACAGGAGAACCACGAAAGAAATTGCTGCCCAAAGGAGTGATGATACTTCCAAAGCAAGTATCGCCGACGCCACGATTATTGCGTATATAATCCAGAAGTAAACGTTACCGCTCATGGCTTATTTCTCCTTTTTCTCTGCCTGCTTTTTCTTTAAAGCTTCCTGTTTTTTCTTCTCTATTAACTCTTCCATCTTCTTTGCCTTTTCTATTGCTTCCTGCAGGTTCTCCGGTTCAAAAATGAACTGGGTAAGGTTCTCCCACGTTCCGGGCGCAACTATCATACTGTAGTGGTCCGTGAGTTTTATCGCCTTCTCAGGCTTCGTAGGACAAGCATCCTCGCAGAAGCCACAGAACATACACTCGTTAGCCCTAACCCTCGGGACAGCCCTTGGCTTCTTAACTCCAGTTGGAACCATCTCTATGCAGTTAACGGGACACGAACGAGAGCACATCCCACAGCCAATACAGATGTCCGCTTTTATTACGTGCTTTCCGCGGTAGTGGAGCTCCCTCCTTATCCCTTTGTCCCACCAAATTTCCGTAGCCTTTGGGGCGAAAATGGCCTTTGAAACCCTTATAACCTTTTTTGTAGCCTCAAGCGGTATTCCGAGGATATCCTTCAGCTCCATACTCTTCTCCTCACGCAAGTATCATCTTGATGAAAACGATGAAGGCAAGGTTTAAAAGGGCAAGAGGGGTAAGGACTTTCCAGCAGAACTTTAAAAGCTGGTCCATCCTGATACGGGGCGTTGAGGCCCTTACAACGAAAGTAAAGACGTACAGGGCTCCTAACTTTAAGAGGAACCAGATAACTCCGGGGAGAATTGGTCCCTTAAAGCCACCGAGGAACAGAATAACAGCAAGTGAATAAAGAGCGAAGAGCTCAATGAGCTTTGATAGAACGAGAATGGCATAGTTGAAACCGCCAAACTCGGTTAAAAATCCGTAAACGATTTCCTGCTCTGCCTCCGGAATGTCAAAGGGAGGCCTGTCTGTAACTATGAGAGTTGCCGTAATAAAGATGAGAAAGGCTGGAATAAGGAAGATAAAGCCAAGGAGGGAGCTCCTCTCAACGATTTCAACGTGGTTGAGGGTTCCGTAGAAAACGGCAACCGAAAGGGCAGAAAGCCACAGGGGAATCTCACCTGAAATCATCTGGTTAACAACCCTTAAGCCCCCGATAAAGGAGTACTTGCTCTTTGAGGCCCAACCAGCGTAGAAGAATATCGGAGGCATACTGGTAACGAGGGCAAGGGCGATAAGGAGGTCAAAGCTCGTGCTAACTATGTAAATACCTTTGGAAAAGGGAATAAAGGCAATCATCATCGCAACCATTATGAAAGCAACGAAAGGAATAAGTGAAAAGAGGAGCCTATTTGCCCTTCTCTGAATGATGAATTCCTTCTGCAGAAGCTTAAAAACGTCAGCAGTTGTCTGAAGTAATCCCCACTTACCAACGTAGTAGGGACCGGTTCTTAGGTGAACATCCGCCAGTATTTTTCTTTCAAGGTAGAACACCAGCAGGAAGACAACCAAAAGGAACAGAAATCCCGGAAAAACAAGAGCTTTAAGCCACGGGCCCATAACTCCTCCTACCTGTCAATGTCACCATGACACATGTAGAGTGACGCAAAAATCACCGGAATATCGGCAAGCTTCACGCCTTTCATCATCTCGGGCATAGCCCATAGGTTCGCAAATGAAGGTCCCCTCATCTTGAGCCTGTAGGGACCAGTTCCGCCTTCACTTACAAGGTGAAAACCGAAACATCCCCTCGCCCATTCAACGTTAACGTAGGCCTCTCCGGGAGGAACCTTAACAGGGAACTTCACCCTATACTCTCCCTCTGGTAACCCCTCAATAGCCTGTCTGATAATCTTTGCAGATTCCTGTATCTCTTCCCAGAGGACAAGGTACCTTGCGTAGGCATCCCCTTCTTCTTTTGTTACAACCCTAAAATCAAGCTCCCCGTAAGCAGCGTAAGGATAGTCCTTCCTTATGTCAGAAGCTACACCAGAGGCCCTTAAAGCTGGCCCAGCAAGTCCCAGCTCAATGGCCTTTTCCTTTGAAACAACGCCAACTCCGCGGGTACGGAGCTTCAGGGTGGGGTTATCTATAAAGACCTCTCCATAGCGGGGAATGAACTCCTTCTCAAGGTAATCAACGGCCTCAATCATTTTTTCAATGAACTTACTTGTAGGTTCATACCTAACGCCGCCGGGAACTATGGAGGCCGTAGCAATTCTCTGACCTGAATAAACTTCAAAAGCGTCAAGGAACTTTTCCCTTGCAATGAGAGCCCACTGTGATGGAGTATGAACACCAAGAACTCCTATAAAGCCTCCTAAACCTATCAGGTGACTAACAATCCTTCCTCCCTCACAGAGGATAGTTCTCATATAGTCAGCCTTCTTGGGAACCTCCACTCCAGCTATCTTCTCAGCAGCTATTGAGTAACCTGTCATCGTGCCGAAGTTGTCAATAAAGCAGGCCCTTTCAACGTTGACTATCGCATTCAGCCACGTCCTGTACTCAACGAGCTTCTCAAGGAGTCTGAGAACGTATCCAATATCCGGGTCAACTTTTACGACTTCATCACCGTCAACCCAGACCTTTAGCCTCATAGGGCCAGAGGCCGGGTGTTGAACTCCCCAGTTAAGCTGGAGTATCTTCTCCTGAAGGAGTCCTAAGTCTTTTCCCGCTACTTCTTTCTCCTCTTCAACAATAAACACGTATCCTGTTAAAGCTACGCTGTTTCCCATTATGCTTTCCCCTTACGAACTTCCTTTCTGTGCTTTTTAAAGTCGTAAGACTTCCTAAGAGGGTAAAGACCTTTCGCCCATTCTGGAAGAATCATTACTTCAAGTCTTGGGTTGCCGACAAACTCAACCCCAAACATTTCCCACGCTTCTCTTTCGTGAGGTTGGAAAGGAGGAAATATGTCACAGACAGTTGGAATCCTCAGCTCATCCTCAGGTAGATTTACCCTAACAATTACGAACTTCTTCTCAACCAAGTTCTCAATGATGTAGTTAATCTGAAATCCCTCGCCCTTCGGTGTGTAGTCAACAACGGAGATAGTATGGGGATACTTAAAGCCATAAGATTTCAAGAATTTCATAAGGTCACGGATTCTCTCTTTAGTAGCATGCACAAGCAGCATGTTTGTGTCGTAAGGCTCTGTTTCAAAGCCAAATTCCTCTTTTATCCTGTCTTTAATTTCCTCAAGCATCCTTGCCTCTCGTTAGTAGGATATATCTTCCATTCGGTTTGGATACTTCTTCGCTGCGTTTTCTCTATCCCTCATGATTATCTCTTTGAGTTTTAGGAAACCTTCTAAGGTAGCCTCAGGGTTGGGTGGACAGCCGGCAACGAAAACGTCAAAGGGGATGTACTGAGAAACGTCAACGGCAACAAAGTCGGAATCCCAGTAAGGTCCTCCTCCAGCAGCACAAGCTCCCATACCAAGAACGTAACGGGGTTCAGGCATTTGTTGATAGACGCGGAGTAAAACGGGAAGAACTTTCTTTGAGACAAGCCCCGTAACGATAATGAAGTCCGCTTGCCTCGGGCTGGGAGCCATCATAAAGCCGTACCTTTCCCAGTCAAACCGCGGGGACATAAGGGCTAAAACCTCTAAGGAACAACAACCGCTACAGAAGTGAACGCCCCACGGAGAGTTTGCCCTACTCCAGTCAAAGAACTTCAAAATCATTCTTTCTTTCCTCCGAGCATTACGTAGGAGAGGGGAATCATCAAGAGAAACGCAAAGAGGACGAAAACCCAACCAAACTGGGGGTCCCCCTTTCCAACTGCATAGAGAACAAAGAGAACACCAGCTATGTCCATTGCAATGAAAATAATCGCGTAGAAGTAGTATTGAAAGTTAACGCTGGATATAATGGGCTCGGGAGCTGGAAGTCCACACTCGTAAGTATCCTCCTTGACCGGATGAGGACTCTTGGGAGATACAGCAACAGACATTAACCAGAGGGAAAGACCGGCAAGCGCCATAACTATCACGAATACTAAGAAGCTGTAGAGCATCCTTTCGTCCCCTTACTATTTAAGATTCATTCTACCATTTTGTAAACGTTTTGTAAACATTTTGTAAAAATTTGGTAACTAAGCCGGTGAGGATGATTTTACGATAAACAATACAAGATTGTCAAGGATTATAAAGATTTAATATCCCATAGAGGTTATCCAAACCTTCCCGTTATATAGTCTTCCGTTAGTTTCTCCTTAGGCTTAACGAAGAGGTCATCTGTTCTATTGAACTCTATGAGCTCCCCCATGTACATAAAGGCTGTGTAGTCGGAAACCCTCGCAGCTTGTTGCATGTTGTGGGTTACTATGATTATAGTCAGCCTCCCCCTAAAGCTGACTACAAGCTCCTCAATCTTTGCCGTTGAAATAGGGTCAAGGGCTGATGTTGGCTCGTCAAAGAGCAAAACCTCCGGCTCAACGGCTATCGCCCTTGCAATGCAGAGTCTCTGCTGCTGCCCTCCAGAAAGCCCCGAAGCTGGGTCGTGAAGCCTGTCCTTAACCTCATCCCACAGGGCAGCGTCCTTTAAGGCCTTTTCTACCCTGTCTTGGAGCTCCGTCTTATTCTTAATTCCTTTTAACCTCAACCCGTAGGCAACGTTATCAAAGATTGACATAGGGAAGGTTGTAGGCTTCTGGAAGACCATACCTACACGGCTTCTGAGCTTTATCAGGTCATAGTCCTTTTCAAGGATATTCTCCCCGTCAAGGAGAATCCTTCCTTCATACCTGTTTCCGGGGTAAAGGTCGTGCATCCTGTTAAAACAGCGAAGGAGGGTAGTCTTACCACAGCCGGAAGGACCTATGAGGGCAGTTATACGCTTTTCAGGAACTTTAAAGGAGATATTTTTCAGGGCGTGCTTTTCTCCGTAGTAGAAGTTTAGGTTCTCAACGACTATCTTCGGGTTTTCCTTTATGTCAACTACGTAGGCCATAGCTCCTCCTTACTTTTTGAAACCGTAGTGGGCGATTAATCTTCCGAGAATGTTAGCACCTAAGACTCCAACTGTAAGGATAATCGCTGCAGCCCAAGCAAGCTCCTGCCAGTACTTGTAGGGGCTCATGGCGTAGTCGTACATGGTTACGGTAAGGGAGGCCATCGGTTGGGTCATATCAAGGGTAAAGAAATTGTTGTTGAAGGAGGTAAAGAGAAGTGGGGCAGTTTCTCCACCAATCCTTGCAACTGCCAGAATAACCCCTGTAACGATTCCGGTTATCGCAGACCTGTAAACTACGTCCTTTATCACCTTAAACTTCGTAGCTCCAAGGGCGTAGGCTGCCTCTCTAAGTTCTGGCGGAACCATCCTGAGCATATCGTCGGTAGTCCTGAGAACTATAGGAATCATCATAATCGCAAGGGATAGAGAGCCTGCAAATCCCATGAAGTGACCAACGGGCTTTACAAGGAGGGCGTAGATAAAAGTTCCAATTACGATTGATGGAACGCTCATCATAACGTCCGACATATCCCTTATGAAGTTGGCAAGCTTACTGTTCCTGCCGTACTCCGAAAGGTAAGTTCCAGCCAGCACTCCCAAGGGAATACCAATCACCGTCGCTGTAAGAACTATTAGTAACTGCCCCACTATCGCGTGCTTGAGCCCACCAGTTTCATCACCGGGAGAAGGTGGGTCACCGATAAAGACCTCTATGGAAAGGGCGAAGAATCCCTTGTAAATAAGCGTTCCCAGTATCCAGAAAAGCCACATAATCCCAAAGACAGCGGCAAGGGTTGAAAGGACAAGAACTATCCCATTAACAAGTTTACGTTTCTGGAAAGCGTCCAAGGCTTACCTCTCCACCTTTTTCAGGAAGAAAAATTTTCCGACAACGATAACGAAGAAGCTCATAACGAAGAGAATGAGGGCTAAGTAAAAGAGGCTTGAAAGGTAAAGGTCTGTATCAGCCTCAGTAAACTCGTTGGCAAGTGTAACCGTAATGGATGTTGCAGGCTCTAAGATGGAGCTCGGTATAACGGGCTGGTTACCCATAACGAAGGTAACGGCCATTGTCTCTCCGAGAGCTCTACCGAGAGAAAGAATTATTCCACCTATAACGCCAAGCTTTGCGTAAGGTATAACGACGTCCTTCATAACGTCCCACTTTGTAGCTCCAAGGGCGTAGGCAGATTCTTTAAGAATATCTGGCACCATCTTAAAGGAGTCCCTCGCTATGGCTGCCGTAAAGGGAAGTATCATGATTGAGAGAACGACTGAGGCCGTTAAAAGGCCAATACCCGGAGTGTAACCGGAAAAGAAACTACCAACCACGGGGAGCTTACCTAAGGTGGCGTGGATGATTGGTTGAACTTTGTCACGCATGAAGGGGGCAAAGTAGAAAAGTCCCCACATACCGTAGATGATACTGGGAATGGCGGCAAGGAGCTCTATAGCTACCCCAACGGGTGTCCTTAAAAAGTGGGGTGCTATCTCTGTTAGGAATATGGCGATACCTATGGCAACGGGAACTGCAATGGCAATTGCAATAACCGTGCTAACGAGAGTGCCAAAGATTGCTGGAGCTCCCCCAAACTTTTCAAGGGGAGGATTCCAGACCTGTGATGTTATGAACTTCCACACCCCAAAGGCCTGAATGGAAAGAGAAGACTCTTTATAGAGAACAATAAAGAGAGCTCCAAGTATGAAAAGAACAAAGAGCGCCGCCCCAAGAGCCACCTTGGCAAAAACCCTATCTATGCTCACGCCGATAACTCCTGAACTTGTTGAGGAAATTCTAACAGATAGAGCAAAAGTAGGAGGTTATCCTATCAAATCTGGAAAAGCCTCAGAGCTTGTATTTCCCATCCGCACATTTTCGGTTTGCATGATTACCGCACTAATTTACACTCGTATATTCATCCACTAAACTATAACAACGACTACTTGGAGAAGGAAATGTGGACACCACCCCAAATAGCAAGAGAGTCAGGAGTTAGTGGTAATACGAGACGCTATACCCGTAAACATTTAAAAACTCTTCAAAAGGAAGGAACTCTAAGAGTCAAAAAACCGGAGAATTACCCATGCAAGTAAAAGCAACGGAAAGAGTAATTAGGTATAAAGAGTACGATTATGCAGGCATACTGGCAAGCACCGGAATATACGGAATCCATAAATTCCCTGCGATGCTACACTTTAAAGTTGTAGAATCATTAATAGACGAATTCTCTTCCCCAGAAGAAATAGTATATGACCCATTCTGCGGTAGCGGGGTAACTCTTAACGTTGCCATTAGAAAAGAAAGAAACGCTATAGGAACAGATATAAATCCGCTGGCTCTTCTAATAGCTGAAGTTCGCTCATTAACGAACATTAATCCAGAGGAATATATAAAAGAACTCCTACAAAATTGGGAAAAACTAACCCCCGAAATTCCAAAAGTTAAAAATTTGAATTATTGGTTTAAAGACTATGTCGTAGAAGAACTTGGAAAAATACGGAGTTTTCTTCTTAAACTTCCACCCAGTGGAGAAAAAAAGTTTCTCTCAGTCGTCTTCTCCCAGACAGTAAGAGATGTTTCCCTCACTCGCAAAGGGGAATTTAAAAGATACAGGATGAAACCCTCAGAAATTGAAAAGTTTTCTCCCAATGTCCTTGCTACTTTCATTAGCTTGTCGCAAGATTACTACAAAAGGCTTACAAGCTGGCCAAAACCAAAAGGAAAGCTATCCCTATACTTGCACGATACAAGAAGGCCACTCCCCTTTAATGAAAAAGTTGATACAGTAATCACATCGCCCCCTTATGGAGACAGCAAAACTACAGTAGCCTACGGGGAGTTCTCGTCTTTTTCCTTAGAATGGTTGCAAGGTATTATAACTCTACCTCCTTACAACATTGATAGAAAATCCTTAGGCGGGGATAAAAGTAAAGCTCCCTATGAAATTCCTTCTTTTCCAAGCTTAGAAAAAACAATAGAAGATATCTCCAAAAGAGATAGAAAGAGAGCCGAAGAGGTATTAAGCTTTTACAAAGACCTATTCATTTGCATTAGAAACATCACGGGTAAATTATCTGATAGAGCTACTGTATGCTTCATCGTTGGGAACAGAAGAGTAAAAAAATGCACAATTCCAATGAATGAGATAGTAAAAGAAATGTTTGAGTATTTTGGATTAAATCACTACGAAACACGAGTTAGAAATATTCTTAACAAAAGGATGCCTCTTAATAATTCTCCTTCCAACAAAAAAGGTGACAAAGACAAAACAATGAAAAGTGAGTTCATCGTAATAATGAAAGTTTAGCTCTTATCCACCGAGGTAAATAGGAAAGTTCATAAACTTCTATACGCTTAATATCCTCTTCAATAAAACCTTTTAAGGAAAAATACAAATTGTCAGGCAAAAATAGAACTCGTAACCCCTCTTCCTGCATATCCAAAAGTTTTCCTTCCGTTATGTCAGCAGAATCACTTAAACAAACAAAAGCCGCATTAGGAAAATGACGAAAAATAGGAATATCCTCTCTCCACCTCTCCCTTAATGTTCTTTTAACAGCCAAAGCGATAACCCCATTAGGATTTTTTTCAAGAGCTTCCTTAGAAGGAATCGCTACATCTGGATAATAACTTTTCTTTGATCTCCTTCTACCAACAGGTTCATTGTCTATACCGTATTCCTTTAGAGCATAACTTAATATGTATTCGCTACTCATTCCCCCTCTTGACCTCCGTGTATTGGCTATTACCGTGGAAAGTTCAACAACGATATCTGCAACTTTTTGTAAAGTATCCTTCAATCTACTTTCAGGATTTATTTCCTTTAAGAGAATCTCTCTTACCACTCTTTTTTCTTCTAAAAGATACAGCCTATGGGCTTCCTTTTCTATTTCGTTCACATACTCAGAAAAAGAAACATCACTTGAAATTCTTCCTCTCACGTTTCTGACTGCCTCGTCTATAATATCCGAAACGGCCCTTATACTTTTAGAAAAAAAAGACATAACTGCTATCTCCTCCAAATCTCAATTAGTGCAACATGCAACTATAAGCTTCTAACCTAAATTTCAGTATAACAAACCTTAGGTCAGAAGGAGAAAAAGATGGCAAAAGCTGGTGATTTCGTTCACCTCCACCTCCACTCCCAGTACTCAATCCTTGACGGGGCAATAAAAATAAAGGACCTCGTAAAGAAGGCCAAAGAGTACGGAATGCCGGCCGTTGCCGTTACAGACCACGGAAATATGTACGCCTCCTATGAGCTCTACAAAACCTGTAAGGAAGAGGGAATAAAACCAATAGTTGGACAGGAGTTCTACATAGCTAAGGGCTCTCGCTTTGACAAACAGAAAGGAGAAGAGGGAGAAAAGGGTAGCTACCACCTAATACTCCTTGCCAAGAACGAAACAGGCCTCAAGAACCTCATGAAGCTAAGCACAATAGGGTTCTTAGAGGGCTTTTACTATAAACCGAGAATAGACAAAGAGGTCTTAGAAAAGTACAGCGAAGGGCTAATTGCCCTTTCTGCCTGCATTCAGGGTGAAATCCCCCTCCTCTACCTTACGGGAAAAGAGGAAGAGGCCGTAAAAGCAGCAAAGTGGTACAAGGAGCTCTTTGGCGACGACTTCTACCTTGAAATCCAGTACCACGGAATAAAGGAACAGGAAAGGGCAAACAGGTTTTTAATAGAGCTCTCCAAAAAACTTGACATAGAGCTCGTTGCAACAAACGACGCTCACTACTTAAACAGCGAGGACTGGGAAGCCCACGACGTTTTACTCTGCCTCCAGACTGGTAAAAAGCTCTCCGACGAAAAACGGATGCGCTTTCCAACAAAGGAGTTCTACTTTAAAAACGCCCTTGAAATGCTTGAAGTCTTCAAAGAGGTTCCCCACGCAGTATTCAACACCCTAAAAGTTGCAGAGAAAATAGACGACACCTTAGCCCCCTTTGAGTCCTCAGGATACCTCCTTCCAAAGTACGAAGTTCCTGAAGGCTACACCTACGAGTCCTTCCTTAGAGAGCTTGCCCTTAAAGGGCTTGAAAAAAGGTTTAAGGAGCAGGGGATAACCGACGGGGAAACAAAGAAAAAATACTATGAGCGCCTTGAGCACGAGCTAAAAATCATCTCAGACATGGGATTTCCCGGTTACTTCCTGATAGTCTGGGACTTTATCAACTGGGCAAAGAAAAACGGCATTCCCGTTGGTCCCGGTAGGGGTTCGGCTGCAGGTTCACTGGTTGCTTACGCAATCGGCATAACCGACATAGACCCATTAAGGTTCAACCTCCTCTTTGAGCGTTTCCTAAACCCAGAAAGGGTAACGATGCCAGACATTGACGTTGACATCTGTCAGGAAGGAAGGGACAGGGTTATCCAGTACGTCCGCGAAAAGTACGGAGAGGACAAGGTCTGCCAGATTATCACCTTTGGAACTCTAAAGACAAAGATGGTCATCCGTGACGTAGCAAGAGTCCTTGGAATGCCACCAAAGGAGGTGGACAAGTTTGCAAAACTCATTCCCGGGGATGCCGGCTCTGTAGAGGAAGTCCTTGAGAAAGCTCCAGAGATAAGGGAGCTGGCAGAAAAGGACGAAACCATAGGAAAGCTCATAGACATCGCAAAGAAGCTTCAGGGGCTTACAAGGCAGACTGGAGTCCACGCTGCAGGCGTCGTTATTGCCCCCGAAACGCTCACAAACTTCATCCCCTTAGCCCGCAGTAAGGACGGGGACGTAACGACCCAGTACGACATGGGACAGATTGAGGCCTTAGGGCTTTTAAAGATGGACTTCTTAGGCCTCAAGACCTTAACGATTATTGACAGAACGATAAAGCTGATAGAGGAACGCCACGGGGTAAAGATTGAACCAACGAAGATTCCCCTTGACGATGAGAAGACCTTTAAACTCCTACAGGAGGGCAACACCATAGGCGTCTTCCAGCTTGAATCAAGGGGAATGAGAAACCTCATGAGGAGATTAAAGCCCTCCGTCTTTGAGGACATCATAGCCTTAGTTGCCCTCTACCGTCCGGGACCTCTAAACTCCGGAATGGCAGAAAGCTACATAAGGCGTAAGCACGGTCAGGAAGAGGTTGACTACATCTTCCCAGAGCTTGAGCCTGTTCTTAAAGAGACCTACGGCCTCTTCATCTATCAGGAACAGATAATGCAGATAGCCAACATCTTGGCAGGCTACACCCTCGGAGAGGCAGACCTCCTCCGTCGTGCAATGGGTAAAAAGAAAAAGGAAATAATGGAGGAGCAGAGGAGCATCTTCATCAGCCGTGCCGTTGAGAGGGGTTACCCGAGGGAGAAGATTGAAAAGCTCTTTGACGACATAGCAAAGTTTGCTGAGTACGGATTCAACAAGTCTCACTCGGCAGCTTACGGATTCTTGGCCTACGTAACGGCTTACCTTAAGGCCCACTACCCGAAAGAGCTAATGGCAACAATGATGTCCCTTGATTTTGATAAGACCGATGAAATCGTTAAGTTCATGAAGGATTGCCGTGAAAACGGCATTCCCGTATTCCCACCGGACATAAACAAGAGTGACGCCTTCTTCTCAATAGAAGGGGAAGGAATAAGGTTCGGCCTTGCCGGTATTAAGGGCGTTGGAGAGAAGGCAGCCCGCCACATCGTAGAGGTCAGAAAGGAAGGAGGGGAGTTTAAGGATATCTACGACTTCTGCGAAAGGGTTGACCTTAAAGTTGTAAACAGAAAGGTAATTGAGTCCCTCATAAAGGCCGGAGCTTTTGACTCCACCGGCGTCTCAAGGGCAGCAAACATGGCTGTTCTTGATAAGGCAATGTCCGTTGCCCAGAGCCTACAGAAGTCTAAGAGCAAAGGACTCCTGAGCCTCTTTGGAGATGAAAGTAAGGGAATTGACAGGGAAATCCCCGACGTTCCGGAGTGGAATGAGAGGATTAAGCTGGAGTATGAGAGGCAGTCCGTAGGCTTTTATCTTTCAGGCCATCCCCTCCTTGAGTACAAGGACCTCATACAGTTTAGCTTTAACTCAACCTCTGAGAAGGAAGAGTGGAAGGACGGCCAAGAGGTGAAGCTCGTTGGAGCGATAACTGAGGTAAACGTAAAGAGGACACAGAGAGGGGAGCTCTGGGCAAACGTGGAACTTTCAGACCTTGACGGAACTGTTAACCTCCTTGTCTTTCCGAACCTCTACAGGGAAAAGATGGAGCTCCTCACAGAAGGTAACGTCGTAGTTGTAGAGGGAGAGGTCAGGGAAGAGGAGGAGGCAAGCTCAATAATAGCTAAGGAGATATCCACCCTCAACGAGAAAGTCTTTAACGACGTCAACGAGATAGCCATTAGGCTCTACGACGAGGAGATAACCGATGAGCTCTTAAAAAAGCTAAAGAGCTTTGTAGAGGAGCACGGCTCTCCAAGGGGTAAACCTGTTATCATAGAGGCAAAGCTGAAGGATTGTTTTGTAAAATTGCAACTCCACCCAGACTACTCGTTACCCGTTAGCGCAGAAGTGCTTAAAGAGCTTAAGAAGATACTACCGGCAGAAAGAATAAGTATTAACTGAGGTTTGAGCCATGGCTGGACTTTTTGAATTTGAAAGACAGGTTGATAGACTAAGAAAAAAGATTGAGGAACTCAAATCAATGGGAAAGTTTGAGCCAGCAGTAATTGAGGAGATAGAGAGAAAGTTCCAGAAGAAGATAAGAGAGTTCTACGAAAACCTTTCCGCTTGGGATAGAGTTCAGATAGCCCGCCACCCCGACCGTCCCCACGCCATTGACTACATAAGAAACGTCTTTACGGACTTTATAGAGCTCCACGGCGATAGGCACTGTGGCGATGGTAAAGCAATTATCGCCGGCTTTGGGAAGTTTGAAGGTCAACCGGTCTGTATCATAGCTCAAGAAAAAGGAAGGGACACGAAGGAGAAGATAGAAAGAAACTTTGGAATGCCCGTTCCGGAGGACTACAGGAAGGCCCTAAGGGTAATGAAGCTGGCAGATAAACTTGGAAAACCCATAATCACCTTAGTAGACACGCCGGGCGCTTTTCCCGGGATAGAGGCAGAAGAACACGGGCAGTCTGAAGCGATAGCGAGAAACCTCCTTGAGATGGCAAAGTTAAAAGTTCCCGTAGTTACAGTCGTGATAGGTGAAGGAGGTTCTGGAGGAGCTTTAGCAATAAGTGTAGCGAATAGGCTGTTAATGTTTGAAAACGCCATCTACTCCGTGATTTCCCCTGAAGGTTGTGCAGCGATTCTCTGGCAGTCTCAGGAAAAAGTTAAGGAGGCAGCAGAAGCCCTCAAACTTACGGCTAAGGACCTACTAAAACTTGGAATAATAGACGACATAATTCCTGAGCCTTTAGAGGGTGCTCACAGGGACTGGAGAACGACATTTGAAAACTTTAGGGTTTACGTTAAGAAACACCTTGAAGAACTCCTCCCTCTAAAGCCCGAAGAGCTCGTAGAACAGAGGTACAGGAAGTTTAGAGAAATAGGAAGCCTGAGGTAGTACTCCTCAGGCTATCACCCTCTTTAAGAGTAAAGCAACAACCTCTTCGGGATTTCTCCTCTCAACAAGCTCTTTCGCAAGTTCCCTTACTCTTTCGGGAAGCCTCTCAGTTGGAGCTGAAAGGAGCTCCTCCTTTAGTTCCTTTAAGTCATTTGCCCTAAACCTTTCTGGACGAACTCCCTTTAGCCCTTTAATCCTGTAGAGCCTCCTCTTTTCACTCTCAGCGACGAGGCTAATCGCAACACCTTCCCTTCCGGCCCTTCCGGTTCTGCCAATCCTGTGAACGTAGCTTTCTGGGTTTTCAGGGAGCTCGTAGTTAATGACAAGCCCCACGTCCTTGATATCTATTCCCCTTGCAGCTACATCGGTAGCAACGAGGACTTTAACCCTACCTTCCCTAAAGGTCTTCATTACGTTCTCTCTCTGTCTCTGGGAGAGGTCTCCGTGAATAGCCCTTGCACCTATGCCTCTCTTTTGGAGCTCCCTCTCAAGCTCTGCCGCGTCCCGCTTTGTCTTTACAAAAACAATTGTTGTCGTTCCTTCGTGTTCCCTAAGGAGCTTTTCAAGGGCTCTCAGTCTTTCCTCACTTTTTATAAAAATCAACCTCTGGCGCACCTTAGGAGTGATAAGCTGCTTTCCAACCTTAACGGTCTTATAGCCCGGCCTTAAGTACTTATCTATGAGCTTCCTTATCTCGTAAGGCATAGTGGCCGAAAAGAGCATAGTTTGTTTATTTTTCGGCGTTTTAGAGAGTATCTCCTCTATGTCCTCTATGAACCCCATATCAAGCATCTGGTCCGCCTCATCAAGGACGGCAAACCTTACCCTGTCAAGCTTCAGAACTCCCCTGTTTATCAAGTCCTTAACCCTACCGGGCGTCCCAACAACTATCTGGTTTCTACCTCTCCTTAGGATGTTTATCTGCTTCTCAATAGAAACGCCACCGTATATGGGATAGGCAGAAACGCCCTTGTTCTTACCGATAAGAGAAAGCTCGTGGGCAACCTGAATTGCGAGCTCCCTCGTTGGAGTAAGAACTATCGCCTTAACTCCCCTCTCCCTTGAGCCAATTTTCTCAACCAGAGGTATTCCAAAGGCAGCAGTTTTACCTGTTCCTGTCTGTGCCTGTCCAACAATATCGTAACCTTCAAGGGCTATAGGAATCGCCTCCTTCTGTATAGGCGTTGGTCTCTCAAAACCCATTTCCTCTAAGGATTTCTGAATCCTTGAATCAAGTTGCTCAAATGTAAACTCCATACTCTTCTCCTCTCCTTAATAAGTCCTTACAAATAAAAAATTGCCACGATTTCCGACGCCGTTTCAGACGGAAACCGTGGCAACCTATTTTAGTTAAATTCCATTAGCTGTTAAAGCCTTTCTACATCTACAGCTTTTAGACCCTTATCGCTCTCCATAACGTTGAAGGAAACCCTTTCTCCTTCCTCAAGGGTCCTAAAGCCTGTTCCGGAAATACCGGTGTAGTGGACAAATACGTCCTGTCCGTTGTCGGCCGTAATAAAGCCGTAACCCTTCTTTGAGTCAAACCACTTCACTGTTCCTGTGAGCTTCTCCATGCGTCTTACCTCTCCAAAAGTTTCTTTAAAAATTAAAAAGCCCCAGAAGGCAGAAACGGCATGCCCTCTGGGGCTTTCTGCCTTCAACTATCTGCTACTACCCCAACTTATGCCCGCCGCTCCGTTTGTCAAGGCTTTCTTCTTATCATTTCTTCGTAAGAGAGAGACCGAAGTATTCTGAACAATTTGATAAAACTTTTAAAGTCTTTTAAAGTAACTATTCCATTCCAGCTGGTAGTCCAGCTGGGAGATTTCTGACTGAGCTTGATTTGGGTTGCTCCTGCCTCCTACGGTGGGACAGGAAAAATACACAAGGGGGATAACCCGTTGATTTCCTGTGTCTTCAACGAGGGACACAGAAAAGAGAACGGGACAGGCAAGTGTTCCCAGCACTTGCTTGGCTTAAGATAGGGGGATGGACACCTTACCAAAATGGGCGCGGGGATTAAAAGGAAGCGTTGGAGATCAAAAGATTACTTTGCTGAAAGATTCCCTAAGGAGTGAGAACAAATTCTATTTGTTCAGTTTGTGATTTCGCACTTTGATATGTTCAACTCTATATCTTGAATTGCTGTAGTCTCACTATTTTGGATCGCAGAGGTATTGAACTTGATTATGAATGTTTCTCCGTATTTATGTAAAATTCCATTTTCTTCCAAAGTTTTTGTAGTTTCGTCAGAGATTTCGATCTCAGGAATATAGTTAATTTGTGAGAGTGTTGTTATATTAAACAGCTTAAAGTTATAAGTGAATGCAATCTTGATGTCTTGTTCCTTTTCAAAACCAAAGTATTCAATATTGCATACGTAGCTACTTTCAGTTTTATTGCAGGGATGAAAGGAAGTATCACCTTGTTTTTTGTACCATACCTTCCCGGTTTCATTTTGCTGTCGGGTTTCTGGTACAGATACAGTTATTTGTTTTCTATAAATCCTTAAATTTTCAGGTAGTGTAGTAGTTGTCGTGCTATAGTTACTCTGCTCGTTATTCGCTGAGTAATTACTATCGCTATATCCATTTTCAGACGAAGTTAAAGTATCAGTAGAAATATTGTTACCTCCCCCGCCGCCACACGATAAGATAAATATTATGAAAAAAAATAGTAAGTTTAAGTTTCTTCTCAAGCTATCCTCCTATTCTATAGGCAGGATAGAAAGTAATCATATATATTTTATTACCCTTTTTATAAAGGGCAAACCCAGCCTTCTGGGCTTGAAAGTCAAAAACTTTTATCCCTTTATCAGTTTCTTTGAATAGTACGCTTTCAATAGGTTTATTCAGGTCTATTTCACCACCTATTCGTCCATCACCTAATCTTCCAATGATCTGTAATATTGAATCTTCAACTAACTTAATGAACTCTTTATTATCCTTTTTAAACACGGTATGTAAGGTAGTATATTCTACCTCTTCACCAATTTTTAAGATCTTAAAAAGATTCCTGTATATACTCTCTACCAATTTCTTTTTTGACTCTTCAAGCGATTCCTTAATCAAGTTTAAGGATTCTACGTTATGTAAGTGAGTATGAGAGATCTCTGAAGTTATCCTCAGTAAAACTGAGTACAACTTAGTGGGGTCATTTATTTTTTCTGAGATTTTTTTTACGTCCGGCGTTAAATAGATAAGTTCGTATCTACTTCTATTTACTTTAACCTCTTTAAAGTAGACCCTAAAAAAGTCAAAAGCATTATCTATGATCTCCTTCAAATCCTTGTCTGTTACATCATGAAGCTCTTTTCTTATATAATCCGCTTCTATGCTTGTGATATTTCTCCGTTTATACCCCGCAGATTCAAGACTTTCTATAAACTTATCAAATAACCTCAAGTTAACAAAAAGTCTGAATTCCCTGATTTCTCTTATTGAAAGCTTTGCAAGTAACTTTTCTAAGCTTTTTGTGGTAATTTCTCCAACAGATCTTGAAACTTTTCTATTCTTAGCTCTCTTGTATAAGTCAAAGTAGCAGAAACTTTTAAGATGTTCAGTAAGTGTATCGGCATTTTCTTCGCTAAGAGTAAGGCATAGCTCCTTCGCATTTATAGGATTTTCTTGAGCGCCTATGTAGTACTCTTGCAGTTTCCCATAAGAGTCGTACAAAAATTTGTACTCAATAGAGTAAGTGTATACATTTATTACATCTGTCTCGTAACCTCCTGAGGTTCTGTAGCTAATAATTACGTAAGGGTCTATGTACTTAAACGAAATTAATTTTTTCCCAGAATAGTATTCTTTTATGTATTCCGCTTCCTTACTCCAAGTAGCTTCTATACTTTCCTTAGGAAATGTCCCTGAATATTTAACTATTACCGGTAACTCACCATTCTGTACAAATAATGCTAAATAGCTAAGCTCTCTATCTTGCAATGAAAGCTTTCTTAAAAGTTCGTCAAAAGGATAGAATCCATTAAATGGGATGTATATACTCTCTATCCTGCATAGTTGTGTTCTATTACATAGTTCGTATGCCTTAATTGCTGAGAGGAAATTAGGTAATATTTCCTCTGACGCCAATTCAGAGTTTAGCAAACTATATTTCCTGTCTATTAGTTTAAATGGATCTGAAGTGTGTATTACACTTGAAAATCCATAAATAAGCTTAACAAGTGGTTTTTTTGATAGCAAAATGAAATATTTAATTTTGGAGCAAGAGCCAGAAATGTAACAGTACTTTTCCCTTTTCAAAGGAATTTCAATAACCGATAGCGGCAAGTTTAAGTCAATTCTCTCTATGTTAAACTGACAAACGGGAACATCCGATAAGGTTATTGAATCTGCAAGCAAAATCACATCATCTCTGTTTTCAGAAATTAAAGGAGAGAGACAGTTAGCTATATCAACAAGTATTTTCTGATTTATAGGATCATAAGTGATATGGTCCGCACATAGTGTAATCAATTGTTTTTCGGATAATAAAAGTATGTAAGGATAATTGTACTCTATATTTTCTGCTCTTTTCCCGACATACGCTAAGGCAGCTTCAGCGATATACTTGGCTGCGTTTGCCATTAGCCCTATTTCACATCCAGCTTTAGCCCCGACTAAGGCTCCAACTCCAAAACCCAAACTTCCGATAGACGCTCCGATAGAAGCTCCGGCTAAACACGACGCTATGTTAGATTTATAAAAATCTTCATAGTAGCGTAATATACAGATTTCTCCGTATTCGTTTATATAATTATTTATCTCGTGGAGATCGTGGATATCAGTGAACACAAATGGATCTGCTGCCGACACGAGTAAATCTTTGAAAGAGAAACTACTTAGACTACTTATAAAATTCTCAAGCTTTTCCTCAGGTGACAGATAGAAGCTGAATCTAAAGACCTCCAGCTCTTCTTCAGAATTTTCTACTAAAATAGAATACGTCCCGGCAGGCAGAGTTTTAGTAAGGCTGATTGTAATTTCACATCCATCCTTTCTTATTGTAAAACTCTTAGTTTCATCTTTGTAGTAATATTCAGGCTGAGCTAAGTCGTTTCCAGTTAGGATATCGTCACAATACTCGTCAGATTCCCAAATTTTGTAAATTTTTACATCTGTACTCTTACAAAATTTATTGCCTATTCTTAGTTTCAGCAAATAGTTATTACGGACTTCGTAGGGATAAACCACAACTGGAAGAGACTCTTGTTCAAGTTTAGAAAGTAATAGTCCATCTTCCAATGTAATTTCAAAACTTACTGCTGGTGGATAGTTTGAGTCTTTGATAGAGATTGTTCCCATAACTGTGTTGGAAGGTTTTTCAAAGGTATCATAAGCCGTAGCTGTCCATGTATATGTACCGGCTGAGTTATAGTTGCAAGTTAGTGAAACTTCTGCATAGCCTGTATTAATGTAAAAGGTTTTATGACTATCAGGTGTTCCGTCTCCGTCACAATCAAGAATCAATTTAGAGAGATTGTTATCCTCATCGGAAACGACAAAAGTGAATGTTACAGGTTTGCCTTTATAACCTTCGGATGGAGAAATTTTTGTTGTAAGAAAGGGAGGGTGGTTTGAATTTTCAACAGGGTAGTAACCAATTCCTGTAACTGGTATTTCAGCGGAGATAATGTTCTCGGTATCATCAATAGGATAGTATTCAATTTTTATATAATCCCTATATTCCTTTTCAGTGGTCGGTTCAAATCTTACAACCAAAGTACACTTACCTGATGGATCCAGAATTTTATTTATACAGTGATTTTCGTAGATATAAAAAGCAAGATTTTCGTTTTTAGTGTTTTTTATTACGATGCCTACGTTACCATTGTTTTCAATGGTTAGTTTCTTCTCCGAGAAGGAGTTAACTTCAGTATCTTCAAACGTAAGCTCATGTGGAATGACCTGAATAGAAGCAATACCTTTTCCCGTACCTTCAATGGGCACTCTTAGATCTTTATGGCCGTTATATTTGTCTTTGTATTCAACTACTAGGATGCTGTTGTATTGGACGGTTTCAAGCGGAGAAAAGCGAATTTTTAGTTGGCAAGACTCGCCACTTACAAGAGTTTTATTCTTACATCCATTCTCAGTGATAGAGAAAGCGTTTTCCGTATTATTTTCTATCTTAATAGCTTTTATAGAAGCAGAAATTTCCCCAGTGTTAGTGATTTCTATAGTAAGGTCACTGAAGCTATTTATTGATACATTTCCAAAGTCATACACTTCTTTGTCCGTTTTTAGTTTCGCATTAGGGGGGTTTTTAACAGTAATATCTATGCTTTTTCTTGCACCCAATACGTTCTTGCACCAAGAGTCTAATTTCTCATAATTAAGGCCTTTAAAATTTCCTTTTATAAATAGTGTAAGTGTATAGCTTCCACTTTTATTTATCCCTAAATCATTAGGATTAAGCTCTATTTTCTTCCCTTGAAGCAACTTTTCACATTTGTCAGTTGATAATTCATACGTCTCCTCGCCATCTATAATTATGAAACAACTGTATTTAAGCTCTGCATACTCATTCTCCTGCCGTCCTTTCACTTTTGCATATAGTTTTATGGAATCTCCGAGATATATTTCTTCGTCGTCTAACTCTAACTTTTCTATTTCGAGTTCTCTATTCTCTAGAGCCGGCAAATTATGGTCGCCAGCTACAGCAAGGAGTTTCCCTTCCTGACAATTTTCATCGTATAGGTAAGTACGAATGACTCCATAATCTTTCTGGTCTTCTTTGTTATAAATAAAGGAAATGTACCCACTGGTTTCCTCTTCGTGCAAAGTTATAGTTTCTACTTTTCCTACATCATCTATTTTTGCAAAAATGCAAACCTTCCCATCTATAGCTTTATCAGTTTTTATAGTGTATCTTAAATAATACGCTCTCCAATCTATCAAGCATGTAGCTTTTTCTTTACAATTTTGATCTAAACAGATGCTGCTTTCTATTGTAGATTGGAATGCTTTTGTTCTGATAGAGATGAATCCATTCACTGTGTCGGAAGGCTTTCCAAAGGTATCATAAGCCGTAGCCGTCCAGAGGTATGTACCATCTGAATCATAGTTACAGGTCAGAAAGACTTCTGCGTGACCTGTATTAGCACGGAAGGTCTTGCGATTATCAGCTGTTCCGTCTCCGTTGCAGTCAATGGCAACTTCTGAAAGGTTTTCGTCTTTGTCTGAAACGATAAAAGAGAAAATAACTGGTTCATTTGTATAGCCTTTAGATGGAGCAGTTTTAATTTGAATGGAAGGTGGGTGATTAGAGTATTCAAAATAACAATTATGCAGAACTGCTTGGTTATCAAGTGTACATATAATGATTTGGCAAGAACCTGTATCGTTTTCTTTGTTAATAAAATCCTCCTTGAGTTCTATTTCTTTTTCTTCGTTTTTTGTAAGAGATATCTTTTTTTGTTTCCCAAAGTCACACTCATCCTTCCAGAATGATTCATCGCTGCATTGATAAAATATGTTAAATGTAGCGTCTCCTCCATAAGTAGGATTTGTTGTGGTGTTTTGAATTTTTATATGAATGGTATTTGGAGTTATGTATATCTCATCTTCTAATATTTTAGCTCCCCATCCGTTGCTTGTATAGGGAGTTGAGCACTCCTTATAAATAATAGATGCTTTTGTACTGATAGGAATTGAGAGTATTACAACACTTATAATTAAGATTAGCAAATGCACCATGATACTACCCTTGGTGCTTACCGTAATGCTTGGAAACAGATTCTTTCTTCTGCTAAAGGACTCCTCCCCGACAATGTTCCTCAAAATTAACTTATTCCTAATAAATCCCTCTGTCAAGCTCTTTCCCTTATCATCTCCCCGTAATCGTCGTGATTACCTATCCAAACTCAGATGAAGGTATCACCGTCTTTCACCGCAAGAACTCTGTAAGAATCATCTATCCTCATCGACTAAAACTTTCCTACTTTTTTAAAATGTAAAGACGGGTGCCGTGGCTCTTGCTTTAGTAAAGCAAACTGTTTTCTGGCTTTTTCTTTTACATGTTCAGGAAGTTTTTCAAAACACTTCCAAAACCTTGCGGTGGCCACATGCTTCATAATCAGAATATGTCCCTCAAACTTCCGTCCTTCTTTTCTCTTAGAGCTTCTTCAATCAGAAAGTCAAGGACTCCTTCCTGAGAGTCCTTTTCTATTTCCCTATCCCACCTCTTCCAGTAGAGCTCCGTAATCCAGTTTTTTAGTTCTGCAAATTCTTCGGGTGGGAGCTCTTCAACGGCCTTTTTGATTTCTTCCAAAGTCCTCATACAAGGCCTCACAAAAAAATAAATGGTCGGGGCGACCCGATTTGAACGGGCGACCTCTGGCCCCCCATGCCAGCGCGCTACCAGGCTACGCCACGCCCCGACGCATACCAAATATAGGAGTAAAAAAATAATTTTCAACTACTCAATCGTCATTATGGCTTCATCCGGGTTAACGTTGTCCCCTACTTTAACGTAAATGGCCTTAACCGTTCCGCTAATTGGCGCGTGAAGCTCGTTCTGCATCTTCATCGCTTCAACTATCGCAACAACGTCCCCTTCGTTTACCTTGTCTCCCTCTTTAACCTTTATCTCAACTACCTTAGCAGGCATTGGAGAGGTAACGTCTCCCTCTTTTGTTGCCCTCGGACGCTTGGAAGAGCTTGTGAGCTCTCCCTTAATCTCAACCTCTTCGCCGGTTGGAACGACTTCAACGAGAGGCTCAACAACTACTTCCTCAAGTCTTCCGTCAATCTTAATGAAGTAAGGTTTCTTTCCGTCCTTCTTATGTCCAACACCTGCAACTTTAACGTGGTAGCTCTCACCGTGAACGTTGATAATGAACTCTGTAGGAGCAAGGGGTTGAGGGCATCTCTTTTCTTCCTCTTCAACTCCAAAGAACTCCTCGTCTGTAAGTGGAGGAATCTCTCCTTTCTCTACCTTCTCCCTCCACTCAAAGAACTCCCTCGCAACTTTGGGGAAGAGACAGTAAGAGAGAACGTCCTCCTCGCTCCTTGCAAGATCCTTTATCTCTTCCCTGCGCTTGTCAAGCTCAGGCTCTAAGAGGTCTGCAGGACGGCAGGTGATTGGCTCTTCGTCTCCGAGAACCTTCTTGATAATCTCCTCCTTAATTGGAGCTGGCGGTCTTCCGTAGAGTCCCTTAACGTAGTTCTTCGTCTCCTGAGTAATCATCTTGTAGCGCTCACCGGCCAAGACGTTGAGGACGGCCTGAGTTCCAACTATCTGGCTCGTTGGAGTAACGAGGGGAGGATATCCGAGGTCTTCCCTAACTCTTGGAACTTCCTCAAGGACTTCCTCCAGCTTGTCAAGAGCTCCCTGCTCCTTTAGCTGGTTTATGAGGTTAGAAATCATTCCTCCCGGTATCTGGTGCTCAAGGACTGCAGCGTCAACACCTTTAAAGTCTATGTCAAACTTCTTGTACTTCTTCCTAACCTCCTTAAAGTGCTGTGCCATCTTCCTTAAAGCCTTCCTGTCAAGGTTCGCCTCAAATCCAAACTCAGCAAAAGCATAGAGCATCGTCTCAACGGCAGGGTGAGAAGTATCAGAAGCCATTGGAGAAATGGCAACGTCAAATATGTCAGCTCCAGCTTCAGCAGCCTTTAGCTGAGCCATCTCTGCAAGACCACTTGTGCAGTGGGTATGGATGTGAACGGGAAGTCCAACTTCCTCTTTAATCGCCTTGACGAGAGAGTATGCCCTTTCTGGGGAGAGGAGTCCAGCCATGTCCTTAATGGCTATGATGTCAGCTCCCATCTCCTTAAACTCAAGGGCAAGCTCTATGTAGAGGTCCTCTGTGTGAACGGGACTTATTGTGTAGGAGAGAGCTCCCTCTACAATCTTTCCCATCTCCTTTGCAGTTTCTACTGCAACCTCAACGTTCCTCAGGTCGTTGAGAGCGTCAAACACCCTGAAAACGTCTATTCCGTTCTCTGCTGCCTTCCTGACAAAGGCCTTAACGACGTCGTCTGGGTAGTGCCTGTAACCTACTAAGTTCTGTCCCCTAAGGAGCATCTGAAGGCGGGAGTTTGGCATGAGCTTCCTTAAAGTTCTTAACCTTTCCCAAGGGTCTTCCTTTAAGAACCTTAGGCAGACGTCAAAGGTTGCACCTCCCCAGCACTCAACGGACCAGAAACCTGCCTTGTCAATAACTGGAGCTATATCAACCATGTCCTTTGTTCTCATCCTCGTAGCAAAGAGGGACTGGTGGGCATCCCTTAGTGTTACGTCCGTAAACTGTATCTTCCTGCCCATCTATCTTTCCTCCCTTTATTTTTTAAAGCCCGTGGTGGGCGGCTATCGCCGCAGAAAGGGCAAGGGCTATTACCTCTGGGTCTGGCTCTTTGATGAAAGTAAAGTCCTTTATCTTCCTGTCTATGAAGGAAGTGTCAAACTGTCCCTTTACGAACTCGGGGTCGTTAAGGATTTTCTTGAAGAAGGGAATCGTTGTTGGAACGCCTCGGATTAAGAACTCGCCGAGAGCTCTCCTTGAACGCCTTATAACCTCGTCCCAGCTCCTTCCCCAAACAATGAGCTTTGCAACCATGGAGTCGTAGTATGGAGGAATCGTGTAACCTTTATAGACGACGCCGTCAATCCTTACGCCAATACCTCCCGGAGAGTAGTAGGCAGTTATCGTTCCGGGAACTGGAGCAAAGTCCTTAGTTGGGTCCTCTGCGTTTATCCTGAACTGCATGGCAAAGCCGTGTATCTGAACGCTCCTCTGGGAGAAGGAAAGCCCCATACCCGCTGCTATCCTTATTTGCTCCTGAACAATGTCTATGCCGGTAATTTCCTCCGTAATAGTGTGCTCAACCTGAAGCCTTGGGTTTACTTCCATAAAGTAGAAGTTGCCGTACTTATCCATTAAGAATTCCCAAGTTCCGGCTCCGTAGTAACCTATCGCCTTTGCTGCCTCAACGCAGATTCTACCGAGTTTTTCCCTCTGCCTGCGCGTTAAAACGGGAGAAGGTGCAATCTCCAGAACTTTCTGGTGCCTCCTCTGGAGTGAACAGTCCCTCTCTCCTAAGTGAACAACGTTTCCGTGCTTATCTGCAAGTATCTGAATTTCTATGTGACGGGGATTCTCAATGTACTTTTCTATAAAAACTTCTCCCTTACCGAAAGCTGCCTCAGCTTCCTTTACAGCGATGTTAAACAGGGTCTCAAGCTCCTTTTCACTCCTTGCAACCCTCAGTCCCCTTCCTCCACCACCGTGGGCAGCCTTTATCATTACAGGGTAGCCTATCTTCTCGGCTATTTTCTTAGCCTCCTTAAGGCTCTCTATAGGCTCTTCGCTTCCCTCGGCTACAGGAACGCCAAGCTCCCTCATAAGCTTTTTAGCCTCAATTTTCGAGCCGAAAACTCTTAGGTGCTCAGCAGAAGGTCCGATGAACTCTATTCCTTGCTTCCTTGCGTACTCGGCAAAATCTGCCCTTTCTGACAGGAAACCGTAACCGGGGTGAATGGCGTCAGCGCCGGCCCTCTTTGCTATATCAACTATCCTGAAGTAGTTGAGGTAGGCCTTTATAGGGTCACCGTGAATCAGGTAGGCCTCGTCGGCCTTCTTAACGTGGAGTGAGTTAACGTCTGCCTCTGAGTATATGGCAACGGTTTTGATTCCAAGCTCTTTACACGCCCTTATTACCCTCGTTGCAACCTCACCCCTGTTGGCTATTAAAACCTTTTTAAACATTAAAGCAAACCTCCAAGCATTCTGAGAATCATGTTTGTTATGACGCCTGCTAAGGCATCATCAATTGTTATTCCCCAGCCGCCGGGGAATCTTTCAAACCATGGAATAGGCGGGGGTTTCATTATATCAATAATCCTAAATAAAAGCAGGCCTAAGAAAACAAGCTTTAAATTTCCTTGAGCAGAAAGTCCTAAAAGGGCAAGTTCCATTCCCAGTATCTCGTCAATAACCACACAGTCAGGGTCCTTACTTCCTAACTCCTTTGAAAGGAAGTCCGCTGATACCACGCTCAAAACAAACGTTACAGCTATAACGCCGAGCTGAAACCATAAACTTTCAGGCCAGAAGAAGAAAAGGAGTACAGCAGCAAGTATTGAACCCCAAGTGCCCGGCATTTTTGGCAGTTTGCCACTATAAAACCCAGTAGCTATGAATTCTAAGAGCTTTCTCATAAATTTTCCCCTTGACGTTAGTGACTCCTGAATTTTACCAAGAGGGAAAAATGACGTTATTTGAAGAGTTCTACAAGAGCAAGGAATTCAACTGGAAACCGGGACTTGAAAGGATAGAGAAAGCAGTAAAGGAGAGCAATTTTAAAATTTTCCCCTCCATAATCGTTGCCGGAACTAACGGGAAAGGTTCAACGTCCCACATGATAGCTGAAATTCTCAGGCAAAATGGTTTAAAAGTAGGCCTTTTCACCTCCCCCCACCTTTTAAGGTTTAACGAACGAATAAAAGTTGACATGAAGGAAGTTGATACAGAAACCCTTGATAGCTCTTTTAAGGAAATTATCCCGCTCGTTGAAGAATATCAACTAACGTACTTTGAGGCCTCCTTTCTCCTCTCCCTTAAGGTCTTTCACGATGCAAAAGTAGACGCAGCAGTCTTTGAAGTAGGACTTGGAGGAAGACTTGACGCTACCAACGCCCTTTTCCACGAGCTTGCCGTTATAACACGGGTAGGCCTTGACCATACGGACTACTTAGGAAACACGCTCGCAGAGATAGCAAGGGAAAAGGTTGCCGTTATAAAGGGGGGAATTCCAGCTGTTATATCTGATAACCCTCCCGTAGTTAGAGAGCTTGCAGAGGAGAGAACAAAGGAACTTTTTGCCTACGGAATAGACTTTAAGGCAGAAGAAATAAAGGTCTCTCCATCTGGCACTCAGTTTCTCTACAATGGAAAGGTTATAAGAACTTCCCTAATCGGAAAACATCAGGCCGTTAACTGCGCTACCGCTCTAACTGCCACTAAACTCTTTATTGAAAGGAACTTTAAAAAAGAATTCCTCCTACCCGAAACTGTAAACGTTCGTCTCCCCGGAAGGCTTGAAGTTATAAGAAATTCTCCCCTCATTATCTTTGACGTCGCCCACAACGTGAACGCCCTTACAGAGCTCTTTAAAACCTTAAATACTCTCGGCATCAGGGCAGACGTTGTCTTTTCAAGCCTTAAAGACAAAAATGTAGAAGAAAACCTAAGGGTAGTTGCAGACTACCTAAGAACTTCTGGTGGAGAGCTCTACCTGATTGAGATTAAAAACGAAAGGGGCACTCCCCTAAGGGAGCTCCTTACAGCTTCCCAAAAACTCGGAATAAAGGCAAAGGTATTAGAGAAAATCTACCCAGAAGACTTTAAGAAAGATACAGTAATAACTGGCTCATTCTACATAGCGGAGTTAATAGATGGTTACCGTGGAGTTTAGCTGGAAGAGGGAAACACCCGAAGACTTCATCGTAAAAGAGGTTGCAGAGTACCCCTTAATCCCAAAAGGCGAGCACTACCTTTACATCCTTGTAAAGAGAAACCTTACAACGAAGGAACTTGCGAGAGCTCTCGGCTTTTCCTACGCTGGAATGAAGGACAAGCTTGCCCTCACCTCTCAGTTCGTTTCCTTTGACAGGTTCTTGGGAGAGCTTGAAAAGGGCAAAGTTGACGATGAATCTTGGTACATACTGAAGTTCATAGGAAGAACCCAGAGGAAGCTAAAAATCGGACAGCTCAAAGGGAACAGGTTTGCCGTAAACCTGAGAAACTTTGAAAGGGAAGAAAGGGACTGGTTTATAAACTACTACGACGTCCAGAGAGTAAAGAACAACAGCCAAAGGGGGAAGGAACTCCTTAAGAAACTCTTTGAAAAACCAAAAAGGAAGTTAAAGTGGAGCGAAAACTTCTACATTGACGCGTACCTTTCCTACCTTTGGAACAAAAGCCTTGAAAAATTCTTAATGGAAAGAACAAAGGGACACTTCATCTGCGAGAAGGAAGAGCTCTTCTTCATTCCAGAGAAAGGTTTTAACTACACCACATTACCTAAGTTCTGGACGATTCTTGGCTACAAGAAAAAACTCCTTGACTCAGAAAGCTACTACAGGGAAGTACTTAAAGAAGAGGGTTTTGAGTTTGAGGAGTTTTTGGAGCTCCTAAGGAAGCTCAGGATAAAGGGCGATTACAGAATGACTTACGTGAAAGTAAAGGAACTAAAGGAGATAGGCAGTTACCTTTTCTTTTTCCTCCCTAAGGGGAGTTATGCTACTATGTTTTTAAAACACGTTCAGAGGGTTTAATCTGATGGAAAAACTAAAAAGTTTCCTTTCACCCTGTAAACTCTGTCCACGAAACTGTAAAGTCCTGAGAGACAGGGGAGAAACGGGCTTCTGTGGGGTTACAGATAAGCCTATGGTCTCTTCCTTTGGCCCTCACTTTGGAGAAGAGCCCGTCCTTGTAGGTTACGGCGGAAGTGGAACGATATTCTTTACAGGGTGCAACTTGGGGTGCGTCTTCTGCCAGAACTACGACATCTCCCACGAGCTTAAAGGAGAGTACATTACCGTATCCCAGCTTGCCGAAATAATGCTCTACCTTCAGGAAAGGGGCTGTCACAACATTAACCTCGTTACTCCAACTCACCAAGTCCCCCAAATTTTTGAGGCCGTAGAGGAAGCAAAGAGGAGAGGACTAAAGCTTCCAATAGTTTACAACTGTGGAGGTTACGAGAGCGTAGAAGTCTTAAAAGAACTTGAAGGACTCGTTGACATCTACATGCCCGACGTAAAAACCTTCAGTAGAGAGTTTGCCACCAAATACCTTAAAGCTCCCGACTACCCAGAAGTCGTAAAAGAAGCCGTAACTGAGATGCACAGACAGGTAGGCCACCTTGAAATTAACGAGTTCGGGATAGCTGTTAAAGGCCTAATGGTTCGCCACCTTGTTATGCCCGGCTGGACGGAGGACAGCAAGGAGATTTTAAGCTGGATAACAGAAAACCTTGGAAGAGAAACCTACGTAAACGTGATGGATCAGTACTTTCCCTACTACAAGGCCTGTGATTACGAGGAGCTCTGCCGCAGGATAACCAAAGAGGAGTTTGAGGAGGTCTATAACTTCGCAAAGAGTTTAGGTCTTAGACTCGCCGTTTAACTTAGCTCATTTACTTCACTCCCCCGTTTTCGCAAGAAATAAACTCTAAAAGGTACTGTTCCGTAGCCTCCACAAAACTAACTAAGCATTCAAACAAGTTCTTTAGCCTTTTTAATCCTAGCCTTTCCTTAAAACTAACCTGATGAACAAACCTATGTCTAAGGTTCAAAAGCTCTTCTAGCTTCTTCCTCCAATCAGGACACTTTTCATTCAAAACAAAGCTTTTTCCTTCCTCATCTTCAACTTTGACTTTCCCCACTTTATCTAAAAACTTTTCTCCAGTTAAAGCAGAAAAAACTTCTTCTATATGAGCTATATTTTGAAACGAATAAGTAGCAACAATAAGTTCCCCCAAAGAAACCTTACGTTTGTTAAACATCTTACAAGCATCTAAAAGATTAAGTTTTATATCTCTCAGTTTTTGTAACTTCTTTACCTTTTCATAAAACCATTCTTCATTGCTATACAACAAAATTACTATCATGTCTTTTAAAAAGACCTCCAGAGCGGTAACACAATTAATCACAAAATTCTTTCTTGCTTCTATTTTCAGTTCCTTAGGAACATTAGAATCCTCAATCGTACCTAAGAGGAGCAGGGCTCTCCGACTTTTCTCATAAAAGACATCTATAGGTATATCACAATATCCGTCATATCTTTTCGCTATCATTTTTTTTTATTTCTTCCGCTTTTTCTACTAAATCCCTTACCTTCATATTGAAACCTCCTTATTCTGCTTGCTCCTTCTTTACACCTTTTCAAGACAACAGAAAGAAACCACAAACTTTTCAGCATCTTCCTTAGTCTTAATTACACCAACCGCTTGGAGCTCCAGCATTTTTTCCTTTATCCTGCCGATACATTCGTTTGGCCTGTCAAAACCCTTTATATCCATTATCTCTTTACCGGAAAGTAAAGGTTTAAGGTTCTCCATTCTCTCTTCATAAAAAGAAAGAAGCTCGTGAATAAATGAAACAAACTCTCCTACTTTCTCAGACATTTCACAAGAAGTAGCCATCCAGTCGGCAACAGAGTGAAGAAGAGTATGGAATGCATACCTTTTAGTATCGCGGAAGAACCTGTAAATAGCCCTCTCCGTTAACCTACCCTCTTTATAGAGCTCGTAGAGGAAGAAGGGACGAAGGTGGTTGCGAACGATGAGAGCTCCCATCCTGCTGGCCTTCCTCCCAAGTCCAAGCCTTAAAAAAGCGTCTGCCGTAATTTCTGCCCCAACCTTATCGTGGCCGTAAAAGGTGAGTTTTCCGTCCTTTTCCTCCATAGTCAGAGGTTTTGCAACGTCGTGATAGAGGGCAACAAACTTTAAACAGTCGGCATCTGTAAAACGGGAGAAAAACTCCTCACTACCTATCTTTTCCGCATATTTCCCGAGTATCTCCTCCCTCTTTGGCAGACAGTAGGTTTCAAGAAACTTAACGGTTAAAAAGGTATGTTCTTTAAGGTTGTACTGGTGAAGTCCCGAAGGGGGAACTGTTTTTAGCTCCTCAAGCTCCCTAAAAATTGGAATAAGAGCTCCCAAAGAGTCAAAGTCATTAAGGGCTTCATAGAACCTGTCCGTTTTAAGAATTTTTAGGAGCTCCTCCTTTACCCTCTCAACAGGCACTTCAGAGAGTTTATGAGCTACTTCCTGAGCGTAGCTGATAAAGGAGTCGTGGTATGAAAAGTCAAGCTGAAGCTTGAACCTAACGCCCCTTACTACCCTTACAGGGTCTTCTCTAAGAGCTCCCCCCGTAACCGGCCTGATGATTCCCTTCTGTAAATCCTCAAGTCCACCAAAGGGGTCTATTAAAATGGCGTCGTCGTTAAATGGCAAGAAGAGCTCCGAAATATCAACGGCAATGGCGTTTATCGTAAAGTCCCTCTTTGATAGGTCTTCCTCAATACTTTTGCCTTCAACGCTCGTTATGTCAAAGCGATAATCCTCTCCAACGTAACAAACAACCCTCTTTTCCTTTTCAAAGGAAAAGGGTTTCTTACCAAGGGTTTTAGTAACGCACCTTTCAACCTCCTCTAACCTGTCAAAGGTAACAATATCTATATCTGTAAAGTCCTTCCTGACACCAAGTATCCTGTCCCTTACAAACCCTCCCACCAAATAGGCCCTGTTAAAACAGTCCCAAATTCTCTCCAGCTTGGGGTGATAGAAAGTTAGTTTGTGGATTCTCTTTTCCATACCTTCTCCCGAACTTAAATTCTCTCCTCAAGGAGGCCAAGATGTCAGAAATCGTCCTTAAAGCCGTTAACCTCAGGAAAGTATACGAAACAGAAAACGATAGAGTAGAAGCCCTTAAGGGGATTAACCTATCACTTAAAAGGGGAGAGTTTTCTCTCCTCATGGGAGCTTCAGGCTCAGGGAAGTCAACCCTCCTTCACATACTTGGAACTCTTGACAGACCAACCGGTGGAAAGGTTTTCTACAAGGACTTAGACCTCTTCTCACTACCGGAAAAGGAGTTAGCCTTTTTTAGGAACAAAAAAGTTGGATTCGTATTCCAGTTTCACTACCTTATAAATGAACTGTCTCTGGTTGAGAACGTGATGATTCCAATGCTCTTAGCCGGAGCTCCCAAAAGAAAGGCCAAGGAAAGGGCAGAGTACCTGTTGCAGACTATAGGACTTGGACATAGATTATCTCACAGACCATTTGAGATTTCTGGTGGAGAAAAACAGAGAGTAGCTATTGCACGGGCCCTCGCTAACGACCCTGAGATTGTCCTTGCCGATGAGCCAACCGGCAACCTTGACACCGAAACTGCCAAGTCCGTCCTCACCCTCATGAAAGAGCTGAACCGGAAGTTCGGGACTACCTTCCTCATAGCCACCCACAACAGGGAGCTGGAAAAGTTTGCCGATAACGTATACTTTATAAAGGATGGCGTCTTAATAGCTTAAACCCTATCAAAGGAGCGTATATGTTTGAAAGGTTCACCACGAAAGCAAGGCAAATCATCATCAAAGCCAAGGAGCAGGCCGTTGCCTTAAGGTGCGAAAAGCTCGGAACTGAACACATCCTCCTTACACTCCTAAAGGAGGATGAGATAACGAATCAGATTCTTGCCAAGTACAACATATCAAAGGCAAGAATTCAGGAGATTATCATATCTCAGGTTCAGCCGGTCTCCTTTGACGTTGACGTAAACACAATCACCTTCTCAACAGAAGCAAGGAGAGTCCTTGAGCATGCCCTTGAAGAGTCAAAAATCTTAGGACACGCCTACGTAGGCCCCGAACACCTTTTCATCGCCCTTGCAAAGGAAAGGCTTGGACTTGCAGGTAGGATTTTAAGGAGCTACGGACTTGACCACTACACCTTAAGAAGAGAGGTCTCTAACCTCCTTAAAGGAATCGCCAGAGAGAAAAAAGCTACAAGGCGCTCTTCCACTCCAAACCTTGATAAGTTCGGAAGGGACTTAACTAAGCTTGCCGAAGAAGGAAAGCTTGACCCGGTGATTGGAAGGGACAGGGAAATTGAAAGGGTAACCCACATCCTTGCAAGGAGGCGCAAGAACAACCCTGTTCTCATAGGAGACCCCGGAGTTGGAAAGACTGCCATAGTAGAGGGACTTGCCCTAAGGATTGCAAAGGGTGAAGTGCCTGAAAAGCTCAAGAACAAGAGAATCGTCTCCCTTGACATGGCCTCCCTCATTGCCGGCACAAAGTACAGGGGTCAGTTTGAGGAAAGACTAAAGGCTATCGTCAGGGAGCTTGAGAACAACAAGGACGTAATCCTCTTTATTGACGAAATCCACACCCTTGTGGGTGCTGGAGCTGCCGAAGGTTCTATGGACGCTTCTAACATACTCAAGCCTTCTCTTTCCCGCGGTGAAATTCAGGTCATCGGTGCAACAACCATTGACGAGTACAGGAAGTACATAGAGAAGGACGGAGCTCTTGAACGCCGATTCCAGCCCGTTCTCGTAGAAGAGCCTTCTGTAGAGGACACAATTGAGATACTCAAAGGTTTAAGGCCAAAGTTTGAGGAGTTCCACAACGTCAAGATAACAGACGGAGCTATTGAGAGAGCCGTAAAGCTGGCCGTTCGCTACATAAACGACAGGAAACTCCCCGACAAGGCCATTGACATCATTGATGAGGCAGGAGCAAAAGCTCAGCTTCAGGCAAGCAAGAAAGACTCACGGATAGAGAGCTTAGAGAAAGAGATTGAGAAGGTTCGTTCCCTCAAGGAAGAAGCCCTCGCAATGGCAGAGTACGAGAAGGCCCACTACTACAAACAGCAGGAGCTCTCCCTCTTAGCAGAACTTGAAGAGCTCAAGAGAGAGCAGAAGCTCAAGCAGAAGGAAGAGAAGATAGTCATAGATGAGGCCAAAGTTGAGGAGATAGTCGCCCTCTGGACTGGTATCCCTGTCCAGCAGTTACAGGAGAAAGAGGCAGAGAAGCTCCTGAAACTTGAAAGCGAGCTCCACAAGAGAATCGTAGGTCAGGAAGAGGCCGTAAAGGCCGTCGCTAAGGCCATTAAGCGTTCAAGGCTTGGAATCAGGAGCAACACCAACAGGCCTATAGGCTGCTTCCTCTTCTTAGGTCCAACTGGCGTTGGTAAGACTGAGCTTGCCAAAGCCCTCGCAGAGGTTCTCTTTGGCGACGAGAAGGCAATGATAAGGCTTGACATGTCTGAGTACATGGAGAAGCACACAGTTTCAAGGCTAATCGGTGCTCCTCCCGGATACGTCGGCTACGAAGAAGGTGGTCAGCTTACAGAGGCTGTAAGGCGTAAACCTTACACGGTTATCCTCCTTGACGAGATTGAGAAGGCTCACCCGGACGTCCTTAACATCCTCCTTCAAATAATGGAGGACGGAAGGCTCACAGACGGACTTGGAAGAACAGTCTCATTCACAAACACCATACTGATTATGACGTCAAACCTTGGAGCTAAGCACCTCATTTCCTCACAGAAAGGTTTAGGATTTGAAGTGGCAGACGGAAAAGAGGAAGAACGCTCATTTGAGAGGATGAAGTCCTTTGTCCTTGAGGAGGTCAAGAAACACTTTAAGCCTGAGTTCTTAAACAGGCTTGACGGAATAATCGTCTTCCACCCACTTACCCGTGAGGACGTTAAGGAAATCGTCCGCAAGCAGGTTGAAAAGCTCAACGAGGAGCTCAAGGAGCGCAACCTTAAAGTTCACGTTACAAACAGGTTCATTGAGTACGTCGTTGACAAGGAGTTTAAGAAAGAGTACGGTGCAAGGACTATCCGCAGAGCTCTCCAGACCCTCATTGAGGACAGGCTCACAGACGAGATTCTCATGGGAAGGTTTACAGAGGGTGGAGAGGTCGTCTTTGACGTTACTCCAAAGGGTAGAATCTCCGTAAGGGAGAAAAAACCAAGGAAGAAAAAGGAAACTACCGGAGTGTAAGTAATGAGGCGCTTTAAGGTTGACAAGGTAAAAAACGGCGAGGCCTTCCTGAGAGGACAGGAGGCCCGCCACGCCTTAAAAGTCTTAAGGCTTAAAAAAGGGGACGAGATAATCATCTTTGACGGGGAAGGAAAGGAGTACTTGGCCGAAATTACTGCAGCTTCACCAACGTCTGTGAAGCTCAAAGTCCTTGAAGAGATAAACATAAACAGGGACAGCCCCTTAAAGTCCATTCTCTACATGGGTATAACAAACAAGCTCCAGAAGTTTGAGCTGGCAATCCAGAAGTCAACGGAGCTCGGAGTTACCGAAATCGTTCCCGTAATCTGTCAACGCTCATCAAACGCCCACAACATAAAGAACTGGGAAGGAAAGTTAAGACGCTGGAACGAGATAGTTATAAACGCAGCAAAACAGTGCGGTAGGAACATCCTTCCCGTAATTCACGAACCTGTAAGGCTTCCGGAGATTGAGAACAACACGGAGCTCTCCTTCGTTCTCTGGGAAAAAGGTGGAAAGTCTTTTAAAGATTACGAGTCCTACAACGCTAGCTCCGTCTCTTTCTTAGTCGGTCCAGAAGGAGGTTTAGACAAAACGGAAATTGAAATCCTTAAAGAGAAAGGCTTTAAACCCATATACCTTGGAAAACGAATCTTAAGGGCAGAGACAGCAGCGATAGCTGGTATGAGCCTCGTCCAGTACATATGGGGAGACTTGGGATAGTCCCTTGCAAACCCTAATAGAGGTGATAGGAGCATGGAAGTTCTCCTTGAAAGGAGCTACAAGGGGGTAACCATAAAGGTAATCCACGGCGATATAACGGACGAGGACACAGAGGCCATAGTAAACGCTGCAAACAGCTCTCTAAAACACGGCGGGGGAGTTGCAGGTGCAATTGTAAGGAAGGGAGGAACGGTTATACAGGAAGAGAGCGACAAAATAGGCTACGTTCCCGTAGGGAAGGCAGTTTACACCTCTGCAGGAAACCTAAAAGCAAAGTACGTAATTCACACGGTAGGCCCTGTCTGGGGAGAGGGGAACGAGGAGGAGAAACTGAGGAGCGCAATCCGTTCAGCCCTTGAGGTGGCAGAAGAGTTAAAGGTAAAGTCTGTCGCCCTGCCGGCAGTTAGCACAGGAATATTCGGATATCCCAAGGAGTCTGGCGTTAAGGTAATCACAGATGAAGTCCTAAAATATATAGACAATAACCCAGAAACCTGTTTAAAAGAAATCCACTTTACAAACATAGATAAGCTAACCTCAGAGCTCTTTTACGGGGAGCTCCTTCGCAGGCTGAGGTAAGAAGTTCTATGCTAAAGGAGCTCAAAACTGCCGACGGCTCTATTACCTTCTTTTCTGAGAAGTTCAACGAAGCCTACCACTCGGTTACTGCCGGAGCTTTCAGAGAATCAGTAGAAAAGTTCTGCATCCCCTGTAAGGTAGAGGAAAAAGTAAGAAAAAAGGGAGAGCTTAATCTCTTTGACGTCTGCTTTGGCCTTGGTTACAACACCGTCGCCTTCTTAGACACAGTATTTAAGGCCAACCCAAAAGCTAAGGTTTCAGTAGTCGGCTTTGAGATGAACCTCTCTGTAATAGGGAGCTCCCTTAAAGTAAACTGGAAGGAGTATGAAATCTGGAAGCCAATTATAAGAACAGCTTTAAAAAACAAGGGGTGTGAAAAAGGATTTCTAAGTCTAAACTACGTAGACGAGAGAATTAGACTGAAAATCTTTATAGGAGAAGGAAGGGCTATTCTCAAAGCGTTTGGAGAAAGGTTTTATGGGTTTGCAGATGCAATTTTTCACGACCCTTTCTCCCCAAAAGTAAATCCGGAGCTCTGGACGCTTGAGTTCTTTTCTATCCTGAGAAGGATTATCAAGGATGATGGAATACTTGCAACCTACTCTGCAGCCTCACCTGTGAGGAGAGCTCTCCTAATGGCCGGTTTTGGAGTAAAAGAAGGTATAGCCCTCGGGCGAAAGTCAAAGTCCACCGTAGCCTCCCCTTCCTTTAAAACGGAAGAAAAGCTCCTCAAAAAGTTCAAAATCTCAACCAAAGCTATCCCATTCAGGGATTTAACCTTAAGTGACCCTCCAGAACTAATAAGAAAAAGACAACAGGCCTGCGTAAAAATCCTTGAAAGGACTTTAGCCCTAACTCCAATCTACTGAGAAAGGACTTAAATTAAAGAGTAGAGACCAAGAAAAAAGGAGGAAAAACTATGGGAGCAAAACCCGGCTACGTTCCCGCAGAAAGGAAAGAGTACACCTGGGAAAGCGACAACCCCTACTACGAAAAGAGGAAGTACCCAGAGCCAACAAAGTGTCCAGAGTGTGGAGTGATATTTAAGGACGGAAGGTGGCAGTGGCCAGAACAAATTCCAGAGAAACTGACCGGAGAAATTAACGAAACCCTGTGTCCTGCATGCAGGAGAAAAAGGGACAAATACCCGGGAGGTTTAGTTTACCTGAGTGGAGAGTTCCTTGTGAAACACAAGGAGGAAATACTCAACAGAATAAAGAACATCGTTGACGAAGTAATGGCGCAGAGGCCTCTCCAAAGAATCCTCTGGTTAGAGGAAAAAGAAGACGGGACAATAGAAATAGCAACCACAAACGAACACCTTGCAAGACACTTAGGAGAGGCCATAAACAGCGCCTTTAAGGGAGAGTTTGACTTCAAGTACAACGAAGGTGAGAAGTTAGTAAGGGTTTTCTGGCACAGGGATTAAGAAAAAATAAAAAGCCCCGCCTTTAGGCGGGGCAGACCAAACTGCTTATACTTACTTTCCGAGAAGATGTCCAGCAAAAGGATTGGCGTAGAGGAGAATGAGCGCAATAACGAGACCGTAGATAGCCAGCGCTTCAATGATAGCAAGACCGATGAACATTGTAGTTGTAAGCTTACCAGCCATTTGAGGATTCCTTGCCATTCCTTCACACGCACCCCTTACAGCCTGACCCTGTCCAGCACCTGCTCCACCTGCTGCGGGACCAATGGCAAGGCCTGCACCAATCGCAGAAAGTCCAAGTAAGAGAGCCACAGCATTAGGGTCCTTTGCACCCTCAGAAGCAAAAGCTGGGAATGCCCCTACTGCAAGAAGGAAAAGGGTGAAAAGGACGCTCTTGAGAGAAATTCTCTTCATCAGCAACCTCCTGTTCCTAAAAATTATAGTTAACTATGTTGCTCCTCGTGTTCTTCAATTGCCGTTGCAATGTAGACTACAGTTAATATGCAGAAAATAAAGGTCTGAAGGAAGCTGTTTGCAAAGACGATAAACTCTCCTGCAACGGGCACAAGGAAAGGAACGAGCATAAGGGCAACGAGAACTACCATCTCATCACCGAACATGTTACCAAACAAACGGAAGGAAAGAGAAAGTATTCTTGAAAGATGAGACACGACTTCTATAGGAAACATTATGGGAGCCATCCAAGGAACAGGGCCGGCAAAATGCTTGATATACTTAACAAATCCGTGTTTCTTAATTCCCTCATAGTTATAGACAAGGAAAGAAATTATAGCTAAGGCCAAAGTGGTATTGAGATTGGCCGTCGGCTGGGCAAGCCCCGGAATAAGCCCCATGAGGTTTCCAAGAAGGATGAAAACCGCCAAACCACCTATCAAGGGGAAGAACTTTCTACCGTAACTTCCCATCGCATCTTCAAGGGTGTAAACTATGAAAGAAGTAAGGGCTTCTAAGACGTACTGAAACTTGGTCGGGAACTTTTTCAGGTTCTTACCGAAGAAGTAGGCAAAGGGTAAAACCACCGCCATTAAGAGCCATGTCATTGTAATAGCATCTGGGAGGTAATCACCCGGTATAAAAGACTTAGGGAATATGTTCACTATCTTTATTATGCTTCCGTGCTCCTGCATCCTTCCCACTCCTTCCTGAATTTTACCGCCGAAACGGCTACTCCAGAAGTAGCTATCGCGACGGCGAGGATTATAGCAAAGAAGTCCACGGAAGTAAACTGAGCCACCAAGAGGAGAAGTAGAGCAATTATAAAGAAACGTTTCCAGAACTGAGAGCCTGTCTTTTTGCCGAGGAAAACCTTCTCAGGAACCTGCCTTGAAAACTTTATCAGCAGAAAGTAGTCAACAAACATAATAGAGTAACCTACAATAAAAGAAGCAAGGAATGAAACGTCTCCTCCTGTTAGGATTAAAACCAACGCTACTGAAACAAAAAAGAAGGTAAGTTGGACTGAGAAAAAAGTTCTTAAAAACTTATCAAACTCCTTCATTTCGTTACCTTTTTAAGCTCCCTGTAAACGTTTTTAAGCCCTGCAAAAAAGCCTATGATAAGCCAAAAAAGCGTCAGCCAAGGGAAAGTGTTAAACTGGCGGTCAAGGTAGTAACCAATCGCAAGTCCAATAATGATGGCGAGGGCAAACTGCACCCCCACCATCATGTATGAAGTCCTCTCTATGTACTCTTTCAGTTTACCCACGCTTTTCCCTCTTACTCATTGAGAACTACACATTAGAGCATATCTGCAACTTCTCTAAACGCAACCTCAGCTGCCTCTATGGTCTTCTCAATATCTTCGTCGGTGTGGGCTGTTGACATAAAGGCAACTTCAAACTGGGATGGGGCAAGGTAAATTCCCTGCTCAAGCATCTTCTGGAAGAAGGCTGCGTAAGCTTTTGTGTTGGAAGTTAGAGCATCCTGATAGTTCTTAACGTCCTTAGATGTAAAGTAAACGATTGAAATGCTCTCTATCCTCTTAAAGCAGAGCTTATCCTCTATGCCTGCCTTCCTTGCTGCCTCTCTTAAGCCTTCAGCAAGTTTTTCCATTTTCTTCCTCAGTGACTCGTAAACGCCCTCTTTTTGGAGCTCCCTCAAAGTCGCTATACCGGCCACCATTGCAAGGGGGTTACCAGACAGCGTTCCAGCCTGATATACAGGGCCTTCTGGTGCAAGGTAGTCCATTATCTCCTTCTTACCTCCAAAAGCCCCAACGGGAAGTCCACCACCTATGATTTTTCCAAAGCAGGAAAGGTCTGGAGTTATGCCAAAGTACTCTTGAGCTCCTCCTAAGGAGAGTCTAAAGCCGGTTATTACCTCGTCAAATATGAGGACGATTCCCTTCTCTGCAGTTAGTTCCCTTACCTTCTCAAGGTAACCATCCTCGGGGATTATGAGACCGGCGTTGGCCATTACAGGCTCCATTATTACCGCCGCTACATCATCACCAACTTCGTCAATTACCCTCTTAAGGGCATCTATGTCGTTAAATGGAACGGTTATCGTGTGCTTTGCAAAGTCCTCAGGAATTCCGGGACTTGTTGGAACTCCAAAGGTTGTAAGTCCAGAGCCCGCCTTTACGAGGAGAGCGTCAACATGGCCGTGGTAACCACCTTCAAACTTGATAACCTTGTTCCTTCTGGTGTAACCCCTTGCAAGCCTTATGGCAGACATTGTGGCCTCTGTTCCAGAGTTGACCATCCTTACCTTTTCAACTCCGGGAACAAGGTCAACTATCATCTTGGCAAGCTCTACCTCAAGCTCTGTGGGAGCACCAAAACTCGTTCCCTTTTCAGCCTGCTCCTTTATCGCCTCAACAACGGCAGGGTGAGCGTGTCCAAGTATCATGGGACCCCAAGAGCAGACGTAGTCAACGTACTCGTTGCCGTCAACGTCCCATATGTGAGAACCTTTTGCTTTAGCAATGAACCTCGGAGTTCCCCCAACGGACTTAAAAGCCCTTACGGGACTGTTCACTCCACCGGGAATGTATTTCTTTGCCTCCTCAAAGAGCTCCTTAGAACGCCTAACTTCCATTTTCTACCTCCTCCAGTATTTTCTTTTTCTCTTCTCTCACAGCACCCCTTTAGTAGAGGGTATTCCCTTTGCCCTTTCATCAATTTCAACAGCTACCCTCAGAGCTCTTGCAACGCACTTAAAGGTCCCTTCAGCCATGTGGTGAAGGTTAAGCCCGTAGTGGCAGTTTATGTGAAGGTTGCAGGAAAGAGAAAAGGCAAAGGACTTCCAAAACTCTCTGAAAAGGTCAAACTCTATTCCCATTAAAGTAGCCATTTCAGGAAAGCCCTTGTAGACAAAGTAAGGCCTTCCGGAAAGGTCAATAGCCACAGAGACAAGGGTTTCATCCATAGGTAGGGTAAAGAAACCGTAACGGTTAATCCCCCTCTTATCGCCAAGGGCTTTTTTAACGGCCTCTCCGAGGACTATTCCCACGTCCTCTATTAAGTGGTGGTGGTCAACGTCAACGTCTCCCGTAGCTTTTACTTTCAGGTCAAAGAGTCCGTGCTTAGAAAAGAGTTCCAACATGTGGGTTAAAAAGGGAATATCCGTTTCTACCTCGTACTTACCACTACCGTCAAGGTTTATAGAGATTTCTATCTCTGTCTCCTTCGTAACTCTCTTTACTGTAGCTTCCCTCAAAAGACCCTCCAAGAGAGGTTTTATTCCTTAAAGCCTGCAGGGTAAGAGCCGAGTATCTTGAAGAAACTGCACGTTTCCTTTAGCTCCTCAAGGGCCTTGGCAACTCTATCTTCTTTCCTGTGCCCCTCAATGTCAACGAAAAAGACGTACTCCCAAGGCTTCTTCTTCGTTGGACGTGACTCAATCTTAGAAAGGTTAACATCATAAACGGCAAAGGGTTGAAGGGCTTTAAAGAGAGCTCCAGCCACGTGCTTGGTGCTAAACATCACAGAGGTCTTGTCCCTTCCCGAAGGAAACTCAGAGTCGGTCTTACCTATGACGAGGAAACGGGTGAAGTTCTTGGAGAGCTCCTGAATGTTTTTGGCCAAGATGTTTAAGTCGTAAAGAAGCGCCGCTGCCTCGCTGGCTATCGCTGCCGTTCCGGGCTCTCTGCTTGCAAGCTCTGCTGCCTTGGCCGTGCTTGAAACCTCCTCCACCTCAATCTTTGGAAGGTTCTCAGAGAGCCACTTCCTTGCCTGAGCTATTGCGTGGCGGTGGGAGTAAACCTTTTTTACCTTGGAGAGCTCTGCCTCCTTACTCATAAGGTGGAGGTTAACCGACACGAATATCTCTCCGCTTATCTTCAGGTCTGTATCAAGGAACATATCTATCGTGTAGTTAACTATTCCCTCTATGGAGTTCTCAATGGGAACAACGCCGTAGTCTACCCTTCCCTTCTCTACCTCGTCAAAGACCTCCTGAATTGAATCCATAGGACGAAGGTCTGAGGAAGTTCCAAAGTGTTTTAGGGCTGCAAGGTGGGTAAACGTCGCCTGAGGACCAAGGAAGGCCACTTTTGTGGGCTCTTCAAGAGCTCTACATGCAGAAATTATCTCCCTGAAAATAGCCCTGATACTCTCTGGAGGGAGAGGCCCTTGATTAATCTCCTCAAGCTTAGAGAGAATTTTTGCCTCCCTGCCGGGAACGTAAAATGGAAGCCCTTTCTTCTTCTTTATCTCGCCTACTTCCTGAGCAAGACGGGCTCTCCTGTTTAAAAGGGCAAGGATTTCCCTATCTATACGGTCTATCTCCTCTCTGAGTTCTGAAAGGCTTTTCATTCTCTCTCCTCACAAGTGAAAGAAGTGTAACTTCTATTTTAACTTACTTGACATTTACCTTCTTTCATTCAAATTTTCCAATGAAACACTTTCACAGGGAGGCATGAATGCCAATTTATGAATTCAAGTGTAACGAGTGTGGAAAGGAGTTTGAAAAGTTCGTCCTCTCCTATTCACAGATTGGTAGCGTAAAGTGTCCAGAGTGTAACTCCGAGAAGGTTACAAAGAAGGTATCTGCCTGTGCAGTTGGAGGAAGTGACTCCGGAACAACGGGAAGCGCCTGCACAGCTTTTGGCTGAGGCATCTAAGGGGCGGGGTTCCCGCCTTCAACCTCTATCTCCCTTCCACAGACAACCACCCTGCTAAGCTCGTTAAGTACCATATTTGGAGTGAAGTCCATCCCAGTTTCTTCCTTTAGGTTGACGATTAAAAGGGTAACGACCTCCATAAGGAGCTCCCCATCGCTCAAAGAGCTAAACCTTTCACACACATCCTTATCCACCTCCCAGCCGGCTATGAGAGAACCGTCTTTTCCGTAGATTTCAACTCTCCTTTCCACCTTCCATCTCCCTCTCTATTTTCTCAAGTATCCTAAGCTCCTCCTTAGTTAACATTCCTTCCTTCTTCAACCTTTCAATAACTTCAGGTTTCCTCTTTAAGGTTTTCCTCAAGGACTGCTCCTTCCTCCAGAGCTCTATCTTTTTGTGGTGTCCAGAGAGGAGAACCTCCGGAACTTTCATCCCCCTAAACTCTGCCGGACGGGTGTAGTTGGGATACCCCAAGAGCCCCCTGTCCATAAAGGAGTCTGCCTTTAAACTCTCCTCATTCCCCAGAACCCCCGGCAAAAGCCTTATAACGGCATCCATAATTACCATTGCGGGGAGCTCCCCACCGGTCAGAACGTAATCTCCGATTGAAACCTCCCTATCAACAAGGGCCTTTACCCTCTCATCAACCCCCTCATACCTTCCACATATTATCAGGAGGCGCTCCTTCTTAGAGAACTCCAAAGCCATATCTTGGTTAAAGGTTTCCCCCCAAGGCTCTGTAAGAATGACGTAAGGCTTTTCTCCCTCCTTCGTAAGCTCCTCGTAGGCACGAAATATCGGCTCAGGCTTTAAAACCATTCCGGGGCCGCCACCGTAAGGGACGTCGTCAACAACCTTGTGTTTATCCAGAGCAAAGTCCCGAATGTTTACAACGTTTACCTCAACCTTCCCAGACTGAACGGCCTTCCCTATTATTCCTTCACTTAAAAAGCAGTCAAAAAGGCCGGGAAGAACGGTTAGGACGTCTATCCTCATTCTTCCATTCCTTCAATGAGTGAAACGACTATCTTCTTGTTCTTAACGTCAACTTCCTTTACAAACTGGTTTATGAAGGGAATCAGAACTTCCTTTCCGTCCTCCTTTTCAACTTCAAGGATGTGGCTTGCAGGCTGTTCCAAGATACCTTTTAAAACTCCTACCTTCCTTCCGTCCTCGGTAAAGACCTCACAGCCGATAAGGTCAAGGAAATAGAACTCTCCCTCACCGAGCTCAATCTGCTTGTTTTTATCTATCCATATTTCCCCGCCGATTCTCTCTTCTGCCTCAGTCCTATCGTCAAGACCCTTAAACTTGATTATGTAGAGCCCTTTGTGGTGTCTCATAGACTCAAGCTGTAACTCTTCCCTCTTCGTTCCCCTGTAAATGGGAACGGTATCAAGAACCTTGATTTGCCTCTCAAAAACGTCGGACTCAGACTTAACCTTCACCTCTCCCCTAATCCCGTGAACGCCGACGATTTTACCTATCATAACCTCATCTTTATGGTCAAAGGCCTTCCTCTGACGCCTCTCAAGTATAGCCTTTATGCTCCTCTTCCTCTTTTTTTCCATGTTAGCTCCGGATATTGGTTAAAGAAGCTTTGTAGCATCAAACCGGCCTTCTAAGGCCATTTTAATTTTAGACCGGAGCTCCGCGATATCAATTCCGTAGAGAACGCCCGAGTACCTTTGAAGGAGCTCCAGAGCGTTTTCAAGGAGCTGTCTATAACCTTTTTCATTATAGTTTTCTAAGTGGTAGCAGGCAGCCCCGAGCTGTATAAGGGCTTGTAGGAACTCTCTTACACTGCCAAACTCAACCATCCAGACGTGCTCTAAGATTTCGTGAACCTCAAAGAAGAGACCGGCCCTAAAGAGCTCCTTTGCCATCAGGACGTTCTTCTCTATATCTTCCCCGACAGGCTCAAAATCCCCCAAGCCTTTTAAGAAATTTTCATACCTTTTGGCTTTTTCTTTTAGATAAATCTCCGTAAAAGGGTCAACCTGACTCAAGTCAAAGAGTATAAAACCCTTATCCTCTGTAAGGAGAGGGAACTCTGACAGGAGCTCTTCTCTGACCTTCTCAGGTGCTTCTGCCTTTCCGTAAAGGATTGCTTTTATTACAGCGTCAAGTTTTTGAAGTGCATTTTCGTCTTTTTCTCTCAGAAAATCGCAGAGGTTATCGGCAAACCGGTCTCTGATTTCAAAAAAGTTCACTTAAATCCCCTTTTTATCGTAGATTTAGGAGAGAAAAGAGGGGAACACCCCTCCCGAATTAGTTCTCAGAGCCGACGACTTCGTCGGGATGTGCAATTCTTCCGAGGACGGCAGAAGCTGCTGCAACGGCCGGGGAGGCAAGGTAAACTTCGCTCTCTGGGTGTCCCATCCTTCCAACGAAGTTCCTGTTTGTAGTTGCAACAGCCCTTTCACCCTTTGCAAGGATTCCCATGTGACCACCGAGGCAAGGACCACAGGTAGGTGTAGAGACCACGCACTCAGCTTCAAGGAAGATGTCAATGAGTCCTTCTTTTAGTGCCTGCCTGTAGATTTCCTGAGTTGCCGGAATGATGATACAGCGAACGTTGGGGTTAACCTTCTTTCCTTTTAAGATTTGAGCTGCAACCCTTAAGTCGCTTATCCTTCCGTTGGTGCAAGAGCCTATGACAACTTGGTCTATTGTAACGTGGGTAGCCTCTGTAACAGGTCTTGTGTTAGATGGAAGGTATGGGAAGGCTACCTGAGGCTCTATCTTGGAAACGTCTATCTCGTAGACCTCTGAGTACTCTGCATCCGGGTCAGATTTATAGAGCTTGTAAGGTCTCTTAGCCCTACCCTTCACGTACTCAAGGGTTTTCTCGTCCGGCTCAATGATACCGTTCTTTGCTCCGGCCTCTATCGCCATGTTGCAGATTGTAAAGCGGTCGTCCATAGGGAGCTCCCTTATGGCTTCACCCGTGTGCTCCATCGTCTTGTAGAGAGCTCCATCCACCCCTATCATTCCAATAACGTAGAGAATTATGTCCTTTCCGCTAACCCACTTTTGACGCTTTCCGTAGTAGATGAACTTCATCTGCTCAGGAACTTTAAACCAAACCTCCCCTGTAAGCCAAGCGTAGGCCATGTCGGTTGAACCTACACCCGTAGCGAAAGCGCCGAGAGCTCCGTAGGTACATGTGTGGGAGTCTGCACCGATAACTACGTCGCCGGGAACAACGATTCCCTGCTCAGGTAAAAGTGCGTGCTCTATACCGACCCTTCCTTCCGGCCAGAAGTGCTTAATACCGAACTCTTTTGCAAAGTCCCTCATCATCTTAACCTGCTCAGCCGCCTTTATATCCTTGGCCGGAACGAAGTGGTCTGGAACAAGGGCAATCCTTTCTCTGTCCCAAACTTTTTTCGCCCCAAGTGCCCTTACCTGCTTAATGGCAATAGGGGCAGTAACGTCGTTAGCAAGGGCAATGTCCACTTTACACATTATCAGCTCACCGGGATAGACCTCTTTCTTACCTGCGTGCTCTGCAAGTATCTTCTGGGTTATGGTCATTCCCATTTTTCTACTCCTTAGAGGGGTTTAGGTCTGCAAATTATAACAACAGCCTTAAAAGTCAAAGCCGTACTCGTCATCGTCAAAGTTAAACTCTTCTGAAGTCTCGTCAATTACCGGAGATTCATGCTCTTCCTGAATGGACTCTTGGGGGAGCTCCTCTTTAACAACCTTTTGAACTTCAGAGTCGTCAAGGTTCTCAAACCTCGTAAACTCCTTTATAAAGGCAAGCTTTACCGTTCCCGTTGGACCGTTTCTCTGCTTGGCGATGATTATCTCAGCTATACCCTCTTCCTCAGGGTCTGGATTCTTCTTGTAAACCTCCGGACGGTGGATAAACATCACAACGTCTGCATCTTGTTCAATACTTCCCGATTCTCTCAAATCTGAAAGCTGAGGTCTTTTATCTGCCCTATGCTCTACCTGACGGGAAAGCTGTGAAAGGGCTATTACGGGAACGTTCAGCTCCTTAGCTAAGGCCTTTAAGGAACGGGAAATCTCAGAAACTTCCTGCTGACGGCTCTCTGTCCTCCTAATACCTCTCATAAGCTGAAGGTAGTCAACGATTATAAGGTCTAACCCCCTTTCTGACTGGAGTCTCCTTGCCTTGGCCCTCATCTCAACGATTGAAATGCCGGGGGTGTCGTCTATGTAGAGGGGAGCTCCAGCTATCCTATCGGCAGATTCAACGAACTTATCAACCTCCTGAGGGAAGAGGAAACCTGAACGAATCTTGTAAAGGGGTATCTTTGAGTCCTGAGCTATTAGCCTCATAGCTATCTGTTCTTTTGACATCTCAAGGGAAAAGAAGGCAACGTTTTTCCCTTCCTTAACGGCTACGTTGTAGGCAATTGAGAGAGCAAGGGCGGTCTTACCCATAGAGGGACGGGCAGCGAGGATTATGAGGTCAGAGTCGTGAAGGCCGGAGGTCATCCTGTCAAGCTCTGTAAACCCGGTCGGGATACCGGTTACCATCTCCCGACGGGCAGCAAGCTCCTCAACTTTTTTAACGATTTCAGGAACAATATCGCCAACCGGAACGAGGGTATTGGTTATCCTCTCCTCAGATAGGGAAAAAACCTTTTTCTCTATGGAATCAATGAGAAGGTCGGGGTCTGGAGTCTCCTCAACTTTTTCGGTTATAAAGTTTGCTACCTCAAGGATTCTCCTTAAAAGAGCCTTGTCCTTTACTACCTTACACGCAGACTCAAACTTTTCGTAGCTATCTAAGGCAAACTCTATCACGTAGGCAAGGTGCTCTTCTCCTCCAACCTTTTCAAGGAGGTTCTTTTTAACGAGCTCATCCTTAAAGGATATCTCGTTTAGCTGAGCCTCCGTATACCCTTCAGCAACAAGGTCTCTTATAAAGCTAAAGAGAGCTCTATTCTCTTCCCTAAAAAAGTCCTCTGGCTGGAGGAGCTCTACGCCTCTAAAAACAAAAGAAGGTTGAACAATCATGCTCCCAAGAACCGAATACTCGGCCTCAAGATCAAATAGCTTGCTCATTAGAGTCCCCTCTCTGCAATTTCAACAGCCTTAAAGAGAGCTCTCGCCTTGTTTAGGGTCTCTTTCGCCTCAAGTTCGGGGATTGAATCTGCAACGATTCCAGCTCCAGCCTGAACGTAGACCTTGTTCCTCCTAACTATTGCTGTCCTTATGGCTATTGCTGTATCCATGTTCCCGTCAAAGGAAAAGTATCCAACAGCTCCGGCGTAGACTCCCCTCTCTGAAGGTTCCATCTCGTCTATGATTTCCATTGCCCTTACCTTTGGAGCTCCAGAAACCGTTCCGGCAGGAAAACAAGCCCTTAAAACGTCAAAGACGTCTTTATCCTCCCGGAGCTCCCCTACAACGTTTGAGACGATATGCATAACGTGGGAGTACCTCTCTATCACCATAAGGTCTGTAACCTTTACAGTTCCAATTGTTGCTACCCTTCCGACGTCGTTCCTTGCAAGGTCAACGAGCATTATGTGCTCTGCCCTCTCCTTTTCGTCTGAAAGGAGCTCCTCTTCAAGGGCTAAATCTTCTTCGTAAGTTCTTCCCCTTCTCCTCGTTCCTGCTATAGGCCTTGTCTCAATACGGCCGTCTTCAACCCTTACTAAAACTTCCGGAGATGCCCCAACTATCTGAAAGTCTCCATAGTCAAGGTAGTACATGTAGGGAGATGGGTTTATGTGGCGGAGAGCTCTGTAAAGTGTAAGTGAATCCCCGTAAAAGTACTTTTCAAAACGCCTTGAGAGGACAACCTGAATGATGTCTCCAGCCCTTATGTACTCCTTTGCCCTCTCAACCATCTCCATGAATTCACTATCGCTTATATTGGCCTTCCAATCTGAAAGTGAAGGGGAGGGAGTTGCTTCAGGGATAACGGGTGCTTCCCTTAACTTCCTCTCTATCTCCTCTAAAAGACTTAGAGCTCTCCTGTACTCGTTCTCAACCTCTCCCTTAGTTGTTATAACGTAGCTTAAGAGGGTAATTTTGTGGGTAACGTTGTCAAAGATTAGAAGAGCTGAAGGAAGGGAGAAAAACATGTCATAGAGGTAAGAGTCCTCCTTGTTCGGGTTAACGTTAACCCTTGGCTCAAAGAACTTTACGGCGTCGTAGGAAAGGTAACCGAAAAACCCTCCCCAGACACGGGGGAGCTCCACCGGCCTAAAAGGTTTAAAAGATTCATATACTTCCTTTAAAACCTCTAAGGGGTCGTTTTCAAAGGTCTTTACCTCTATACGTCCAAGGTTGTTAACTTCAACAAACCTTCCTTTGCTTTTAACAGAGACAAGCCTTCCTATTCCGATGATGGAAAACCTTCCCCACTTTTCGCCCCCCTCAACGCTTTCAAGGAGCATGTTAGCCCCAAGGGGACGTAGCTTAAAGAAGGCAGAAAGGGGAGTCTCAAGGTCTGCAAGTATCTCCTTATAAATGGGTATAAGGTTATAACCTTCTGATGCTAACTCCCTAACTCTATCAAGAGATACCATTTCCTCTCTCCACTAACTTTTTGGTCAAGTATAGCATCGGTTTCAGATAAAATTATGCAAAAGCTTTTCTTAAAGGCGGATAGTATGAAGGTAAGCGATTTTGACTACGAACTGCCAAAGGAGCTGATTGCAAAGTTTCCGGTAGAACCAAGGGACTCTGCAAGGTTAATGGTTCTACACAGAGACTCTGGGAAATTAGAACACAGAATCTTCAGGGATATAGTGGAGTACTTGAAAGAGGGAGACGTTCTCGTACTGAACGACACAAAAGTCATCCCTGCAAGGCTATTTGGAAGGCTTGAGACAGGTGGAAAGGTGGAGCTCCTCCTCGTCCGTCAGCCCCTCCCAAACCTCTGGGAAGTAATGGCAAAGCCTGCAAGGAAGCTAAAGGAAGGAAAGAGAATAATCTTTGACGAAGAGCTTGAAGGAATCGTTAAAGGTTACGCCGGAGAGGGAAGAAGGCTTGTAGAGTTCAAGGTAAAGGGCAACAAAGACTTTATGGAAAAGCTGGAAAAGGTAGGGCACATTCCACTACCTCCATACATAGAGAGGGAAGAAAGACCGGAAGACAGGGAAAAGTACCAGACAGTTTTCGCTCAAAAGCCGGGAGCTGTGGCAGCTCCGACGGCAGGATTGCACTTTACTGAGGAGCTCCTTGAAAAGCTAAGGGATAAAGGCGTTATAATCAAAACTGTAACCCTCCACGTTGGCCCCGGAACGTTTAAACCCGTCAAAGTGGAAAACGTTGAAGAACATCAGATGGACTACGAAACCTATAATGTCCCAGAAGAAACGGCTAAAGAAGTTAACAGAGCTAAAGACGAAGGAAGAAGGGTCATCGCCGTTGGAACAACTGTCGTAAGAACCCTTGAAAGCGCCGCAGACGAAAGCGGTAGAGTAAAGTCCGGGGAAGGCTCAACTAACTTATTTATATACCCCGGTTACAGGTTTAAAGTGATAGACGCACTGATAACAAACTTCCATCTACCCCGCTCAACTCTTTTAATGCTCGTCAGCGCCTTTGCGGGGAGAGAGAGGATACTAAATGCCTATAGGGAAGCTGTTAAAGAAGGTTATCGCTTTTACAGTTACGGCGACGCTATGCTTATCCTTTAGTGCCGAAAGTGCCTTTCTACCAGAGTTAAAAGTTTCAGGAAGGCCCTCAGACTACGACTTTGACGGCGAGGAACTCAAGTTCAAGCTCTACTGGACCATATTCCACGTTGCCGATTCAAAGTCAAAGGTTACAAGACTTGATAAGGATAGATACAAATTTCAAGGAAAAGTTTCTACAGCGGGGATTGCTGCTTGGTTTAAAAAGATAGAAGATAGAGGCTATTCCATCTGGAACGAAAAGACCCTGTGTCCAGAAAAAACCTACATCTACCAGAAGGAAGGTGACTACGAAAGGGAAAGAATTTTCACGTATGACCTTAAAAGAGGTACTGTAAAGTACGAAAAGCGAAACCCCAAGAAAAACAAAGTTCAGGTCAAAGTGATAAAAATACCCTTTACTCCTTTTCAGGATATTGTAACCTCCGCCTACTTCTTTAGGCGATACGGAATATTTGAGGTTGGAAAAGAAACAGTCTTTCCTCTATTTGCCGGTGGTAAATTCCAGAACGTAAGCTTTAAAGTCGTTAAGAAAGAAACAATAGACACCCTGTTCGGTAAGATGGAAGTATTTAGAGTTATACCTTCTGAGAACCTTTCCCCAGAAGGAGCCTTTAAGAGAAAGGGAAAAGTAATATTCTGGTTTACAGCAGATAGAAAACATCTCCCTGTCAAAATTGTTGCAGAAGTCGCCATAGGCAGCGTAAGTGCTGTCTTAGTTGACGCAAAAGGAAAGGGATTTGACTTAAGAAAGGATTACGAGAAACAGAAGAAACGGGACCTTCTTGAGAAAGTAATGACAGGAACTTTCGGAGGAGAGTGATGGGTTTTAGACCAGAAACGCCCCTTTTAGCCGTTGACGGGATAATAAACCTTCAGGACGAAAAGGGAAACTGGAAGGGAATCGTTTTAATAGAGAGGAAGTACCCTCCCGTTGGACTAGCATTACCGGGAGGATTTGTTGAAATTGGAGAAACTGTTGAAGAGGCATTAATAAGGGAAATGAAAGAAGAGACCGGGCTAGACGTTATAATCATCAAGCAGTTTAGAGTTTACTCAGACCCTGAAAGAGACCCCAGAAGACACACAGTCTCCGTTGTCTTTGAGTGTGTTGCAAGAGGAGAACCAAAAGGAGCAGACGACGCAAAAACTGCCAGAATCTACTCTTATGAGGAAATTCCCTTTGAAAAACTCGTTTTTGACCATGAGAAGATACTAAAAGACTACCTCGCCGATATAAAGGCTGTGTGGAGGGAAAGGTGAGCTTTAAAGTTCTCATACTTGCGGCTGGGAAGGGAACGAGGTTTAAGTCGGATTTACCGAAGGTTCTCCATAAGGTTCTCGGTAAACCTATGCTCTGGTACGTAGTTAAGGCAGCAAAAGAGTCGGGAGCTCAAGAGGTAATCGTCGTAGTGGGACACAAGAAAGAACTCGTTGAAGAATTTTTAAAAGCTGAATTCCCCGATGTAAAGACCGTTTACCAGAAGGAGCAACTTGGAACGGGACACGCCGTTATGTGCGCTAAGGAGCTCCTTGACGGCTACACCGGAAGGCTTGTCGTCCTTAACGGCGATACCCCCTTAGTTCAGCCAGAGGATATAGAGAAGTTAAAGGAAACTGAAGGAGATATGGTCGTCCTCACGGCTAAAGCCGAAGACCCGACAGGTTACGGCAGAGTGGTAAGGGACGGAGACGAGGTTTCATACATCGTTGAGGAGAAGGACGCAAACAGCGAGGAGAAGAAGATAAAGGAAGTAAACACGGGAATCTACGCCTTTGACACAGAGAAACTCTTTGAAGCCCTTAGGAGCATAGACAACAACAACGCCCAAGGAGAGTACTACCTGCCAGATGTTTTAAAAATCTTTAAAGAAAAGGGCTGGAAAGTCGTCCCCGTCCTTGCAGACGACTTTTCAAGCTTTATAGGAGTTAACAACAGATATGAACTTGCGAAGGCAGAAAAGATTCTCCTTGAGAGAATAGTAAAACATCACCAGCTAAACGGCGTAACAATACACAACCCAGAAGCTGTCTACATAGAACCGGAAGTGAAGATAGGAAAGGATACAGAGATTTTTGCTCCCGTTTTAATCAAGGGAAAGACCGAAATTGGGGAAGGCTGTAGCATTGGAGCTTTTACTGAGATAAGGAACTCAAAGCTCGGAAACGGCGTTAAGGTAGAAACCCACTGCTGGATAGAGGGAACAGTTCTTGAAGATAACACCTCCGTTGGTCCTTTTGCAAAACTCCGTCCGGGAACTTACCTTGAGAGCAGAGCAAAGGTTGGAACCTTTGTGGAGACAAAGAACGCTCACCTTGAAAAAGGAGCTAAGGCCAACCACTTAACCTACCTTGGTGACTGCAGGGTAGGAGAGAATACAAACATAGGAGCAGGAACGATTACCTGTAACTACGACGGCTTTAACAAGTGGAGAACGGAAATCGGAAAGAACGTTTTTGTCGGAAGCAACACCCTATTCATAGCTCCCGTAAAAGTAGGTGACGACTCCATTACAGCTGCAGGCTCTGTAATAACCAGCGACGTTCCCGAAAACACCCTTGCAGTAGCAAGGGCAAGACAGGTTAACTACGAGGGTAAAGCAGAATCCATCAGGGAAAAGGCAAGGAGAAGGAAGGATGAACATTCTGGAAAGGATAGTTGAGTTTAAGAAGGAAGAGGTAGCCGAGCAGAAGAAAAAGTTCAACCTCTCTGTTTTAAGAGAGGAGGCCGAAAAGCTCAAAGTGCCCTACGACTTTAAGTCGGCAATATCTGGGAATGGAATAAACATCATCGCTGAAGTCAAAAAGGCCTCCCCTTCAAAAGGGGTAATAAGGGAAGACTTTGACCCTGTGGAGATAGCAAAGGCCTACGAGAGGGGAGGAGCTAAAGCTATTTCTGTTCTGACGGACAAAAAGTTCTTTCAGGGCTCTCCCTTCTACCTTCGTCAGGTAGCTGAAGCCGTGAAACTTCCAGTCCTTCGTAAGGACTTCATAATAGACGAGTTTCAGATTTACGGTGCAAAAGCTTTAGGAGCTTCTACCTTCCTCCTTATAGTTTCTATCCTCTCAGACCAGCAGTTGAAGGACTTTATAGAGCTCGGAAGGGAGCTTGGACTTGAACCTCTCGTTGAAACCCACGACGAGGAGGAGGTTGAGAGAGCTCTAAAGGCCGGCGCAGAGATAGTAGGGGTAAACAATAGAGACCTTAAGACTTTCACAGTTTCCCTTGAAACAACTTTAAGGCTTTTACCGATAATAAAGGAGGAAGGAAAGCTTCTTGTCTCTGAGAGCGGTATAAAGAACAAGGATGACATTCTGAGGCTCAGAGAAGCTGGTGTTGACGCCTTCTTAGTAGGAGAAACCCTCATGAGGAGCGAAAACCCAGAGGAGGTTCTAAGAAGTTGGGTATCCTAAAGGCATCTTTACTTATAACCCTCCTTCTTTCATCTACAGCGCTGGCCGACTGGTACATCCTTATTCCCAAGAAACCTCCTGCGAGAAGGGAGAAACCCAGAAATGTCCCCCTTCCACAGCTTAAACCCAACAAGATAGAGGCCAAACCTTACAGGATAGAAGTAAGGAAAATACTATCTCCTGATTTCGCTATAAGAACTTTAGAACTTAAAAAAATAACTAAGAAGGACCTCGAAGGAAGGAAAGTGGTTATTGTCTTCTTGAAAAATCTGTATTCCCCTCTGTCAGAATTGCTCCTTTCAACCCTTCAGGAAATTGCTAAAAAGGAGAAGAACTTAGTTATTCTTGCTGTTGACATTAACGATGCTGACTTTCCTATCTTACGTAAGTTTAAAGAATCTATGGGACTCAAAGATATTGTTGTAACTGCTGACAGTTACGTGTATATAGAGTTTAAAGAAAGGTTAAAAGTGCTTAACGTTCCGTCACTGGTCGTTATAGATAAGTACGGTTTCATCAGGTTCTTTGCTAACGAGATAGAAGAGGAAAAAATCACAAGTGCAAGTAAGGAACTTGAAAAAATACTAAAGTCTTTAGGATAAATAGGGAAGGAGCGGCCAAGGCCGCCGACTTAAATAGCTTTGATAACTTTTCCAGCCTTGAGACACTTGGTGCAAACCCAAATTCTCTTCTTCTCGCCATTAACGATAGCTCTAACTTTCTGCAAGTTTGCTCTCTGCTTTTTGCTTGTAACCCTGTGGGAGTGGCTCACCTTGTTTATGAAGATTGAAGTCTTTCCGCAGATTGCGCACCTTGCCATTTCAGTCCCTCCTTAAGCTAAAAATGCAGGAGCAAATTTATCACCAACTACCAAATTTCGCAAGCAACTATGGTTTCATCCCTCTGAGGCCCAGTAGAAATTATTGGAACGGTAGTTTCAAGGTAGTCCTCTATGAACTTAATGAAGTTCTGAGCCTCCTTTGGAAGGTCTTCAAACCTCTTTATGTGAGTAGTTTTCGTTTTCCAGCCGGGAAGGGTCTCGTAAATAGGCTTAACGCGGGAGAGCTCTTTCGCCGTTGACGGGAAGTGGTCAAGAACCTCTCCGTCAAGCTCGTAGCCAACGCACACCCTTATCTCGTCAAAGGCGTCAAGAACGTCAAGCTTTGTAACTATTACGCCGTCAAGGTCGTTAACCATTTTAGAGAACTTAACGGCAAAGAGGTCAAGCCAACCGCAACGCCTTGGTCTCCCGGTTGTAGAGCCGTACTCGTGTCCACGAGCCCTTAGGAGCTCCCCCATCGTATCCTTTAGCTCTGTCGGGAAAGGACCTCCTCCAACGCGGGTTGTGTAAGCCTTCATTATTCCGTAAATCTTTTCCACCTTGCGGGGACTTATACCAGCACCCGCCGGAATTCCAAGGGCAGAGGAATTAGAGGAGGTTACAAAGGGGTATGTTCCTACGTCTATATCAAGGAGAGTAGCCTGAGCGCCTTCAAAGAGGACGTTATCTCCCCTGTCAATTGCCCTGTTAAGGAGGGTCACGGTATCGCACACAAAGTTCGCCACCTTCTCGTAGACCCTCATTATGTGGGAGTAAACTTCGTCAAAGCTAAAGCTTACCTCGTAGTTGTAGACGTGTTTAAGGGTTAGCTCCTTCTCCCTTATATTCCAGCGAAGTTTCTCTCTAAAGGTTTCCTCATCCTTTAAATCGGCAATTCTGATGCCAACTCTTCCGGCTTTATCCCTGTAGGCAGGCCCTATACCTTTAAGGGTAGTTCCTATGGAGCCGTTTCCCCTGAGCTTTTCTGAAGCTGCATCAAGCTCCTTGTGGTAGGGAAGGATGAGGTGTGCCCTTTCACTTACGAATATCCTGCCCTCAACGCTTTTACCTACTCTCTTTATGAATTCAATCTCGTTTAGGAGTCCCTCAAGGTCTATAACCATACCGTTGCCAAGAACACACTTCTTATCCTCGTGGAGAATACCGGAAGGTAGCAGGTGAAGGATGTACTTGTTGCCGTCTATTACGACAGTATGCCCGGCGTTGTTTCCTCCCTGAAATCTTACGATGTAGTCAGCTTTTTCTGAAAGGATGTCAACGATTTTTCCTTTTCCCTCGTCACCCCACTGGGTTCCGACTATCGCAAGTGTGGACATTTAGCCGCCTCCCGTAAAATTTGCCGACGTAATCATACCCTATCAATTAAGCTCAGGATTGAACCGGGTATGTCCCTCTCATCAAGCTTAAAGAACTCATCAGGAGAAGTATAGAGAAGGTGATGGGGAGTTTCCTCTCTGTTCAGGATAACCACAAAGCGGTAACCCTTATCAAAGGCCGTTTTCATGGACTTTCTAAAGTCCCTCCTCACTATATCCCTTGTAGCTATGTAGCCCCTCTCCCTTAAAGCCCTTGCCACTTCGTAAGCTTTGTGGAGCTCCTTCCTCAGGTCAATTATGTAAAAGTCTTTCCTGTGGCTTTCAAAGAGCCCTTTCTTTTCAAGGAGGAGCTGAAGGGCATCAACGTTTAAGGCCATTCCCGTTGCTGGGAGCTCCCTTCCAAACTTTCCTACAAGCTGGTCGTACCTGCCCCCCGCTCCTAAGGAAGAGCCAAAGAGAGGGTGAAAAACTTCAAAGGTTACGCCTGTGTGGTACTTCATCCCCCTCTTTTCTGAGAGGTCAAAAATTACTCTCTTTTCAAATCCGTAGCTCCTTAGAATGGAGAAGATTTCTTCAAGCTCCTTTAGGGCCTTTCTTGACCTTTCGTTCTTAAAGAGTCCTTTAGCCCTCTCTAAAACGTCCTCCTTACCGTAAAGCTCCATAAGTTCCAGAATTCTCTCTCTCCTGCTACCCGTTATACTCCTCTCTTCAAGAAAGAGCTCTATACCGGAAAGATCCTTGTGAGCTAAGAGCTTTAAAAACTCCTCCCTATCGGGAATCTCAAGCTCTTCAAGGACGCCCTCTACAAACTCCGAATGGCCTATGTCTATCTGGAAGGACTTAAGTCCCAACTTCTCTAAGATATTTACGACAACGGCAACGATCTCAGCATCCCCTTCTGTCTCCTTAACTCCTATCAGCTCAAAGCCAAACTGGAATATCTCCCTCTCCCCCGGAACGTCCCTGAATATCTTTCCCGAGTAGTAAAAGCGAAAGGGAGGCTCTTCATTCTTGAAAGAGGAGGCAACTATCCGAGCAACCTGAGGGGTAAAGTCGGGACGAACAGCCATTAACTTTCCGGTAATCCTGTCTACTATCTTAAAGGAGAGCTCCTCTAACCTTTCATCAACCACCTTAAAGGGAGAAAGGAACTCTATGGAAGGGGGTAGAATAGGTTCATACCCCCAGAGCTTAATAACCTCTTCCATAAGGAAGAGTATCCTGTTTCTTCTCTCAGCCTCCTCAGGTAAGAGGGTCTTAAAGCCTTCAGGAATTTCCGTTAATCCCATCCCTAAAACCCTAAGTGCTTTATTATCTCTTCCCTGTCGGCCGGAAGGGTTACAGGTTTTACCCCCATTGAGATTGCAGTGTCTGGATCTTTAAGGCCATGTCCTGTAAGGGTGCAGACAATAACGTCCCCCTTCTCAAACATACCCTTTTCCCTTGCAGACTTTATAACGCCGGCAATAGAGGCTGCAGATGCCGGTTCGCAGAATATTCCCTCAAGCCTTGCAACAAGCCTATAGGCCTCAAGGATTTCCTCGTCGGTAACCATGTCTATGAAACCACCAGATTCCTTGGCAGCGTTAACTGCTCCCTCCCAGCTTGCAGGGTTTCCGATTCTAATCGCAGTTGCAACTGTCTCTGGGTTTTTAACGGGATGTCCGAGAACTATCGGCGCAGCTCCGGCCGCCTGCCAGCCACACATCTTAGGCTTTGAATCTACTTTGCCTGCTTCGTAGTACTCCTTGTAGCCCATCCAGTAGGCAGTTATGTTTCCAGCGTTACCGACAGGGATAAAGTGGTAGTCTGGAGCTCTTCCGAGCTGTTCACAGATTTCAAAGGCAGCTGTTTTCTGTCCTTGGAGTCTATAAGGGTTTATGGAGTTAACTATCGTAATTGGATACTCTGCACCAATTTCTCTTACTATCTCAAGAGCTTCGTCAAAGTTACCCTTTATCTGTATAACCTCTGCCCCGTACATTACGGCCTGAGAGAGTTTTCCAAGGGCAATTTTTCCTTCCGGTATAAGGACAACCGCCTTTAGGCCTGCTTTTGCAGCGTAGGCAGCTGCAGACGCAGAGGTATTACCTGTTGAAGCACATATAACAGCCTTTGCTCCTTCCTCAACAGCCTTTGAAACAGCAACGGTCATTCCGCGGTCCTTAAAAGAACCGGTGGGGTTGAGTCCTTCAAACTTCAGGTATAGCTTTATTCCCGGCTTTATGGCCTCTGCAAGGTTGTTTGCCTCAATTAAAGGGGTGTTTCCTTCAAGGAGGGTAACAACGGGCGTTTTGTCTGTAACCGGCAAGAACTCACGAAATTCCTCTATAATGCCTCTCCACTTTTCCATTAAAAAACCCCCAGAAAACGGATAAAATACGGAAAAGAATTATATTGCTTTTGGCACTTTAAGCAAAAAGTGGAGGAGTCATGTTTGAAGGCATTTACGTTGCCATTCCCACACCTTTTAAGAACGGTAAGGTTGATGAGAGAGCTCTAAGAGAACACATAGAGTTTCTCATTGAAAAAGGCGTTGACGGAATTGTCCCCTGTGGAACTACAGGAGAGAGCGCAACCCTTTCCTACGAAGAGCACGAGGAAGTAATAGCCATAACCATTGACCAGTGTAAGGGCAGAGTAAAAGTTATCGCCGGAACGGGCTCAAACTGCACAGAGGAGGCCATAAGGCTCACAAAGTTTGCAGAGGAAGTAAAAGCAGACGGAGCTCTCCTCATAACTCCCTACTACAACAAGCCAAATCAGGAAGGGCTTTACCTACACTTCAAGGCCGTCGCAGAGGCCGTAAGTATTCCAATCGTCCTCTACAACGTTCCGGGAAGAACCGGCGTAAACATGCTCCCCGAAACCGTAGCAAGGCTTGCCGAAATAGAAAACATCGTCGCCATTAAAGAAGCAACCGGCAACACAAACGTAACGACAGAGATTGTTAACCTCTGCGGGGAAAAAATTACCGTCCTATCCGGTGATGACACAACTTTCTTCCCCCTCCTTGCAGTTGGAGCAAAGGGAGTTATTTCGGTTACTGCAAATATCGTTCCAGACAAAATGGCAGAAATGTTTAAAAAGTTTATGGAAGGTAACGTTTTTGAAGCGCAAAAGCTCCACTTAGAGCTCTACCCCCTCTCAAAAGTCCTCTTCATAGACACAAATCCAATACCGGTTAAAACTGCCCTCTGGATGATGGGAAGAATGGAAAAGGAGTTTAGACTTCCCCTGTGCCCAACGACTCCTGAAAAGGAAGAGAAAATCAAGGAAACTCTTAAATCTATGGGAGTGTTAAGATGAACCTTTCTATGAACTACAGGGATTTTGAAAAACTTCTCTACTTCTTTGAGATAAGAGAAAAAGACGTTAAAAACATGTTATTCTTGGGACAGATACTCCTTCCGTATGAGGAGGAATTTGCAGATGCCTTCTACAACAACTTAATGAAATTTGATGACATCAAAGAGTTCATTCCCGAAGAAAAACTTAACAAGCTAAAAACGACAATTAGAGAGTGGTACAGGAAACTATTCTCTGGAAAATACGACTCTGAATACTTCCTGTACCTCTTAAGAGTAGCAAAGGTTCACGTTGAAGAAGGCATCCCCCCTCACTATATCATCGTGGCAATGAACTTCGTTAGCCGTTTCTGCACAAGAAGAATCGCAAGGTTCTTTTCCGAAAAGGCAAAAAAATTTATCGGACAGTTTGAATGTGAATCCTCCGAAACAGAGATTCTTGAAGACTTTGTTCTTGAGGAAGTCTTTGAAAGAATGGAGGATCTAACCCGTTCACTGAGAAAGTTGCTTGCCCTCAACGAGGACGTTCTCGTTTCCTACTACGTTGATTCAGAACTTCGTATGTTCTTAGAATCAGGAAAATTTGAAAGGTTTACTATAAACTTCAGCAAGAAATTTGCCCTCTTTGTGGACGTTGCTATACTCCTTGGGCTCATGCTCCTTGCAACCTTTGTAGTGGTTCTCTTCGGAATAGACATTTCCCACGTATTCCACGGAGACCTTTCCCACGGTCTCATTGCAGCACTTGGAGACCTCCTGATACTCTGGACGGTTCTGGAGCTCCTTAACAGTGAAATTAGGTTCATGCTCGGCGGAGAGCTCGCCGTTAGTGCTTTTGTTAGTGTTGCCTTGGCAGCAACAATTAGGGAAGCCTTGGTTGTCTCCTTAGAGCACGACAAGCCCATAGAGTTTAAGCTCGGCATAGGATTTCTCATCCTCATTCAGGGTATAGTCTACGGAATCGTCAAGTGGTTTGAAATCAAAAGGGAGAAAAAGAGAGGTAAAAGATGATAAAGGTTGCTGTAACCGGTGCTAAAGGAAGGATGGGGAACTTGATTGCCAGCTTAGTCCTTCAGGATAAGGATTTTAAACTCGTTGGCGTAACGGAAAGGGAAACTACCGGAGTAATTGGAAAGGAGTTTTCGGTAGGCGTAAAGTTCTACTCATCCATTAAAGAGATGCCTGAAAAGCCCGACGTAGTTATAGACTTTACACTTCCGGAGGCTACCCTCAAGCTCCTTGAAGAGGCTAAGGAGCTAAAAACTGCTCTCGTAATAGGAACGACTGGATTTTCCGAGGAAGAAAAGAGGAAGATAGAGGAAACTGCACAGGAAATCCCCATCGTTTTCTCTCCTAATATGAGTCTTGGAGTTAACCTCCTTTTTAAGCTCGTTGCCGAAGTTACGAAAGCTCTAAAAGACAAGGGTTACGACATAGAGATATTTGAAATCCATCACCGCTTTAAGAAGGACGCTCCCTCTGGAACTGCAATGAGGCTTGCAGAGATAATAGCTGAAAATCTCGGCAAAGACCTTTCAGAAATAGCCGTTTACGGAAGGAAAGGAATCGTCGGAGAAAGAAAGCCCAACGAGGTTGGCGTTTTAGCTGCAAGAATGGGAGACGTAGTTGGAGACCATACCGTATTCTTTGCAACTCTTGGGGAAAGGCTTGAGCTCACCCACAGGGCTACGAGCAGGGAAACCTTTGCAAGGGGAGCTATAGTCGCTGCAAAGTGGGTAGCCAACAAGAAAGCGGGACTTTACACGATGTTCGACGTTCTGGGGATTTAACTTTGTAGGAGGTTTTATGCATGTTTGAAATAATTCCGGCAGTTGATATAAAAGGCGGAAAGTGTGTAAGGCTCTATCAGGGAAGGGCAGATAAGGAGAAGGTTTACTTTGAAAACCCCGTTGAAGTTGCCAAGAGATGGGAAGAGGAAGGAGCTAAGAGGATTCACGTTGTTGACCTTGACGGTGCTTTTGAGGGAATTCCTAAGAACATAAAAATTGTTGAGGAAATCGTTAAGACTGTTTCAGTTCCAGTTCAGTTTGGTGGCGGCGTAAGGACAATAGAAGCCGTTGAAAGGTTATTCAGCATAGGCGTAGATAGGGTAATTGTCGGAACAATAGCCGTTGAGAAGCCCGAACTCTTTGAGGAAATGGTAAGAAGTTTCCCTAACAGAATCGTTCTTGGAATAGACGCCAAAAACGGTAGAGTAACAACAAGGGGCTGGGTAGAGGTAACAGAAATTCCGGCCGTTGAGCTTGCCAAAAAGTACGATTCTATGGATATATGGGGATACGTCTATACAGACATATCAAGGGACGGAACACTAACAAGTCCAAACTTTGAAGAGATTGAAAAGTTTGCCTCCTCCGTTAAGAAACCCGTTATAGCCTCTGGAGGTGTCGCAAGGAAGGAGGACATCCTTAAGCTCTCACAAATAGGCAACGTTTCGGGCGTTATCGTCGGAAAGGCACTCTACGAGGGAAAGGTTAACCTAAGGGAAGTCCTTAAAGAGATTGAAAGTAGATGAAAATCTCCCTTGAAGAAGTTTTAAAGGAAATTGAAGGCAACAAGTTTTTTAAGGTCATTGAAGAGGGAGGGCTCCTAAAAGTCTCCTACCGATTTAACGCCCCCTTTGTCTTTGATACTCCTCTTAAGAGGGAGCTCCGCGGTATAACCTTTAATAGACTTACGGGAGAGGTTGTCTCCCGCCCTTTCCACAAGTTCTTTAACCTTAACGAGATAGAAGAGTCAAAGGAGGAAAGGTTAAAGGGGAAAGAGTTCATCTTCAGGGAAAAACTTGACGGAACGATGGTTCACTTTGCCCTTTACAGGGGAGAGCTCCTTCCTTTAACCCAAAAGTCCTTCAAGAACGAGCAGACAGAAAGAGCAAAGGAGATAGTAGAGAAGGACGATAAGCTACGGCAATTTATTCTCTCCGCACTCAAAAAAGGGATAACTCCAATCTTTGAGCTACTAAGTCCAGACTTTCAGATAGTCGTTCCCGTTTCAGAAGAAAAGCTCTACCTTACAGAGCTCCGGCAAAACAACAACGGAAAGTACCTCCTTGAAAGGTACGAAAGGGAAATCTCAGAGCTCGGCATTCCCCTGCCGAAAAAAAGGGTTTTAACCTTAGAGGGAGCTCTAAAGGAGCTTGAAGGAACAGAAAACATAGAAGGCTTCGTCCTTAAAGACTTTTCTAAGGAAGAACCTTTTCCCCTCTTTGTAAAACTAAAGTCACCCTGGTATCACGAAAGACACTACATCTTCACTTACCTTCACAACATCCCAGACCACAAGCTATTTAAGCTGTTCCTTGACGGAAAGGCCGATGAGTTCTTCTCAAAGCTAACAAACAAAAAGCTCAAAAGAAACAGGATGGGAAAGCTTAAAAAACTTGTAGACCTTTACATTGAACTAACCGAAACTGCGAAGGAGCTCTCCCCTCTCTACGGAAAGAAGAATTTTGAAAGAAGGGTCTCTAAGGAAACAGAAAGGATTAAGTCAACTTTCTCAAGGGACTTTAAAAAGCTTCAGCTCAGCCCTTCATTCCTTAGGGAATCTGCACGGGTAGCCTCAAAGGGAGGGAAGTTTGAGAAGTTTATCGGTATGAAACTCTACTCCCTACTTAAAGAGAAGGAAATTGAACTTAAGCAAGATTAAAAATTGAAAATCATTCTTACTAAGCATAAAATTAGATAATGCCGCAGGGGTGGAGCGTGAGCTCCTGAGACTCCCCTTACGGGGAGAACCCTTTGAACCTGATCCGGGTAATACCGGCGTAGGGAGCGGCGTGGAAGAATTCCTTACTCTTCCCGTCCCTCCAGCCTCCCCCCCACGGCAAATCCAAAACACAGGAGGAAAAGCATGCAGAACCTAAACGAAGTCATCATCTCTCAGGCCATCATTGAGTCCTTCATGGAGAAGCTCAAGAACTCCTTAGAGGTGGATGTAGCCATCGTCGGTGGGGGACCTTCCGGCCTTGTAGCTGGCTACTACCTTGCGAGAGAAGGCTTTAAGGTGTCCATCTACGAAAGACACCTTGCCATCGGCGGCGGAATGTGGGCTGGAGGTATGCTCTTCAACGAGATAGTCGTTCAAGAAATGGGTAGAGAAGTCCTTGACGAGTTTGGAGTTCGTTACAGGGAGTTTCAGCCCGGATACTACGTTGCAGACTCCGTTGAGGCAGTAACTACCATAGCCTCTAAGGCCGTAAAGGCAGGAGCTGTTATCTTCAATGGAGTAACTGCAGAGGACGTCGTTCTCAAAAAGGTGAACGACGAGTACAGAGTTTGCGGTCTCGTTATCAACTGGACTTCCGTTGAAAGGAGCAGACTGCCCGTAGACCCTCTCGTTATCACAGCCAAGTACGTTATTGACGCCACAGGACACGACGCTTCCGTCGTTTCAACGCTTCAAAAGAAGGCAGGTATAAAGCTTGCCACCGAAACAGGTTGCGTTATAGGAGAAAAGCCCCTCTGGGCTTCTGTAGGAGAGGAGGATACCGTTAAGAACACAAGAGAAGTATTCCCCGGTATTTTTGTTAGTGGAATGGCTGCAAACGCTACCTGTGGAAGCCATAGAATGGGGCCTGTCTTTGGCGGAATGCTCGTTTCTGGAAAGAAAGCTGCTCAAGAAATAGCTGAAAAGCTCAAAGGAAATAAGGAGGAGTGATGGCTACGCTCGTTGAACTTGCCAAAAAGGGTGTTGTAACGAAGGAGATGGAGCTCTGCGCTCAGTACGAGCGCAGAGCCGTTGACTATATAGTTCAGGGACTTATTGAAGGAACTATCGTCATACCGGCAAACATCTACCACAGGGAAAGAGAAAACTTCCAACCCAGAGCCATAGGTAAAGGACTTAAAACGAAAGTTAACGCAAACATTGGAACGTCTGGAGACATTGAAAAGATAGACCTTGAGCTTGAAAAGCTAAGGGTAGCTGTAAAGTACGGCGCTGACGCGGTAATGGACCTCTCAACTGGTAAACACATAGACGAAACGAGGAAGGTAATCGTAGAGAACTCCCCTGTAATGGTGGGAACTGTCCCCATATATCAGGCCGCAAAGGAAGCCGCTGAAAAGTACGGCTTTATCGGCAAGATGACCGTAGACGATATCTTCAACGTCATTGAAAAGCACTGTCAGGACGGCGTTGACTTCATAACGGTTCACTGTGGAGTCACCCTCTCTGCCCTTGAGAGGCTCCAGAAAGAGGGGAGGCTCATGAACATAGTCTCCCGCGGTGGAGCTCTCATGGCAGAGTGGATGGTCTACAACGAAAAAGAAAATCCCCTCTACGAGCACTACGACAGACTCCTTGAGATAGCCAAGAAGTACGACGTTACCCTCTCCCTCGGCGACGGCATGAGGCCGGGGTGTATAGCAGACGCAACTGACAGGTGTCAGATTGAAGAGCTCATAACCCTTGGAGAGCTCGTTGACAGGGCGAGAGAAGCCGACGTTCAGGCTATGGTTGAAGGTCCCGGCCACGTTCCCCTTGACCAGATTGAGGCAAACATACTGCTCCAGAAGAGGCTCTGCCACGGAGCTCCCTTCTACGTCCTCGGTCCCCTCGTTACTGACATCGCTCCCGGTTACGACCACATAGTTAGCGCCATAGGAGGAGCCATCGCTGCTAAGGCCGGCGCAGACTTCCTCTGCTACGTTACTCCAGCAGAACACTTAGCCCTGCCCGACGTTGAGGACGTAAAACAGGGGGTAATTGCCGCAAGAATTGCAGGCCATGCAGCAGACATTGTAAAGGGCATTCCGGGAGCTCTTGAGTGGGACATTGAAATGGCAAAGGCAAGGGAAGCCCTTGACTGGGAAAGACAGTTTGAGCTTGCAATAGACCCTGAAACTGCTAGGAAGTACAGGGAAGAAAGGCGTCCACAGGAAGACGAAAAAACCTGTACTATGTGTGGTAGCCTCTGCTCAATTAAAAGAGTTGAGGAATACCTAAAAAGGAAATAAATTTAGTGGGGGGTGTCCTTCCCCCTAATTTTTTAGGAGAATGTTTTTATGGTAATGGACAGTTACTCTAACCTGTTTGAGTTATTTTGCACAGAATACCTAAACGAACTACCGGCAGGTATTAGAGAAAAACTTGGAATAGAAAATGTAGAAAGCTTCTGTAAAAGGGCAAGACCAGAATTTGAAAGGCTACTCCAGACATTCCAGAACGACAGAAAAACCTTTGAAGAACTGGTAATTTTGTTAGGAAAAAAGCTCTATAAAAGCAACCTGAGCATAGCTTTTGTAATTGACGCAATAAACACCATAACTTTTAAGGTTCTTAACTTCATAAACACTGAGTACTTGCCCAACGAACTTTCCGACGAATTCTTAAACTTCCTTAAAGACTTCCCAAATCTAATAGCTCTGGGCTACACAGAAGAATCCCTTCCAGAGAAGAAGAACCTAATGCTACTCAAACATGGAAAAAGGGAACAGGACAAGGTTATAAACCACTACAGAACAATAGAGGAAATCATAAGTGGAAACAAGAAAGGCGTTCCCAGTGAAAAGGATTGTCCCTTTGCCAGTTACCTTGAAAGGCTTGATTTTCAGATTGTCTGCCGGAAACTGGGAAGCTGTAAAGAAGCCAAAAGAATTCACCGTCTTGTCCACATCTACCTTGAGCTGTTTAAGAACTACTTCTCAGAGAAAAAATTCTTAGCCGCTTACCTTGTACTCGTTACGATTTACTTTTTCCTTGAAAAATTAGCCGAGTTTGTATCAAGCGTAAATACATCAAAGAGAAACATATCCTTAGAAGATATCGTTGACTACTTGGTTAATGAAATAAAAAGCGAAGCTACTCTCCTAGTGATAGACCCTTCAGAAATCTCCTTCGTCAATAAGGTCTTTGGCTTCTCTGCAGGGGACGCAATATTTGAGTTCCTCACAGAGAAGCTATCAAAGCTCGTGGGCGACGATAAAAGCCACGGCATCATCAAGTGCTCCTACGGAGCTGTATGTGTCCTATCTAAGGGTAACAACATCAAGTACAAAAGCATATTCCAGACTCTCAAAAAAGAGATAAAAGAGCGCTTTAAGTCCTACCCCGTAAACATTGATATAACGGGCTTTCTCCTTAAGTTTCCAAAAGAGATTAACGCCAAGGAAGAGGACATCTTAAACACGGTTAGGTACGCCATAAGGGAAAGTAAAAGGACTCCCTCCCGCCTACTCATCCTTGACCTGAAGGACCTGTCAAAATCCCGGAAGCTTCAGCTATTCAAGAACATAAACGAGGATCTAACAGAAAAGTTCCGCTCCGGCAACCTTAAGTTAGCACTACAGGGAATTTACGACCTAAAGGCAGGAAAGATTTCCCACTACGAGGTTCTCTTCAGGCTAACAGATGATAGCGGGAAAGTAGTCCCTGCCTACGAGTTTATAGACTTGATATACGAGCTAAGGCTCATACACCTACTTGACCTTGCCGTCCTAAGGAAGATAGCAGAGAACCTTGAAGTATTCAACGGAAAGAAGTTGTTCATAAACTTAAGCCCAAGAACCTTTAAAGTTCCATCTGCCCTTGAGGAAGTTAAAGAGATAACGAAGAACCTAAAGGAGAAAGGTCTTCAGTTCGGCTTTGAGATTACAGAGCAGGCGTCCATAGAGGACTACGACGCCCTTGTTGACTTTATAAGAGAGGTAGAAGTTCCCATTTCAATTGACGATTTTGGAACTGGCTACTCCTCATTTTCACAGTTCGTAAATCTGGTTGAGGCCGTTCCTGTTGAGTTTTTAAAGATTGATGGAAGCTACACAAAGAAGCTCTTAGAGTCACCTCAGGCGAAGAACGTCGTTAAGACAATAAACAGTATGGCCCACTCCCTCAACTTAAAGACAGTGGCAGAGTTTGTTGAAAATGAGGACATAGTTAAGGAACTAAAGAAACTGTCGGTAGACTATGCTCAAGGCTACTTCTTCTCAAAGCCAGAAATAGTTGTTTAACGAAAAAGCGGAAAAACCGCCCAAGTCACTCCTTGATAGCGTAGTAACATCTCTTGGGGCTGTAAACTTTCCCCTCTTCTTTAAGCTTCTTTATAATCTTTGAAACTTCTTTGCTCTCAAGTCCGGTCATTTTTGCTATTTCTCCCGGCCTGACGGGCTTTTCGGCCTTCTTCATAGCTTCAAGAACTAACTGCTCCTTGTTCTCCATAACCACCCCCTTCTTAGCTTAGTAGGTTCTTTCTACTATAAAATCTGCTATTTCGTTTAAAGCTCTCCTGTAAGGAGAGTCAGGGAAGATTGAAAGGAGCTCCTTCGCCCTTCTAACGTAGTCCCTCGCAAGGTTAAAGGTCTCTCTATCTCCACCTTTCTCAAGGACAAACTGCCTCACTCTTTCTATATCCTCTCTTGAGGGCTCTACCGAAGAAAGAATCTCGGCTATCTCCTCCCTTTCTTTCTCTGAAGCCTTCTTAAGGGCAGATATTAGAGGATAGGTTACTTTACCCTCCCTTATGTCGTTTCCGGCAGGCTTGCCGATTGTCTCTTCCTCAGAGATGTAGTCAAAGGCGTCGTCAACGAGCTGGAAGGCGTAGCCGATGAGTTTTCCGTAGTCCCTTAGAGCTCTCCTCTCTTCCTCAGAGGCATTACCGATTAGAGCTCCAACCTCACAGCAGGTTGAAAGGAGGGAAGCCGTTTTGCGGTAGATTATGTCAAAGTACTCCTCTTCTGTAAGGTTTACGTCGCCGATTTTCTCAAGCTGGAGGAGCTCCCCTTCTGCCATATCCTGAACAGTCTGGGCTGAAACCTTTAAAACTTCTTCCCCGCCGTAAACGGCCAGAACGTAGATGGCCTTTGCAAACATGTAGTCGCCCACTAAAACGGCAACGTCGTTTCCAAAGACGGTGTTCGCAGAAGGTCTACCTCTCCTGAGTTTTGCCCCATCAACAATGTCGTCATGAAGGAGAGTTGCCGTGTGCATGTACTCCATAACGGTTGCAACGGGGATAAGCCTGTCAAGGGGAGCGTCAACGAGCTTTCCGGCGATTATCGTAAGTCCCGGCCTTACCCTCTTTCCACCACTATCAAGGATGTAACCGCCGGCTCTAAGGACGAGCTCCACTTTTGAGTCAAGGAGCTCCCTTGAAAACTCCTCTGCCTTTAAGAGCTCTTCTCTAATAACCTCAAAAGGTTTAAATATCTTCACCTTATCACCTTACTTAAGTGGAATGTTCCTGCTACCCGGCTTAACAAGAGGTATTTTACCCTCTTTGCAAAGTGGACAGGAGTCTGGCTCGTAAACCGGAACTTCAAGCCTCCACAAGGTCACAAAAGGAACGCCAAAGTTAACCTTTCCACCACTTCTATCAACCAAACTACCGACGGCAACAACTTCTCCACCGTGCTGTTTCACAACTTCAATCGTTTCACGGGTAGACTTTCCGGTAGTTACAACGTCCTCAACGACAACAGCTCTCTCTCCCTCTTTTATCTCAAAGCCTCTCCTTAAGGTGAGCTTCCCGTCAACCCTCTCTACAAAGATGCCCCTTACTTTCAAGTGTCTTGAGGTTTCGTAGGATACGATAACCCCTCCAAGGGCTGGAGCTATAACAAGGTCGTACTCAACGCCGAGCTCGTTTATCCTCCTTGCAAGCTCCCTGCAGAGCTCTTCAGCGTACTCTGGATACTGAAGAACCTTCGCACACTGAAGGTAGTAGGGACTGTGAAGCCCACTTGAGAGTAAAAAGTGTCCCTCAAGAAACGCATCTGTTTTAAGGAATATTTCCTTTATTCTCTCCTCTGTAAGCATTCTTAAGCCTCCAGCTTAAAGTTGGAGTAATTTTAGTTTTAAGCTTTTACTCTTTCAACCCATGAATAGCCATTGCTGTAATTGTTATAATTGGTTCAAATCAACAAATGAAGGGAGGAAAAAATGAGAACAGTGATGCTAATAATAGCTCTTCTACTCTCATTAACCATCCCTTCCTTTGCTCAAAATAACAGCAACTCACAGAATTCATTGCCGAGCTTAATTTTTGATGGAAAGTTCAAAGGACCCTTCAGAGAAACCGTTATCGTAAGAATATACGACCCAACTTACGGAGTTGTGTGCTACTTATACATCCCTAATAATGTCTCTCTTAAAACATCCATTGACTCAAGCGGTATTCACACCTTTTTAACGAGTTTCGCAGGAAATATAAGCTGTGTGAAAATAAAGTAAGTTCTTATTCCTCCTTGAGGTCACCAACAAGTTCTGAAATATGGGAGTAGCCCATTTCTTTTAAGTATTTTTCAAGGCCGGAGACGATTTCTTCTACGGCCTTTGGGTTGTAGAAGTTTGCAGTGCCTACCTGAACTGCAGAAGCTCCGGCTAAGAAGAACTCAACGGCATCTTCCCAAGTGGATATTCCCCCGATACCTATAACGGGAATTTTTACGGCCTTTGCAACCTGATAGACCATCCTAACGGCCACAGGCTTTATTGCTGGGCCGGAAAGTCCCCCAAAGCGATTCTTAATTTTTGGTTTCCTCTTGTATATGTCTATCGCCATTCCAAGGAGGGTGTTTATCGCTGAAACGGCATCTGCACCGGCAGACTCAACTGCTTTTGCTATTTCAGTAATGTCTGTTACGTTGGGAGAGAGCTTGACTATTACCGGCTTATCTGAGTTTTTCTTAACGGCCTCTGTAAGTTTCCCTGCCTCTACCGGGTCAACTCCAAAGGCAAGGCCACCCTTTTTAACGTTTGGACAGGAGATGTTGAGCTCTATGGCGTGAACGCCGGAAACTCCCTTTAGCTCCTTTGCAACGGCAACGTACTCTTCAACTGTAGAACCGTAAATGTTGGCTATAACCCTGCACTTGTAGTTTTGGAGCTCCGGCAGAACCTTCTCCACAAAGTACTTCACCCCCGGATTTTGAAGGCCTATTGCATTTAACATTCCACAGGGGGTTTCCCATATCCTCGGGGGCTCGTTTCCTTCACGGGGCTCTATGGAAAGTCCCTTAACGCAGACAGCTCCAACCTTGTTAAGGTCAACGTAAGGGGCGTATTCAAGTCCAAAGCCAAAGGTTCCCGAGGCAGTCCAGACGGGATTTTCAAACTTAACGCCAAAGAGCTCTACCTTCAGCATCACTTCACCTTCCTAAGGTAAGCTATTGCCTCTATGTGGTATGTCTGGGGAAACATATCTATAAGCTTAACCTTTTCCATATCTATGCCAAACTGGTGGAAAAGAGCTATGTCCCTTGCAAGAGTAGATGGGTTACAGGAGACGTAAACAATCTTCCTGAGACGGGGAATCTGTGACAGCTCCCTTACAACCCTCTGGTTTAAACCGCTACGGGGAGGGTCAACAATGACAAGGTCGGGGTTATAGTCCTTCACAATGCTCAGTGCTTCCTCTGTCTGACGGCAGTAGAAGGTGATGTTCCTGAGGCCGTTTATGTCTTTATTGTAGAGGGCATCGCTAACTGCAGAAAAGCTTGCCTCAACGCCAAAGGCCCTGTGGACGTACCTGCCAACCGGTATGGTCAACGTTCCAACGCCACAGTAAAGATCTCCAGCAAGCATGTACTGCTGTTCCATAGCAGCTCTTGATACCCTGTTTATGAGGTTCCCCACCTGAAACCTGTTAACCTGAAAGAAGGAGTCTGCACTCACCCTAAACTTGAACTTATCAATTACCTCGTAAGTAAAGTCCCTGCCGAAGAACTTTATCCTCTCTGGGTAGCCGTCACCACCGGTCTTATAGATTCCGAATCCAACAACGTTGAGGTTCAGTATCTCTCTAACCCTTTCCAAAGTGAGGTTAATCCTCTTAAACCTGCCGGAGTAGACAATCTTTAACAGGACTTCGCCTTTAGAGGAGGAATAGATGTGAAAGTCAGAAGGTTCTGAGGGGAGCTCCTTTAAGAGCTCCTTTAACTTTGGCATTATGTCGTGAATGTCCTCTTTTAAAAGGTAACACCTGTCTATATCAACAACGTTGTGGCTACCCTTAGCAAAGAAGCCTACTTTTCCGTTCCTTACTTTTAGCTGAGCCCTGTTCCTGTAGTACCAAGGTGAAGAGGAAGGGATAACTTCCTCTATGTTGGGACGTTTTATCTTTCCTATCTTCTGGAGATTCTCCTCTAAGATGTCTCTCTTGAATCTCACCTGACTTTCATAGTCTATGTGCTGCCAGTCACAGCCACCGCACCTACCAAAGTAAGGACAGCGCGGAGTAGTCCTGTACTTGCTCCTTTCAAGGTAACGAACAACCTCTGCCTCGCTGTAACCACTTTTCCTACTCGTCTCCTCTACTATTACAACGTCTCCGGGAGCTACCTGAGGAACAAAGACAGCTCTACCGTTTAACCTACCAAGTCCTTTCCCACCGTAAACGAGCTTCTCTATTTTTATCTTGAATTGCTTTCCCTTCTGCTTCAAGGAATGGCCTCCAAGGGCGGAAGTGAAGCTTAGAGTCGGATTATACGAATTTCAAGGAACATTTGCTAACATAGAAATTAAGAGCTATAACCTTCAAGGAGTCGGCCATGAAGATAAAGACGAAACTTCTGATTTCCCTCGTGGTTGAAGTCCTGATGATTCTTTTCTTCACTGAATTTGCCACCTACAAACTCCACAGCTTTCGTGAAGCCTACGAGTTAGAGAAAGTTATGTTTAACGTTGAAAAGGATATAGCCGACTTGAGAACTTACCTCCTGCTTTCTGACCAAGAATTTAACAGCTCTTCAGACATAAACGATAGGCTGGAAAAGGACCTAATGAAACTTGGAGAGTTTAGCTCTCCAGAGGCCTCAAAAGTTTACTCTATCTTCCTTTCTGCAATCAGCGAGGTCAAGAAAGGAAGTCCAGACCTCCAGACGCTAACAAAGAGCCTATCAGACAAGGAAATGCAAGTCTACCACCTCCGGGAAAGCCTTTCAAAGGAAGCAGAAGGCATCCTCTCCTTTGCCGAAAGCATCGTCAGGATTATTCCCCTCTTTAGCCTCTTCATCATAGGTATAGGAGCTTTCAGCTCCTACAGGGCAATAGTTATGCCCATCCAAAAGATGACAGAGACGATGAAAGAGATAGAAAAAGGAAACCTCACAAAGCGCCTCTCCATAGATAGGGATGATGAACTCGGCCTTCTGGCCAAGGAATTTGATAAGTTCGTTACTTGGATTAAGTCAACCTTTGAGGAACTCGGGAAACTATCGGTCAAAGTCTCTAACGATGCCGGTGTTCTTATACTTGAACTCTTTAACACCAACCTGAAGAACAGCGATATCAAGAAGAGGTTCATGGAGCTCTCTGTCTCCTCAGAAATCCTCGCAAGCTCCATATCGGACGTAAACAGGCTAATAAAGACTGCCAGCAAGGAAGTTGAAAACGTAGATAGCGAAACCCGCAAAGGAGCCGAGATAGTTTCAAGGTCTGTTAACGACGTTCAGGAGCTTGCAGATAGAGTTATCTCCTTAAGGAGCAGGATTGAGAAACTACAGCAGAGCTCTGTAACAATCCAGAACGTAGTTGAAACAATTAAGACGATTGCAGACCAGACTAACCTCCTTGCCCTCAACGCCGCAATTGAAGCCGCGAGGGCAGGAGAGGCAGGAAGGGGCTTTGCAGTTGTAGCTGAAGAGGTAAGGAAACTTGCAACGAGGACGGTTAGCTCTGCCGAAGAGATTGGAAAAATCGTCAGCGACATCATCTACCTTATAGAAGAGTTTTCAAAGGACCTTGAGGAACGCGCAAGTGAGGCTTACAACGTTAAGCAGGAGATGGCAAAGACAGAGAACGTCCTTGTAACGATAAGGAAGAGAGTAGAGTCCCTATCAAAAGTTACGGAGAACATGCTCTTCTCCTTAAAGCAACAGTTAAGTGCTCTTGATACCGTAAGGAACAACGTTGCTGCAATTAACGAAGAGATGCTTAAGTTCCAAGAAGTGTTTAGGAAACTTGAAGAAAGAATATACAGGACAAAGGCTTCTATCAGGTCTGTTCAGGACAACATTTCAAGGTTCAACATAGGAAAGCTCCTCACAATCATCAGGGGAGAGGAGCTCTTTGCCGACTGGATAGCGAGACTTCCAAAGGTAAGGGAAGGTGGAGGAACTGTTCTTGACTTTGACGCTTCTCCTATAAGGGAGTGGATAAGGAAGGAGCTCCGTCAGCTTGACGTTAAGGGAATAAGTGAGGTGGCCAATCAGCTTGAAACGGCAATAGAAGGGTGTTTTGCTGTGGCGAGGGAGATAATGAAAGCAGTAGGCGAAGGCAAACCGGCAGACAGGTTCTTCAAGGACTTGGAAAATAAGGCCCTTCGTGTTATAGAGCTGTTTGAAGAGATAATAGAAAGGATTACCAATGGAGAGACAGAAAAGGTATGAAGGTATCTGCTACTTCAGGAGATTCTGCAACAGCAGGCTACTCCCTCATATAAATATTCCTCTCTTCTTTAGCTTTAGGGTTGTAAAAGTTGACGGGTCTGCCCTTTATGCAGACCGCTTTTCTCCCCCCGGAATCGTGGAGCTCCTTTTAGACAAGGAAGCTTTCCTTACAAAGAACGTCCTTGATAACGGGAAAGTAGTTCTCGTTAAGTCGCTCATAGAGAAGAAAATAGACAGCTCCACTGTACTTCTAAGGCTCGGTGAAGAAGTATGCGAAAACAGGCGTCTATTTGACAGGTACGTATTCTGTCCAGAAAAGCTTGGTGCCTTTGAGCTCTCATCTGAAAATGCCCCCCTCGGAAAAGCCTACATCGTCAACGTAAGTCTCTCTGGAGTTGAGTTTGTTTCTCCCTCGGCAGATACCTGTACCATTCTACCGGGCTTAATCTTGAATGCATCCCAAGGAAATAAGCGTCTAAGGGTAAAAGTTCTGAGAGTTAAAACAGAGCCCGGAAAGGTATTTATTGCTGGAGAAATACTAAACACAACCTTCAACCTGATGGACTTCATTATTGATAATTACGTCAAATTAGTAGGCGAAATTCTGCTCAAAAACTTCTGAGCTTCTGGTATAGAGTATCCCTCTGAACTGGCGTGTAGCCTGCGTCCTTTATCAGCCTTATGATTTCAGACAGGGGCATTCTGAACTTTACGCCTGCTGCTGCCACAACGTTTTCCTCAATCATGAGAGAGCCAAAGTCGTTTGCGCCAAACTTAAGGGCAACCTGTGCAAGCTTTCCCCCCTGAGTCACCCAAGAGGCCTGAACGTTAGGGATATTGTCAAGGTAAATTCTGGAAACTGCTAAAACTCTCAGATATCTCTCCCCACTGGCCTTATCTTTTACTTCTCTTCCAAGTTCGGTGTTATCCGGCTGGTAGCTCCAAGGTATGAAGGCTGTAAAACCTCCTGTTTCATCCTGTAATTCCCTTATCACTTTAAGGTGTTCAACAATATCCTCGTCGGTGTCCAAACTCCCAAACATCATCGTTGCCGTGGTTCTTAAACCGAGTCTGTGGGCAGTCCTGTGAACTTCAAGCCATTCCTTAGTTTTTGCCTTTCGGGGGGCTATTCTCTCCCTTACCTTGTCAACGAGTATTTCTGCTCCCCCACCGGGAATTGAACCAAGACCACAAGACTTAAGACGCTTTAAAACTTCCTCTATAGAGAGTCCTGAAACTCTTGAAATGTGCAGAATCTCTGGCGCAGAAAAGCCGTGAACGTGTATCTGTGGGAAGTTTGACTTTATAAAGCTGAGGAGCTCCTCGTAGTACTCAATGCCAAGACTTGGGTGGAGTCCTCCCTGAAGGAGAACTGCCGTCCCTCCCAGTTCTACAGTCTCCTCTATCTTTTTCCTTAAAGTTTCCCAGTCTATAACGTAAGCGTCGGGGTCTTTTTCTTCCCTATAGAAAGCGCAGAACCTACACTTACAGGTGCAGATGTTCGTGTAGTTTATGTTCCTATCTATGACGAAGGTAACCTCTTTTTCTGGATGTTTCCTATTCCTCACGAAATTCGCAAGTTGACCAAGCGTAATGAGGTCTGCTTCCCTTAAAAGCCACAGAGCCTCACCCTCAGAAATCCTCTCTCCAGAGAGAACCTTTTCTACAACCTCCATTCTCACCTCTGCGGAATATAATTAAACCTTAGAACTTTTAGTCTAAGAGGTAAACTTTGGAGTGTCAAATTTGCGGTGGCAGCGGTTGGATTGTAGAGGAATCGGGGGGCGTAAGCAAAGCAGTCCGCTGCAGGTGCCAGTTTGAACGCTTCAGCAAAGAATTCCTAAGGAGCTCCTCCATCCCTGCCAGATACAGGAACTGTAAGTTCTCAAACTTCTACCCAGAAACAGAAACTCAGCTAAGAGCTCTAAAGGCATGTAAGGAGTTCTTTTACCAGTTTCCCTTCGTTGACAGGGGAATTCTCCTCTATGGTAACCCCGGAACGGGAAAGACCCACCTTGCAGTTGCACTACTCAGGAACGTTATAAAGTATAAAGGGCTAAGGGGAGTTTTCTGCGACTTTAGGAATTTACTCATAGAGCTAAAGAGTACATTTGGTACCGGTGAATCTGAGACGGAGATTTTAGAAAACGTTATGAGAGCTCCCCTCCTTGTCCTTGACGACGTTGGAGCCGAAAGGGGAACGGAGTGGGCCAAAGACAAGCTGGCAACGATAATAAACTATAGGTACGCCAACAACTTACCCACAATCATAACGACGAACCTACGCTTTGACGTTCCAACAGGTGAGAGTTTCTCCTCAAGGTTTGACGAGAGAACGGAATCACGCATCTACGAAATGTGCACAATAATAAAGGTGGAAGGTCATGACAGGAGGAGGAAAGCCCGTTTATAAGAACATCGGCATAATAGCCAACCCGATAAAACCTGAAAGCGGTAGGGGTGTCCAGAGGATAATAAGGAAACTCAGAGACTATCCAGTTAGACTATACACAGATGAGGAAACCTGCAAGCTAACGGGAGAACCCGTTTGCAAGGAAAAGGTAAAAGTCGTTGATAGGCTAATTTTGCCCGACAAAGTTGACGTCATTCTGGTTCTTGGCGGAGACGGCACGTTCCTCACGGTGGCAAAGCTCGTTGATAAAAGACCCGTCCCTCTCCTTGGAATAAACTTTGGAACCCTCGGATTTTTAACGGAAATTTCCATAGACAACATAGAAGAAAGCCTTGAAAGACTGTTAAGGGGAGAATTTACCGTTGAAAACAGGCCGGTAATAAGGGTTAAAGTTCTTCGTAAAAACGGCCACATTTCCATCTATAGGTGCGTTAACGAAGTTGCAATAAAGAGGGACACCTTAGCGAGAATTATTGAAATAGAGGTTGAGGCAGATGGGGACTACGTTACAACCTTTAGAGGGGACGGTGTAATCGTTGCAACGCCAACAGGCTCAACTGCTTACTCTCTCTCCGCCGGTGGTCCCATACTGATGCCCACTTTGAGCGCAATGCTCCTTACGCCCATATGTCCCCACACGCTCACCCTTAGACCTCTCGTCCTTGAAGGAAAGATCTGTCTTACGGCAAAACTAAAGACTGAAAGCGAAACTGTGATGGTCATTTTTGATGGTCAGGAGGGGATAGAGCTCCGAAAAGGTGACATCATAGAGATAACCCGCTCACCCTACGACCTCCTAATCCTGAGAGACCCAAAGAAGTCTTACTACCAAACCTTAAGGGAGAAACTTAAATGGGGGTAGGAATAATCTCCGCTATAGCTGCTGCAGCTTTTTTGCTTCCAGTAATTTTTGGAATAAACGGTAAGTTAACTACACCCGAAAGTTCTCAATGTTACAGAGGAAAGCTCTACATCTCAAACATAGGAGGTTTACCGCCAGACAAAAAAGACGGAGACGGCTACATCCTGCTCGCCGACCTTAAAGGAAACGTCATTAAACGTAAGTTTATAACGGGACTAAACGCTCCAAAAGGAATAACCTTCGCAAAAGGCAAACTATTTGTGGCGGATATTGACACCGTTGTTGTCGCAGACCCGGAAACGGGAAAAATACTTAAGAAGATTCCAATACCCGGCGCTAAGTTTTTAAACGATATCGCCTTTGACGGAAAAAGGACTGTCTACGTTACAGATACCCAGACAAACTCCATATACACCATAGATACCGAAAACTTTAAAGTCTCCCTCTACTTAAAGGATTCAAGACTTCAAGGACCAAACGGAATAGCCTTCCTCCCTGACGGAAAAATACTCATTGCAAGCTGGGGCGGAGGGAAGCTACTTCTCCTTGACGGCAAGGATATAAAAGTAATAGCCTCTGGCTTTGAAACGCTTGACGGCGTTGTAGCTTTAGAGGATGGAACTATTCTATTTTCTGATTTTTCCGCCGGCAAAGTTTACGAGCTTAAAGGCGGAAAACTTAAAGAAATCTACAAAGGGTTTTCCCCTGCCGATATAGGCTACTGTAACGGCATTCTGTTTATTCCGGAGTTTATGGTCAACAGCGTTAAGGCCGTGAGGGTGAAAAAATGAAGAGAAAAAAGAAAATACTAATCTTGACGGGAGAATCTGGTGCTGGTAAATCCAGCGCAATGAGACATTTAGAAGATTTAGGTTTTTACTGTATAGACAACATCCCGCCCTCCCTCATTCCTAACCTCATAAGGCTCGTGGAAGATAACCCCGAAATAGAGAAGGCCGTCCTTGTAACAGATATAAGAAACCCTTCTTTCCGTACTACAGCTCCTTCAGTCCTTGAGAACATTAAGTCTAAGTTCCCAGAAGTTGAAATATGGTACTTCACAGCAGACAAAGAAACGCTCATTAAACGCTTCAGCGAAACTAGGCGCCCCCATCCTTTTGAACGTTACGAGCCGGGCAAAAGCCTTGAAGCTCTTATAGAGGAAGAGAGAGAAATCCTTGAACCGATAAAGGCCTTGGCGGATAGAGTCATAGACACCACTGAAATGACAACCCACGACCTCAAACGTTTCCTGAAGGAAATGATTCTCAGCGGTAAGCCAAGACTAAAAGTTACAGTTATGTCCTTCGGCTTTAAGTACGGTCTTCCGCCATCTGCCGATAACGTCTTTGACGTTAGGTTCTTACCCAACCCCCACTTTGTGCCAGAGCTCCGTCCAAAAACCGGTATGGACAAGGAAGTTGTTGACTACATCTTTCAGTTTCCAGAAGCTAAAGAAATCTCAGAACTAATAACCCGCTTTGTAGAGTTTACCCTCCCTATGTATGAGCAGGAAGGAAAAGCCTACGTCACCTATGCTATCGGCTGCACCGGCGGACAGCACAGGTCAGTAGCTATTACTGAGCTCGTAGCTCAGGAGATTGCAAAGAAGTTTAGAGGCTACAACGTGTTTGTTGAACATAGGGAACTAAGCGAAAGGAGGCAAATTAGTAGCGGCGAAGAATAGTTAAGTGGTCCTCTTCAGGGAAAACAGATAAGGTGGAGCTCCGAATAAGCAAGTGGAGCTTAAGAGCTCCCTGAACCCCCGTCACAGAATCTTTTTCTCCAACAAAGATTTTAGCAGGCACACTGAGATTCCTAGCGAAGTTAGACAGGTCAAAGTAAGAAAAAGACTCTAAGAGTTCTGTAACCTTTCCTTCGTCAAGCTCTGGAAGGGGCAAGTTCACTTTAGAACAGAGAGCTCTGAACTCCTTTACTGTTCTTTTAAAATCTTTTTTGAGCTTCCTTAAAAACCGCTTTACCACTACCTCTGGCTGGGAAATTCCAGAAAACCTTACTGTAGGAGCAAAAAGTATCAGTTCCTTAACTTTATCTGGGTAGAGGGAAGCCATTACAACGGCTAAGGTCGCGCCTAAGGACCACCCAACAAGGGCAGAGTTCTCAGGAAGGTACTCTCCAATTTCCCTCGCTAACTCTACGATATCTGAAGAACTAAAAAAGCTCTCCCCGTGGCCGGGGAGAATTATATGTTCTGCACTTTCAAAATGAGTTCCTTCCCAAACCGACGGCTCAAAGCTCCAGCCGTGGATAGTAAAAAGTTTCATGCAGCCTTTTTCCCGCTGTGCCCTAAGATACGCTGTATAAGGTGGTACTCCTTAATAACCTCTATTGCTCTCTTCATCTGGCTGTCAATACGTTTCTCCCTCTTCTTCCTTATCTCTTCCGTCTTCTCCGGATGCTCCTCCATTTCTTTAAACTCTTTCTTAAGCTTCTCTATGTCCTCCTTTGAGAGCTTGACTACGATGTCTGGATTGATTCCCTTGCCGTCTATACACTCGTTGTTGGGCATGTAGTACTTTGCAGTTGTTATCTTGACGGCGTAGCCCATCTCTAAGGGGTAGAGAGTCTGAACTGAACCCTTACCGAAGGTCTTTTCTCCAACAACTATTGCCCTGTTATTAAAGCGGAGAGCTCCGGTTAAAATCTCAGCAGCACTTGCCGTCCCGGAGTTAACAAGCATCACAACGGGCACGGAAACCGGCACAACTGGGTCATGTGTAGAGTAATACTTCCTAACGCTCTGGGGAATCCTTCCTTTCGTGTAGACTATGAGCTTACCCTTAGGGAGGAAGTAGTCGCTAATCACAACAGCAGCTTCAAGGAGACCTCCGGGGTTGTTCCTAACATCAACGATGATTCCTTCAAGTTTCTTGTTCTTCTTTAAGGCCTCTAAGGCCTTCTTAAACTCATCAACGGCGTTCCTCTGGAACATTGTAAACCTAATGTATCCAATGTTCCCTTCAAGTATTCTGTACTTAACACTCTGAATCTTTATAACTGCCCTTGTTATCGTGAAAGGCTTTGGCTCTGCCCAACCTTTACGCCAGACCCAAATCGTTATCTTTGTCCCCGGCTTACCCCTCATGAGCTTGACAGCTTCCATAAGGGTCATGTCGGGAGTAACCTTTTTATCCTCTATCTTAACGATAACGTCCCCAGCTTTTAGACCGGCCTTATAGGCTGGGGTATCCTCTATCGGGGCAATAATCAGTAACCTTCCGTCCTTCGTCTTCGTTATCTGTATGCCAAGGCCTCCAAACTCTCCACTGGTTTCAACCTGAAACTCTTTGAGTTTATCCGGAGTGAAGAGGGTACTGTGGGGGTCAAGCTTTGAGAGCATCCCTTGGATAGCGCCCTCAAAGAGTTCCTTGGGAGTAACAGGCTCAACGTACCTCTCCTTCACAAGCTGATAGGCCTCAGTAAACAGCCTGATAAAGCTGAGCTCTTGGTTACTCTTAGCCTCTCCCTTCATTGCAGCAGAGAGGGAAACCTTGGCAACCGAAAGCATCAGCAGTATAACCACAGAAAAGAAGACGGAAGTCTTCAGGAACCGTTTCATTTTTTCCTCGCAAGGACTTTTTTAACCTTCTCAATTATCCCATTTTCATCTAACTTAAAGTAGTGTAGCAAATCCCATCCCTTACCTGAAAGTCCGAAAACATCAGGAGTGCCAAGCCTCTCCATTGGTACCGGGTAATTCTCCACCAGAACTTCTGCCACTGCAGAACCAAGACCTCCTACAACCGAGTGCTCTTCAGCCGTAACGACAGCCCCAGTTTTTGAAGCTGACTTAACTACAAGCTCAACATCTATAGGCTTAACGGTCGGCATGTGAATCACTTCTACGGAAATTCCCTCCTTCTCAAGGATTTCTGCTGCAAGGAGGGCAAAGGAAGACATCACCCCGTTAGAGATAACTGTTACGTCCTCTCCTTCCCTTAAAACGTGTCCCTTGCCTATTTCAAACTTGTAGCTTTCATCAAAAATTCTTGGAAACTTTTCCCTTGAAAGCCTTACGTAAAAAGGACCTTCTGTATAGGCCACCTTCCTTATAACCTGCTTCGTCTCTATATCGTCGGCAGGAACTATTACCCTCATGTTTGGAATACTTCTCATAACGGCAACGTCTTCAAGAGCCTGATGGCTTGCTCCGTCCTCTCCTACCGTTATTCCACCGTGAGAGCAGACTATCTTAACGTTTAAGTTGGGATAACAGATTGTCTGTCTAACGGCCTCCCAAGCCCTTCCTGTCCCGAAAATGGCAAAGGTGCTAACAAAGGGTATTTTGCCGGAAACTGCAAGTCCGGCAGCAACGTTCATCATGTTAATCTCTGCAATTCCCATGTTGAAAAATCTTTCAGGAAATACCTTTGCAAACTTTGCAGTCTTTGTAGAACCAGAAAGATCAGCGTCAAGAACGACTATCCTTTCGTCTTCCCTTCCAAGCTCAACAAGTGTATCTCCATAGGCGTCCCTAAGGCTAACCTTTTCCATCTTCTCCTCCTCTAAGTAACCTCTCCCAGTTCTTTAAGGGCTTCCCTTAGAAGGTCTGGAGGTAGAGCCTTACCGTGCCACTCTGCCCTGTTCTCCATAAAGGAAACTCCCTTACCCTTAACAGTCTTAGCGATAATCATCGTTGGCTTGTACTTTACGGTATCAGCTTCGTCAAGGGCGTTCCTTATCTCTTTAAAGTCGTGACCATTTATCTCTATAACGTGCCATCCAAAGGCCTTCCACTTCTCTACTGTGGGGTAGATGGACATAACCTCATCAACCGGCCCATCAATCTGCAGGTTGTTGTTGTCTAAGATAACGCAGAGGTTATCAAGGTTATAGTGGGATGCTGCCATTGCCGCTTCCCAGACGCTCCCTTCCTGAGCTTCCCCGTCCCCTATCATGCAGTAGACCCTGCTGTCACTCCTATCAAGCTTTAAAGCCAACGCCATTCCGACGGCAGCACCTATACCGTGTCCAAGAGAACCTGTGCTTATTTCCACTCCGGGAGTTGTAAGCATGCTTGGGTGTCCCTGAAGGTCTCCCTCAAGGACTCTAAACTCCTTTAACTTCTCAAGGGGGAAGTAACCAGTCCTTGCAAGAACGGAGTAAAGGGCAGGAGAGGAGTGTCCTTTTGATAGAACAAAGCGGTCTCTCTTTTCCCACTTTGGATTTTCGGGGTTATGTCTCATCTTGTAGTAGTAGAGTGTAACGAGGATATCTGCTGCAGACATTGAACCACCGGGGTGTCCTGAGTTAACGGCCGTTGTCATCTTGAGAATATCTTTTCTCACTTCCCTTGCGATAGCCCTTAAGGTAACGTCATCTATTTCCCTGTTCCTCTCAAGGAAAAAGGAAGGCTCAAACCTTATCATTCGTAACCTCCAAACAGATTCTAATAGGCCTTCTCTCCTCAGAGAGCCAGAAAAAAGATAGGCCTTTTTAGCAACTTTTAACACTCTTAGGAGTTAAAAACCTTCTTCCTCCTTAATTCTCCTTATCTCCTGTTCAACCTGCTCCCTTGCCGTTCCTCCTACTATGTTCCTGCTGTTTATAGAGCCTTCAACGCTCATAAGGGAGAGAACGTCCTCCTCAAACTTATCGGAGAACTTCCTAAACTCCTCAAGGGTAAGATCCTCAAGGGTCTTTCCGTTATCAAGGCAGTAGGCAACCACTTTCCCAACTATCTCGTGAGCTTCCCTAAATGGAACGCCCTTCTTTGCCAAGTAGTCGGCAACGTCGGTTGCAAGGGAAAAGCCCTTCTTTGCCTGTTCTCTCATTCTCTCCTTTCTTGGCTTCATGCCTGAGACTATCTTCTCGTTTACCCTTAAGGCCATCTTGACAGTATCTATGGCGTCAAAGAGGGGCTCTTTGTCCTCCTGAAGATCCCTGTTGTAGGTAAGGGGTAAACCTTTTAAAACTGTAAGGATTGCAATTAAATCCCCGTAAACCCTTCCTGTCTTACCCCTTGTAAGCTCAGAGACGTCTGGGTTTTTCTTTTGGGGCATTATGGAGCTCCCCGTGCAGAAAGCGTCGGGTAGCTCAATGAAGCCAAACTCTTCAGTTGACCACAGGACAAGCTCCTCAGAAAGCCTTGAAAGGTGCATCATAACCATTGCACAGTTAAAGATTGTCTCTGCTACAAAGTCCCTGTCGCTAACAGCGTCCATACTGTTCCTTGTAACGCCGTCAAAACCAAGGAGCTCCGCGGTAAACTCCCTATCAAGTGGATAGCTCGTTCCAGCCAATGCAGCAGAACCCAAAGGGGAAACGTTAACCCTCTTCAGGGTATCTTTAAACCTCTCGGCATCCCTCTTAAACATCTGGTAGTAGGCAAGCATGTGGTGAGAATAAAGAACCGGCTGGGCAATCTGTAGGTGGGTGTATCCGGGCATCACAACGTCTAAGTTCTCCTCTGCCTGTTTTACGAAGGCCCTGCGCAGAGCTTTGAGGAGCTCCAGTATCTCCTCAATCTCGTGACGGACGTAAAGCCTTACATCTGTCGCTACTTGGTCGTTCCTTGAACGGCCGGTGTGGAGCTTTCCTCCAACAGCTCCTATCTTTTCTGTAAGCCTCTTCTCAACGTTCATGTGGACATCTTCAAGCTCTGTCTTCCAGACAAACTCTCCCCTCTCTATCTCGTCAAGGATTTCCCTTAGTCCAGAAACTACTTTCTCGGCCTCTTCCTTCTTTAGGATTCCCTGCTTTTCAAGCATCTTGACGTGGGCAATACTTCCGGCTATATCAAAGGGTGCAAGCCTCTTATCGTAGGAGACGGACTCGGTGAACTCCTCAACGAGCTTATCAGTAGACTCTTTAAACCTTCCGCCCCAAGGCTTTTTACCGCTTGCCACGTTAGACCCCCTTCACTTGCTTAAGTCTACCACTAAACCTATAATTTCCTAAATCTTTCACGGAGGAAAATATGCTTGGCAGGGAAATAAAGGAAGCCCTCACCTTTGACGACGTTCTCCTCGTTCCAAACTACTCAGAGGTGCTTCCCACCCAAGTTGATGTAAGGACAAAGCTTACAAAGAGAATTACTCTCAACATTCCAATAATGAGCGCCGCAATGGACACAGTTACCGAGGCGGAGCTTGCAATCGCCATCGCAAGGGAAGGTGGCATAGGTATCATCCACAAGAACATGACGATTGAGGAGCAGGCAGAAGAGGTTGACAAGGTTAAGCGCTCTGAAAGTGGAATGATAGTAAAACCTGTAACCGTAAGGCCTGACCAGACAATCGCCGAAGCCGAAGCTTTAATGAGGAAGTACAAGATTTCTGGCCTTCCGGTTACCAACGAGGAAGGGAAGCTGGTAGGAATAATTACAAACAGGGATATAAGGTTCGTAAAGGACTTCTCAAAGAAAATAAGTGAGGTAATGACAAAAGAAAACTTAAAGACCGTTCCTGTCGGAACTACATTGGAAGAGGCAAAGGAGATTCTCCAGAAGTACAAGATAGAGAAGCTCCCCGTTGTTGATGAGAACGGTTACCTAAAAGGTCTCATAACGATTAAGGACATTGAGAAGAAAGAAAAGTACCCAAACGCCTGTAAAGATGAGCTTGGAAGGTTGATGGTAGGAGCTGCCGTTGGTGTTGGAGACGAGGCCGTAAGGAGGGCAGAAGCCCTCATAGAGGCAGGAGTTGACGTCATAGTTATAGACACAGCCCACGGCCACTCCAAAGGGGTAATTAAGACAGTTGAGAGGTTAAAGGAGCTCTTCCCCGACGTTGACCTAATTGCCGGAAACGTTGCAACCCCAGAAGGAACGGAAGCTCTCATAAAGGCAGGAGCAGACGCAGTTAAAGTCGGTATAGGTCCCGGTTCTATCTGCACGACAAGAATCGTTGCAGGTGTTGGAGTTCCACAGCTTACAGCAATTGCAGAGTGTGCAGAGGTGGCAGACAAGTACGGAATTTCCATCATAGCCGACGGAGGGATAAAGTTCTCCGGAGATATTGCCAAGGCGATTGGAGCTGGAGCAAGGGCTGTAATGATAGGAAGCCTCTTTGCAGGAACTAAGGAGTCACCCGGAGAGCTCGTCCTCTACCAAGGAAGGAGCTACAAGGCCTACAGGGGAATGGGCTCCCTTGGCGCAATGAAGAAGGGAAGCAAAGACAGGTACTTCCAGTCTGAGGTGGACGAGAAGAAGCTCGTCCCAGAGGGCATTGAGGGAATGGTCCCATACAGAGGCCCTCTCGCAGACACTATCCACCAGCTCGTAGGAGGCCTTAAGGCCGGAATGGGTTACTGTGGAGCTGCAAACATTGAGGAGATGAGGAAGAAAGCACGCTTTGTCAGGATAACTCACGCAGGACTAAAGGAGTCCCACGTCCACGACGTTATCATCACTAAGGAAGCTCCAAACTACTGGATTGAGAGATAAGTGGGTGGGTTCTGCCCACCTTTTCACTAAATTGCCACCGTTCCAAAGTCAACCCCGTAGGTACTTAGGACACTCAGAAACTCTCTATTCATCCTTCCTTTCCACCTATTTAAAGCTATCTGTAAGCCCGTTGGTCTCTTTGGCTTATAGAGAAGTGACATCCCAGCCTCTTGAGGCGTTCTATCACCCTTTTTCTGGTTGCAACTACTGCAACAGGTTACCAAGTTTTCCCACTCCCACTTTCCCCCTTTACTCTTTGGGACGATGTGGTCTATCGTTGCTTCACTATCTTTAACAACCTTCCCGCAGTAAGCACAGATAAAGTTGTCCCTTATGAAAACCGCTCTCCTCGTTGGAGAGGTAGTTTGCCAGTGCCTCATCAGAACGGGAATTCTTATAACCAAAGGAGCTGGATACTCTAATCTAGGCGAAGAAATCGTAATGGAGCTATAGTACTCAAGAACTTCACACCTGTTAAGGTAGTCAAGGAGGAAGGCCTTTTTATGGGAGAATATGGTTATCGGAAGGTAGGTCTTATCAAGAACAAGGGTTGGGTACAGGACCATGACCGACTCCCCATTACACTTTGTTCAAATTTAATGCTCAGGAGGCTCAGGTGGTTACAGAGCTCTTAAAACTCCTTAAGTCATTTACAGAACAAGAGATTGCACTCCTTGAGTCCAAAGATAGACAGTACAGAGCTCTTAAAAAGCTTTTCTCCGCCATAAAAGAGCCGGAGCTCTTCTTAAAGCTCGTGGTTGTAAATGCCCTCCTCTCCTACCAGCTCCAGATGAAAGGGGAAGACTACTGGGAAACCTTTTCCCGCTTTTTCTCAAAAAGTCCCAAACTTGAAAATTTTGAGGAGTTTTTAAAGCTCTACAACAAACGGTTTCTCCCCGCAAAGCTTAAAAGGCTTAAGAAAGTTATCAGGTGCATAGAGAAGATAACCGAAGAAAAGAGCATTCTCGCCTTTGGAAATAACCTAAAAGAACTTGTTAGAGAACTCTCCTCCTGTCTAAACCAGAAAGAGGACAGCAAAACAATCGTCTTCGCCGCAAAGATGTTTATGTACGGCTACAGAATAGCCTTCGGGGAAGAACCAAAAGGAGCTGATGAGATAGGTATACCTCTTGACTCAAGACTATCAAAAATTAACCCAGACAAAAGGTTCTGGGAGGAACTTTCAGAAAAAAGCGGTATTCCTCAGATACACCTTGACGCCGTTTTCTGGATTCCGGCAGGAATGAAGGAAGAAGAGATGAAGGAGCTCCCAGAAAACTTAAGGGAAAAGCTGGAGAAGTTACAGCAAATCCTTAGTAGCGGTTGACTGGAAGGAATAACAGCTCTTTGAACAACTTTCAGGTCTAATACGACTACATCCAGAGAAAAGGAGTAAAAGAGAGGGAAATAAAAACAATTCTGCTCATTTACTCCTCCAAGCTGATAACGTCGTTCACGGTGTTCTCGTTTACTCTATCATCCTCTGGATTTTGAGAAAGTAGAACAAGGAACTCCTTATTTCCTTTCGGCCCTCTCGGCTTTGATAGTGTAAGGTTTTCTGGGTAGAGGCCTATCTCCCTTGAAAAGTTAAGAATCTTTTCAATCGCCCTTTTATGAAGAGAAGGGTCTTTAATAACCCCTTTTCCCCTATCAACCTCCCTTTTTGTCAGCTCAAACTGGGGCTTAATCAGGGCTACTATTTTCCCGCAAGGCTTTAAAAATTGCTTTACGACTGGAAGAATTTTGGTGAGAGAAATAAACGAAACATCAACAACTACAAGGTCAACCTTCTCCGGAACTTCCTTATCCGTAAGATACCTTGCATTAAAGCCCTCTATTGAAACCACCCTTGGGTCGTTTCTCAGCTTCCAGTCAAGCTGTCCTTTGCCAACGTCAACGGCGTAAACCTTCTCTGCACCGTATTGAAGGAGGCAGTCGGTAAACCCTCCAGTTGAAGCACCAACGTCAAGGCAGGTAAATCCCCTAACGTCAAGGTTAAAGGCCTTTATAGCCGTTTCCAGCTTAAGGCCACCGCGGGAAACGTAGGGAATGTCCTCTCCCTTTATTTCTATCTTGGCGTCTAAGGGGACAGAAGCCCCCGCCTTATCTACAACTTTCCCGTCAACGAGAATCTTCCCGGCCATTATGAGGGCTTTCGCCCTCTCCCTGCTCTTTACAAGTCCCCTCTCAACGAGGAGCTTATCAAGCCTTCCTTTACCTGCCATTACCAACAGTTCCAAGAATTAACTAAAGATTTATCTGCTTAACCTCTAGTATCTCAGGAATGCCCTTTATCTCCCCAATTGCCTCCGGTGGAACGTCGTCGTCCACCAAGATAACTCCTTTTGCCTCTTTACCCTTTTCCATCCTTCCAAGCTGGAAGCCGGCAATGTTCACGTTGTACCTACCAAGGATTGAGCCAAGCTTCCCTATTACGCCGGGAACGTCAAAGTTCTTGATGAGGAGAAGTTTGCCTTCTGGTGTAAGGTCAAAGAGGAATCCATTAATCTCAACAATCTTTGGAAACTTCTCATCCATAACCGTTCCGGCAATAGAGAACTCTCCACTTTCGGACTTACAGGTTACCCTTATGAGCTTCTTAAAGTTTATGCCCTCAGGTCTTTTAACCTCTACTATGGAAATGCCCTTCTCCTTTGCAAGGAAGGGAGCGTTTATGAGGTTAACCGGTATATCAACCATCTTCTGCAAGAAACCTTTAAGGAAGGCAGTCGTAAGGGGCTTTGTATCCTCTGAAATCTCTCCCCTGAACTCAAGGACAATCTCCTTAGAACGTGAGCAGGCAACCTGAACGGCAAAGAGTCCGAGCTTTTCGGCAAGGTCCATAAAGGGCTTTAACACCTTCGCGGCAGCAGTGTCCTCGTAAGGAGCGTTAACTGCAAACTCTACCTCTTCTCCCCTTAAGGCGGCAAGAACCTGATTTGCAATTATTACAGCTACGTTTGTCTGGGACTCGTAGGTGTTAGCTCCAATGTGGGGAGTTACGATGATGTTTGGAGCGTCAAGGAGGATGTTGTCAGTTGCGGGCTCTTTGGAGAAGACGTCAACTGCAGCAGCCCTTACCTTACCACTAACTAAGGCATCGTAGAGGTCTTTCTCGTTTATTATTCCTCCCCTTGCGATGTTGAGGATTATAACGCCGTCCTTCATCTTCTCTATTTCTTTCTTGGTTATCATGTTCTTTGTCTCTTCGGTCAGGGGAGTGTGAACCGTTATGATGTCGGAGCGCCTTAGGAGCTCCTCAAGGTCGTCAACAAGTTCAACCCCAAGCCTTTCGGCCTTTTCCCTCTTTATATAGGGGTCGTAGGCTATCACCTTCATATCAAAGGCTTTAGCCCTTATACCTACGCGAGAACCTATCCTTCCAAAGCCGATTATTCCAAGGGTCTTACCGGCAAGCTCAACACCCATAAACTTCTTCCTTTCCCACTTCCTCTCTTCCTTTAAGGACTTGTGAGCATAAGGAATTAGCCTTGCGGCGGCAATCATCATTCCCATTGTGTGTTCTGTGGCCGCCAAGGTGTTACCGGTTGGGGCGTTTACAACCAAGATTCCCCTGCGGGAAGCTGCGTTAAGGTCAATGTTGTCAACTCCAACCCCTGCCCTTCCTACAACTTTCAGCCTCTTTGCCCTTTCTAATAACTCTTCCGTTACGGGAGTTCCGCTACGGGTAATGAGGGCGTCGTACTCAGGGATTATTTCTAAGATCTTTTCAAAGTCCCTAAAGAGCTCCGGCTCGTAGGTTACCTCAATGTCGGGCTGGCTCTTAAGGAGCTCTATTCCGGCCTCTGCTATGTGCTCTGTAATGAGAACTTTATATACAGACATTCCTTCTCAACCTCCTTAAACTCTTTAGTGAGTGGATTATACTGCATCAAGGAGAAACCTTAGGACGTTCGTCGCGTAAGCCCCGGAGGGGAGGAAAAAGGAAAGCCTTATCCCATCCACGCCCTTAGAAAGTTTAAAGTCCTTAACAGGGACAAAAGTCCTGCGTGAGAAACTATGAAAGAGTTTAGAGTAACTTTTCATTTCTTCCCTTTTAATTCCAATTTCCCTTAGCTTACTCTCGTAGAAGGGAACAGAAACTTCTGGATGGAACACCGGAAGGGTTTCCGGAATCTCAACTTTCTCTAAAGGAAAGAGCATATCTCCTAACTTGTACCTAAACCTTACGAATTTACACGTCTTAGACTGGATTAACTCTTTAAGCCACTCGTTGAAAAGAAAACTCTGGAAAACGTTAAACTGAAACTCAATCTCTGAAGGAGGAATTAAGTTAAAAGCCTCTTTTAGTCTATCAGGGTTTTTTCTCAGGAAATTGGCTACCATCTTTCTCCAGCCTGTAAGAAACTTTTCGGCCGTCCCGTAATCCCCTTTTAAGAAAGCTCTTTTACCTTTACGGCTCCTTGAACCCTCCCAGCCGGCAGGTTTAAAGAGGTAGAGAAGAGCTCCCTCTAAATCTCCCTTAGCAATGTACTCCACAAAGAAGGTATTACCCCTTACCGGAGTAAACCTCTGCTCACCGTAGTAGTTCGGAATTCCGTAAGTTTTCAGAACATTTACTCTCTCCTCTGGAGGGAAAGGAGCTCCCCTTACAGTTATCCTGAAAAAGTTTCCTGCAACTTCTGAAGGGTTTAAAGGTTTATTTCTCCTTCCTGCAAAGGTAAGCTTTAAGTTTGGGAAGGATAGCTCTTTTAACCTGAACTTCTCAGGAACGGCTATGAACTGAACAGTAACGGCGTTTTTGTCCTTTAAACCTCCTTTTGAAATTACTTTTACGGGAACTCTACAAAGGTTAGCAACTTTTCTTATCGCCTCTTCCGTCTCAAGTCCCTTTTTCCAGAGCTTATAGACCAGAAAAGCCCCTTCCTTCTTAAGGGGCTCTTTTAAGACTTCTGTAACTTCAAAATCTTCAGGCTTTTGTTTTATTTTCGCCAACCTTTTAGTCCCGACAGTACCTTTCCTTTATTCTCTCTATTATTTTTGTAGTTGAAATGTCATACTCAAAGGGAATTCTCTCTACCCTTTCGGCAAACTCCCTTCCGACAATCTTTTCAAGTTCCCAGTCCGCCCCCTTAACAAGAACGTGAGGCCTAACAGTTTTAATCACTTCATAAGGAGTATCGTCCTCAAATATAAAAACGTAGTCCACAGCCTTAAGACCTATTAAAACCCTTGCCCTGTAACTTTCTGGAACTATTGGGCGCCTCTCCCCTTTTATCCTCCTTATAGAGCTATCGCTGTTCATTCCGACTATCAGAACATTCCCAAAGGACTTGGCCTTTTCCAAGTAGTCAACATGACCGGCGTGAAGTATGTCAAAGCACCCGTTTGTGAAAACTATCCTTTTCCTCTGAGACTTTAAGTCCTCAACGAGCTTTTTTAATTCCTCTATGTCCCTAATAATCCTGCTCAAAGCACCTCTCCAGACTAAATTTCTCTTTTAAAGCTAAGTCTATTTTAAAGGAGAAGAAATTGAAAGGAAAGGAAGTTATAAACGTAATTGGAGCTGGGCTTGCAGGGGTTGAAGCTGCTTGGAGGATAGCCCAAAGTGGCCACAAGGTTAGACTCTTTGAGATGAGACCGAAGAAGACAACCCCTGCCCACAAGACGGACAAGTTTGCAGAGCTCGTCTGCAGTAACACCCTCGGCGGGAAGGAGCTAACGACCCCAAGGGGACTTTTAAAGGCTGAGATGGAGCTCCTTGACTCCTTAGTCGTTGAAGCTGCCAAGAAAACGGAAGTTCCGGCAGGGGGAGCTCTCGCCGTAGATAGGGATAAGTTCGCAGACTACATAACAGAAAAAATAGAAAACCATCCAAATATTGAGGTAATAAGGGAAGAGGTAAAAGAGATACCGGAAGAGGGAATAACGATTGTCGCGACTGGCCCTCTTACCTCAGATGAATTTTCTGAATACTTAAGGAACTACTTGGGAGAGAAGGAGCTCTACTTCTACGACGCAATTTCGCCGATAGTCTATGCAGACACGATTGACTACTCAAAGTGCTTCTGGGGCTCCCGTTACGGGAAAGGTGGAGACGACTACCTAAACTGTCCCATGACGGAAGAGGAGTACGAGAGGTTCTACAACACCCTGATGGAGGCCGAAAAAGTTCCCCTTAAGGACTTTGAGAAGGCCTGCTACTTTGAAGGCTGCATGCCAATAGAAGAAATGGCAGAGAGGGGAAAGCAGACGCTACTTTTTGGGCCTTTAAGGCCTGTCGGAATTATTGACCCGAGAACCGGAAAACAGCCCTTTGCCGTAGTCCAGCTCAGGAAAGAGAACAAGGAAGGAACGCTACTAAACCTTGTCGGCTTCCAGACAAAGCTCAAATACCCAGAGCAGAAAAGGGTTTTCAGACTTATACCCGGCCTTGAAAATGCCGAGTTCGCCCGTTACGGAAGTATCCACAGGAACACATTTATAAACTCCCCTAAGCTCCTCCTGAGAACTCTCCAGTTAAAGAAGAACCCAAAAGTCCTATTTGCCGGTCAGATAACCGGCGTGGAAGGTTACCCCGAGTCGGCCGCAAGCGGTATCATAGCCGGAATGAACGCAGTTAGACTCCTTGAGGGTAAAACCCCAGTCTACCCTCCAGAGACAACGATGATAGGCGCTTTGCTAAAATACATCACCGAAGCTGACCCCAAGAGCTTTCAACCAATGAACGCAAACTTTGGCCTTCTCCCTCCACCGGAAAAGAGAATAAGGGGGAAGAAAGAGAGAAGGGCTTACTTAGCAGAAAAAGCCTTGAAGGACATGAAAGAATGGTTAAAAGAGCTGTCCTGAGTTTGGCCCTCTTGTTACTCTTAGGAACGAATGAGGCACAAGGAACCATTTACGAGATAAAGATAGTCAAGGAAAAGGAACGTCAGGGAGCTCCCAGTCAGCTGATTATCTATAAGGTCAAGAAAGGAGATACCCTTTACGGTATCCTTAGGAAGTTCCATATCCCTCCCATCTACCTTAACAAAGTGGTTAAGATTAACAAACTAAAGAACCCCAACCTCATATACGTTGGCCAGCGCCTAAAACTCCCTGTAGGGAAAGACTCTCAGGGAAAGACAAAATCCTCCCCGGAAAGGTACTTGATTCCTTCAGTAAAAGTAGTCGGAGGTAAAGTAGAGAATGAAGGCGTTTTCTTCTTAGGAGAAAAGAAAATTGACTACAGGGAAACGCCTAAGGTAGAAATCGGTGGAAAAAAGTTTATTGTGGACCTTTCTAAAAGCTTAGACGAAGAAACACGGAAAGCCCTCGGCGACTTGGGAATAGAAATCATAGACGGCAAGAAACTCAAAGAGCTAATAGAAGAACAAATTGCAGGTAACTTCCTTGATATCAAGAAAAATGGAAAGATAATTCTGGGGCTAAACGATATTCTTACTTACCACTACGACTACATGGGCTACAACAAACTTTCAGGACAGTTGACCATTATTAACCTTAAACCCGATACTCCTTGTGGCCTTCTTGGACTTTTACGCTCCTACGGTATAGAAGTTCTCCAGCCGAAAGCTCCTCATCTTGATATTAAAAAGGAAGGGAAAGGAGAGCTAAAAATCCTCCCCGGTGAGGGTCTGGATAAGCTAAATAGCCTTGTAGAAATTCTCCTCGGAGAAAAGGGAAAAGTAAACGAGCTTGGACTGGAGCTCCCCAAAAGCAAGATATACGTTGTCTACGACTACGTTGACCCAGAGGAAAGGGTCAAGCTGGAGCTCTCAGGTTATAAGGTTGCCGTTCTTTCAGGAAACTTTTTGGCAGACGTTGAAAAACTTCTGGAAATCGTCCCCTTAGCAAACAAGAGAATTAATCTGATACTCTACGAACCTCCCCTTTCTAAGGACAAGAACTTCCGTTCAAAACTTGAAATAAAGGGACTCTTGGTTAGCACAGGAAAGAAGGAGTGGTTCTTGGTAGACGCATTAGATAAACCTGAAGAGATTCCATACCTGCTTGAGAGGGGAATAAACTTGATTATCTATTAATGAGGGGGGCACGAGCCCCCAGAGTTTTACTGTTTATCGGTTAAAGCCATAACGCCGGGAAGTTCCTTACCGGATAAAAACTCAAGAAAAGCTCCGCCGCCGGTTGAGACGTGGTCAATCTGATGCTCAAGTCCTAACATCTCTATCGCTGCAACGCTGTCTCCACCTCCAACGATACGAAGAGCCTCTTTATGCTCGGCAACTATCTTTCCTACCTCCATAGTTCCGTAGCGGAACTTTTCAAACTCAAAGACTCCCATAGGACCGTTCCAGAGGATAGTCTTGGCATCCGCAAGGGCTTCCTTAAAGAGCTCTACAGTAGCAGGCCCTATGTCAAGTCCCATCATGTCGTCAGGTATTTCCTTGTAAGTTGTCAGCTTAGTGTGTGCCATCGGTGAAAACTCATCGGCATTGTTGCTGTCAACCGGCAGGTAGAGTTTAACGCCGTTACCGTTGGCTTTTTCCATTATTTCCTTAGCCGTGTCAAGGAGCTCCTCTTCAACAAGGGACCTACCTACGTTATAACCTGCAGCCTTTAAGAAGGTGTAAGCCATTCCACCGCCTATAAGCATCTTGTCAACAATCTTGAGGAGATTCTCTATGACCTCAAGCTTTCCTGAAACTTTTGAACCACCGATGATAAGAACGAGAGGTCTCTCCGGATTTTCAAGAGCTCTCTGGAGGTACTTTATCTCCTTCTCTAAGAGGAACCCAGCAACAGCAACTTTTACAAACTGAGCTATACCAAAGGTAGAGGCGTGTTTTCTGTGAGCCGTTCCAAAGGCGTCATTAACGTAGATGTCGGCAAGCTTAGCAAGCTTCTTCGCAAACTCAGGGTCGTTTTTAGTCTCTTCCTTGTAGAACCTAACGTTTTCAAGGAGAGCAACCTCACCCGGCTTTAGGTTCTCAACTTCCCACTCAACTTCCTCGCCAACGCAATCGGGAATAAACTTAACCTCCTTCTCTAAAAGCCTTGAGAGCCTCTCAGCAACGGGCTTTAACGTCAGCTTAGGATCCCAGCCTTTAGGTCTATCAAGGTGAGAACAGAGAACTACTTTTGCTCCGTGGTCTATGAGGTAGTTAATTGTAGGGAGAGCTGCCCTTATACGCTTGTCGTTCTGGATTACTCCGTTCTCAATGGGAACGTTAAAATCTACCCTTACAAAGACTTTCTTTCCTTCAAGCTCTTCTTTTGGGATATCTCTTAAGGTCATTTTTCTAAACATCTTACTGAAAGACATCTTTCCACCACCTCCGTAGTATTTTTTCAGCTTCTTCCGGCAAGAAGAAGGAAATTGGCTTCCCCGATTTTAGCCTATTTCTAATTTCGGTTGAACTTATCTCTACCGCTCTTCCCTTGAAGATGAGCAGATCCACCCCATCGCTAAGAAGAAATTTCTTTCCTCTCTCCACCGTTACGTGACGTAAGGTTACTCCGAGTTTGCTAAAAACTTCGTCTAACTTTAGCTGGTATCCCGGCCGTAAGAGGATAAGAATTTTTGCCAGCTTTAATATTTCTTTTGGCTCTTTCCAGAGGTGAAAGGAGTTAAAGGAATCTGCCCCCATCATAAAAAGGGGCTTTTCTCCATGTATCCTGTGAAACTCCCTCAAAGTCTCAACCGTATAGGAGATTCCACCTTCCCTAATCTCGTAGTCCCAGACCTCAAACCCTTCTTCCCCCTTAATGGAAGCCTTAAGGAGCGCCAGCCTTACCTCTGGAGGGATAAGGAGCTCCCCCTTTAAAGGCTGAAGGTAAGCCGGAACGAAAATGACTTTTTCCAGATTTAAAGTCTCAAGAACGTCCCTTGCAAGGATAAGATGTCCAAAGTGAACCGGGTTAAAACTTCCCCCAAAGAGGGCTTTCAATTCTTTCTCCTTCTCAGTATCTCCCAGAGCTTTTGAAAAATGGCAACGATAGTCCAAACAACCGTAACGATAAAGAAAAACCAAAAGAAGAAAGTTCCAACTTCCGGCTTACTTATCAAGGGTTACTCCCTTATCTGGCCGTCACCAAAAATTACGTACTTTGTAATTGTCAAATCCTCAAGTCCCATAGGCCCTCTTACGTGAACCTTATCCGTTGAGATTCCCATCTCTGCACCGAGTCCAAAGACGTTGCCGTCGGTAAAACGGGTTGAGGCGTTAATATAAACGGCGGCGGAGTCTACTCTATTTATGAACTTCATCCCGTTTGTGTAGTTTTCCGTAACAATTGCGTCGCTATGGTGAGAGCCGTAGGTGTTTATGTGGTCAATGGCCTCATCAAGGGAGTCCACAACTTTTACGGCCAGTATCAGGTCAAGGTACTCAGCGTGCCAGTCCTCTTCCGTTGCAGGCTTTACGTAGTCGGGGTCGTACTTTATCGTCCTTTCACATCCTCTTAGCTCAACTTTGGCCTTTTTAAACATTTCAATCATCGTAGGTAAAAAGGCATCTGCTATCTTGCTGTGGACGAGCATTGTCTCCATTGCGTTACAGACGCCCGGCCTCTGAACTTTCGCGTTGAAGCAAATGTTCCAAGCCTTTTCAAGGTCTGCAAACTCATCAACGAAGACGTGGCAAACACCCTTATAGTGCTTTATAACGGGCATTCTGGCGTTCTCTGCAACAAACCTTATCAGTCCCTCACCACCCCTTGGGATTACTACATCTATAAACTCGTCAAGCTGGAGCATCTCCTTAACGGCAGACCTATCTGTTGTGTCTATGAACTGAATAGCTTCCTCTGGGAATCCTTCTAAAGCTGCTGCCTCCTTCAGGATATTAACGAGAACCCTGTTGGAGTTTATCGCCTCAGAGCCCCCCTTAAGAATTACGGCGTTGGAGCTCTTTATACAGAGGGATGCCGCCTCTACCGTAACGTTTGGCCTTGACTCGTAAATGATTCCAACAACCCCAAGAGGAACTCTCATCTTTCCTATCCTGAGGCCGTTTGGCCTCTTCCACATCTTCACAATCTCACCAACGGGGTCGTTAAGGGAGGCAACATCGTGAAGAACTTGAATAAGCCCATTGATTCTTTTGTCGTTCAGAAGGAGCCTATCAAGCATCGCTTTGGAAAGACCTTTCTCTTCACCGGCAGAAAGGTCTTTACGGTTTTCTTCCCTTATGACATCTCTTTTCTCTTCTATTATCCTCGCTGCTCTTAACAGAGTTCTGTTTTTCACGTCAGTAGGAATATCAACGAGGGAAAAACTTACTTTTTTTGCCTTTTCTGCAATCTCTCTCACCTTCATCTTCTTCTCCCTCTCGGCTTTGTTAGGAAATTTTAATAAAAAAGGGCGGCAACGAAGGCCGCCCTTCAAAGCTTTCATAAAACTCAAATTACTCTAAGTCATCAAGGAACTCATCCATTTTCTCCGTATTGGTAAAGAACTTACACTCACTCGGTTGGTTGTTCTCTAACTTACAGACCGTAAAGCCGACTTCTGTAGCATCAACAATCGTACACTCGCTACCCTCTCCAAAGATTGGGCAGGCAGATAACTTTCCGGTATCTTCGTTGAAGTCAACAGCGTCTCCACCATTAAAGCTGATTTTTAGTTCGTCATTCTCACACCACAAGGTCGCTTGATTATCGGGGTTATCAACGTCTTGAAGTGTTACTCTCTCATCTTCTATATACTCCTCACAAACGAACTTCTCAAAGGAATCCGTCATGTTAATAGTTTCTCCTTCAGGAGGCTGCATTCCGTATATCGCAAAAGGATCACTGACAAAGGACTGAACGAAGTCAACCCTTGTGTAAAGAGTCATCTTTAAGTTATCCGCTGCAAAGAGAACTATGACGTTTCCGACCTGCGGAGTTGCTTCACTTACAGGGAACGTTACTCCCTCAGCCCCTTCTCCTTCCAATTCGGAAGAAGTAGCCGTTCCTTCGTCCTGAGATAACTCACCCGTAGTTCCTTCGGTTGGTAACTCCCCTGTCGTGTCTTGGAGCTCTGAAGGAGGCTCCTCTACCGTTCCATCAGTTGGAATATCTCCCGTATCTTGGAGCTCCGGAGGTGGCTCTTCAAGCGTTCCATCAGTTGGAACATCTCCTGTTGTTATATCTCCTGCATCCTGAAGTTCTGGAGGCAGCTCTCCTGTTGTTCCATCAGTAGAAACATCTCCTGTATCTTGGAGCTCCGGAGGAACACCTTCCACCGTTCCATCAGTAGTAAGCTCTTCCTGTCTCAACGCTCTCATTGTATAAAGACTTGCTTCCTGACTCTGTGCCTCTTCCGCCAGTTGCTGGTCAACAAGCCTTACATAAATAACAGGCTGGAAGTTCGGAGGGAATATCTGATACTCTACATCGTCATACTTGACCGGTGTGAAGGTTATTTTCATCTCATTTCCGTTTATTTCATAACTACCAAAGACTAAATCCCTGCTACCTGTCAGATTTCCAAACTGGTCAAAGGTCGGCATTGAAAAGATAACTTGGTGATTCTGAGTATCAAACTTGAAAGCCCCTAAGAAACAGTTACCTTCAAGTTGTTGAGCTGTTTCAAAATTGCCACTCATATAGGCCTGAATTATCTGAGCCACGTCACAGTTCGTAAAGTGAGAAACAAAGTCCTCAAGACTCTGGTAGGTGGTAGAAGTATCTCCATAGATGAAAGCGTACTTGTCACTTAGCCAATTAATGTTACTATCATCTTCTGCCGTAGCAATACCTACGATTTTATCTTCATCCATAGAGAGAACATTAAAGAGGTACTTTATATTGGCGTCTGAGTAGACGTATAGCTTACCTCCTGAAACCTCCCATCTCTTGAGGTATAGAGGTATTTTAGAAACGTCATTTTCCTCTATCCACTGCCCTCCAGATTCACCTTCCGTGTATACATAGGCATGAGTTTCTATCTCCCCTTTTCCATCTCCATCTTCATCTTCTTCAAAAGTAATTGTCTGATAAACGGGAGCGTACTCATCTTCCTTAAAGTAGAAAGTCTTTCCTTCTATGGCATTTATGACTTCCTCATCCTCAGGAGCAACTGCACTTTCCACGAGAACTTTCTTAAGGTTCTCATCCCCTTTAACTTCAACTATTGCCTCTCCAAACTTTCCTATGTCATCTTCACTGGCAAATATCTCCTTGAGCTCACTTGTCGTTAATTGACCGTCATCGTTAACGTGCTTTATAACTTCTCTTACAAGCCCAGCAAGGTCACTTATTCCCTCTTTTAGTTCAGCCCCCTTGTCTACGTAAGCCTTAATTGCCGCCGCTACGTTTAACCTTTCGTCAAGCTTTAAAGCTTTTACTTGTGCTAAGAGTTTCTCTAAGTCCTCAGTATTTATCTCACTTAAACTTCCGTATTCAGACTTGAGGAGTAAGTAATCGGCCGTAGACACGTTACTAACAACAAGTTCGGGAATATCTTCCTGAGATACTTCACCGTTATTCTCCTGAACTTTTGAAATGATGGTTTCTCCACTTCCCAAGGTAGATACAAACTTGACTTCTTTCCCTCCTATCTGGCCTTCAACCTTAACAATATACTTAGCGTCACTTTCTATGTCCCCTTCCGTAATTTCAAAGGAAAACTCCCCTCCCGTAAATTCTGTCTGCGTAACCTCTACAAGGGTTCCATCAGGATTCACTTTATACAGGTGAGCAACTCCGCTATCCACCTCACTATCATAGGCTAAGCCGCGAATTGTGACCGTTCTTGGCTCTTGGGAAGTCTGTGTTTCAGTAGTTTGAGTCTGGTCTGTCTGCGTTTGGTCTGTTGTTGTCTGCTCTCCTGAAGTTTGCGTTTCAGTAGTCTGCGTCTGGTCTGTCGTTGTTTGCTCCCCTGAAGTTTGTGTTTCCGTTGTCTGCGCTTGGTCTGTTGTTGTCTGCTCTCCTGAAGTCTGTGTTTCCGTTGTCTGCGTCTCTCCTGTTCCAGTCTCAGGAGCTGTCTCCTGCTGTTCTGAAGTTTGAGTTTCCTCACTTTGAGCCTGCTCAGAAGTTACAGTCTCCCCTTGAGATACCTGCTCAGTACCCTCACTCTCTTCCTGCTGAGAGAGCTCCTGACAAACTTCATTTTCCTCATTTTCTACTTGTGTCACATCATAGTTTACTACCTGTACCCCTTGCTGAGTTACAACCTCTACCCCATTTTGATGAACGCTGATTTCGTATTCACCAAGATTTAACCTAATCTCTTCCCCTTCTTCTATCTTCTTCTCAACGTCAACTTCCTCCTCTATATCCACATTACTCAAGTCAACAACCACATCATCACCTTCTACATCGCCAGCTAAAGCGTGAATAAAAGCCCCCACCTTCTCTGCGACGTCAGGGTCTCCTTCAGCTAAATCAAGAGGGGTGATAACAGCTTCCTCTACCTGCGTAGAAGCTACCTCTACGTCTCCCAGAACAACCTTACCAACCTTTAGTTCCAACTTGACAGGAAGGGAATGAACGGTTAGAGTATAGTAGCCGTTTTCATCGGTAACGCTACAGTTTGTTGTTCCGGCTTCGCAGACTTTTACCCCTTTCACTTTACTTGCTAAGACTGCTCCCCTCAAGGTATAGCTTGATGTGCTATCTGAACCTCCACCACAAGAGGCTAAGTACAGGGACGCAATGGTAGAAAAGAGTAGAAGCTTTCTGATTTTCATAACGACTCCCCTTATAAGGTTCTACTTTTATTATAAATCCCTATTTTGACAATCTGTCAAGGAGGTATATATTTATGATTTTTCTTGCCCCTTCTATCCTATCTGCCAACTTCGCTAACCTTGAAAAGGACATAAAAGAAGCAGAGTTGGCAGGTGCAGACCTTCTTCACGTTGATGTTATGGACGGAAGGTTTGTTCCGAACATAACCGTCGGTATCCCCGTAGTTGAATCTATCAGGAAAGTCACAGAGCTCCCCTTAGACGTCCACCTCATGATAGTTGAGCCGGAAAAGTACATACCGGACTTCATAAAGGCTGGAGCTGATTGGGTTTCCTTCCACTACGAAGCAGCTACCCACCACCACAGGATAGTTACAATGATTAAAGAGCTCGGAGCAAAGGCCGGAATAGTTTTAAATCCGTCAACGCCCGTTTCTCTACTTGAGGAGATACTCCCCTTCCTTGACTTTGTCCTCATTATGTCTGTTAACCCCGGCTTTGGAGGGCAGAAGTTTATAGAAGCTTCTGTCCAGAAAATAAGGAAGTTAAAGAAGCTCATAGATGAAAAAGAATTAAAGGTTACAATAGAAGTAGACGGTGGAATAAAGGTTGACAACGTGGAGAAGGTTATAAAAGCCGGAGCTGAAGTGATTGTAGCCGGCTCTGCCGTTTTTAGGGGTAACATTCGCGAGAACGTCAAAAAGTTCAAGGAAAAGTTTGAAACACTAATTTCGGAGGAGTCATGAAGAAGCTTAAACTAATGACAGGTAACTCTAACCCTGAACTTGCTAAGGCTGTTGCAGAAAAACTGGGCGTCCCCTTAGCGGATGTAACTGTTGGAAGGTTCAGCGACGGTGAGATTCAGGTAGTAATAAACGAAAGCGTCAGGGACTGTGACGTGTTTGTTATTCAGTCCCTCTGTAGGCCTGTGAACGATAACATAATGGAGCTCCTCATCCTTACAGACGCTTTAAAGAGGGCATCTGCTGGCAGAATAGCCGCAGTCATTCCTTACTACGCCTACGGAAGGCAGGACAGGAGAGTAAACCCACGTGACCCGATTAGTGCTAAACTCCTCGCAGACCTTTTAACTACGGCAGGTGTAAACCACGTAGTAGTTATAGACCTTCACGCGAGGCAGATTGAAGGATTCTTCAACATTCCCGTTAACCGCTTAGAGGCAAGGCCGGTTATTACCGAGTATTTCCTCTCCCAAGGAATAGGAGGCGAGGACACCGTTGTAGTTTCTCCCGATATTGGAGGAGTGGCAAGGGCAAGAAACTTTGCTAAAGTCCTCGGTTCTCCGATAGCGATAATAGATAAGAGGCGTCCTAAGCCTAACGTGTCTGAAGTTATGAACATAGTCGGAGAAGTAGAGGGTAAAAAGGCCATAATCATAGACGACATCATAGATACGGCCGGAACCATCGTAAACGCCGCAAGGGCAATAAAGGAAAAGGGAGCAAAAGAGGTCTACGCAGCCTGTACCCATCCGGTATTTTCTGGTCCTGCAATAGATAGGCTCTCAAAGGCCGTTGAAGAGGGTGTTATCAAAGAGGTCGTTGTTACAGATACTATACCCCTTCAGCAGAGTTTCCCCGGAGTTAAGGTTCTAAGCGTTGCTGAGACAATAGCAGAAGCCATAAAGAGAATTCACTCCGGAGAGTCCATAACCAACATGTTTGAGGATTAAAGCAGAGGGGGGGAAAGTTCCCCCTCTCCCTTTATTGCAGAACCTTCTTTAAGTAAAGGGCACTCTCAAAACCGTCTTTTTCCGACTTTTTGACGGTCAATTCAACGTAGTGGGAAGAGTTAACGTTGTTACAAGCTTCACTTATGTAGCTGTAAACTGCTGGTGGAACGACTTTCTCCATTTGCGGTAGAGGGAAGGAAGCACCTTCAAGTTCCCCTTCCATGCTCAGTTCAAAGGAGTAGTCTCCAAAGGTACACGTCTCAGAAGCGGAAAAAGCGTTAACAGAGGAGATATCCACTCCCTCAAGAACTGCTTCCCTGTCGTTAGGATGATAGGAAATGTCAACTTCTAAGAGCTCTCCCCTTAACTGCTCAACCTTTAGGTAATCTGGAAGAGAATCACCCAAGAAGTAGTTATTTACCATCTCTACCTTTACGCCGTCCTCCTTTGGACGCGTAAGGGAGAAGTTTGCAAAGTAGCCACTCCCAAGCCTATGTTGAGAAACTTGGTACGTCCCGTCAACTTCTGTACTTAAAAGGGAATAAACGTTCTCAGAGTAGCTCGCAAAGACTTCCACCTTCTCACCAGCATCAAGCCCTACCACACCAAAGCTCTTTGGAGGAACAAACTCTCCGTAGTCAAGGATAAAGGAGGAAGTATCTAAGTCCCTCACCGTATAGGCCTTCTTGCTACTTTCGTCAAAGAGAATAAAGCTAAAGAATCCGTTGTCCTGAAGGGGTACTGAAAGGTCACAGAGAACCTTTTCTCCTTCTGAAACACAACTACCCTCTGCTCCTATGACTTTTAAAGAAGCCTCTGAAGGAGTATTCTCAACTACAACCTGAACTCGCCTGAAACCTCCCAAGGACACGGGCATCATCTCCTTCCAGAATGAATCTACAAAATCGTTCAAGAAGTACTGTTTACCCTCAACGTTCCTAAGCACAAAGGTCTTAACCCTTACCTTCCCGGTGAGCTCCTTGTAGGAAACCTTTCCGTCTTTGTCTTGGTCGTAAAGCCTTCCAAAACTCCTGTAAACCTCTTCCTCGTCAACAAAGCCATCAAGGTTTTCGTCCGTTATTTTGAGTCTCCAACTTCCAAGCTCATCTTTTGGAATTCTCCTTGAAGCTATCCAAGAAAAAGCTTTGTCAAGAACATCTTCACACTCGCCAGCAGGACACTTCTCCTTGGCTACGGTTGCTACCAAGTATTCAAAAGCGACGCCTTTTGGAACTATAACCTCGGGAGGAATCGTCACCGCCAAGTTAAGACCGGAAGTCGGTAGCTTTCCAAAGTAAACAGCTCCAAATTCTCCAGAAACCTTAGTATCAACGTAACTGTAGTCATCGCTATAGAGGGTAGCGTATATTCCTTCCGCTCCTAAGTGAACTACCATCTGCCTTCCAGCGTCCAAGTTAACAACAGTTACTTCAGAAGACGAGTAAATAACATCCTTTCCGTCGCTAACTACCACACCAACCTTGTAAACGCCGGAGGAATCAAAGGTGTAGTAAAAGTCGTTGTCCCCGCTAAAAACTTTTTCGCCGTTTATAAGCCAAGTGTAACTTAGCTTATCCCCGTCTGGGTCAAGGGCCCTTACCTTAAACTTAAAGGGTACTCCGGCTTCCAGTTCAAGCCTTGGAGGAAGGGGAAGGAGGAACTTCGGAGGAAGGTTTGAAATGCCCGCAAAGAGAGAAACCGTTCCAGAAGTTACGGAGCTCCCTCCCTCAACTTTCACGGTAAGAAGGTGCTCTCCTTCTCCAAAATTTAAAGCCCCCTCTAAGAGACACTCAAAGTAACCTTCTGCTGTCTTTCCGCAGTCCTGTGAAGGAATCAGGACTCTCTCCCCCTCTAACAGCGTAGCGTAAACTCTTTCAAGCTGGGGAGCGTAAACGAGAGCTCTCACCCTTAGTGTATCTCCACTCTGGAAGATGTCAGGCTCAAGGTTTAGTGAGACAATCTGGAGGGTTTCTCCATCGCTGACGTGAACATTTATCCTTTCTTCCACACTGTTGCCGTTCCTATCGTCAATGACAAAGGAGAGTTCGTAATCGCCAGAACTTGGAAAGCTACAGGTTGCCACTCCTTTCTCGTTAACTTCAAAGCTACAGTAGGGATTGGCACTCCTATAAGAAATCGGGTCTCCATCTGGGTCGTAGGCGTAAAAGACCAACTTATAAATATTGCCAACTTTAAGGGAATCTCTGGAAACTACTTTTCCGTCGGAGTCTAAAAAGTTGTAGCCGTTAATGACAGGCGGAGAGCTCCCCGAAACTACGTTAAACTCTTCCTCAACTTTAAACATTTCAAAGGCATCGCCAACGTTGGCCGAAACCTTGTAGCTTCCCGGCTCAGTAGGAGTACAGTAAGCAGTAACGAAGAGAGCTCCTTCAAAATCCTCCCCTTCTATTACTCTTGCCCTTTTATCTCCACACATAAAATCTTTTAGTCTAATTTCATCCCCGTCAGGGTCATAAGCGTAAAGGAGAATGTAGAGATTGCTTCCAGCCTTTACTTCCTTGGGATAAACTGTCATTTCAACCTTCGGAGGCGTATTTGTAAGCGTCAAGGAGAAAAACCTGTCAAGAGGGGTAACCTCCTTTGTTACAGAGGAAAGGCCGACCCCAAAGGCCGTGTAAACCTTTTCCGGAACTACCTTAAAAGTGGCCATTCCGTTCTCGTCGGTTTTCCTGCACTCATAAAAACCAAAGTTCCTCTCCTTAAGGCAGACTTCGGCCTCCTTGACTGGATATCCGCTACTGTCCCTTGCCACTACAATGGCATCAACTGTGGAGGAGGGAACCTTTACTCTGAAGAGACAGGAGCATCCACTCAAAGAGCCGGAAGGAAGAGCTGACAAATCTAAGGAAACGGGCATAGAAAGAGATGAAGGTTCAAAGTACCTGAAAGTTATACCTTCGCTCGTAGCTTCTTCTCCCAGAGAGGAGCAGTTTGAAGGCCTCTTTGTGAAAGGAACTTGGAGTCTTGCAATCCCTTCCTCGTTAGAAAAGGCTACTGAGTAAAAACCTCCCTTGAAAACCTCAAAAGACGCTCCAGCTACAGGCTCTCCGCTTTCGTTCTCTGTAAAGAAACAGACGGTTACCTCACTTTCCTTTAAGGGATAAGCAACAGCGTAAAAGGTTACACCCTCACCCTGCTTTCCGCACAGCTTCACCCAGTAAGAGGAACCATCCTGAAGGGAGGAACAGTCAACCGCTCCCCCAGAAGAGTCCACAATGTCACCGTTCCCAAGGTATCTCCACTTGCCGGTCTCCGAAGAAAAGTAGTAAACCGGCACTTGACAGCCACTTTTTGGGTCAACATCTCCGTTCTTCCGTATCTCTTCTATAGCTTTTGGAGAAAGTTTTTGTCTTATGGTGTAAGGACAGGTAAACTCGTCTGCAAATTCTACGACCTCGCCCCTTTGATTTTTTAGCTCTAAGGAGAGGAGACTTAAAACTTCTAAAGGTCTTCCGTCAATTTCAAGTTTTCCGGGAGCTTGGGGGAGCTCCCCTTCTAAGTTGTAATTTTTGTAGAAAACGTTAAGGAGGGTAGTATCCTCCTCAATGGCCAGCGGTGAAAAGTCAACTTTTACTTCTGAGTTACCAACTTCAAGCCCCCTAAGACTCCTCAAGACCGGCTGAACTTCTACAGAGACCGGCAGGAGTTCAACGTTAACGTTTAGCTCAGAATTGGGGGAGAGCTCCAAAACCTTGTAGTAAGGAGCGTAACCTTCCTTTTCAACTATAAGCTCTGCTAAAGCTCCCTGTTCTGGTATTTCTATACTCTTTATGAAAAACTCCCCGTTTAGGGTTGCAGAAAGGTATATCTTGTCCTCAGAGTGCTTACCTTCAAACACGCCGTTCCTGTTAAAGTCAACAATTAGCTTAACTCTCGCCGCAGATACTTTCTCTTCCTCTCCCCTGTTAAGTGCCTTTACACTCCCAGCTAAGTCGGTCGTTACTGTTGGAACTTCTTGTGGAGGGGGAGGAGTTTCTTCTTCTTTTATAGAAGCTCCGCAGGAAAAGGCAAAAAATAGGAGAAAAACTGGAAAAGCTTTCCACCAACGTTTCATAAAGACCCTCCCTTGAGAAGCCGCTTTAGTTTTAGAAATTATAGAACATTCTACCTTTGGCTTCTGGGTTTAAACACAATTGGTAACTCTTCCCCATCCTGTAGTTTGAACACAAACTTGATTAATCTACCCCCACCTCCTTTATTCCACTCTCCACCGTAGGAGGAAAAAACTTCCATAGACGAAATTCCAGAAATAAGAGGGACTTCTACTCCTTCCTCTGAGAGGGAATTGAGGCGGAGCTCCTCCCTAAACAGGTAGCCCTTATAGAGCCTATACCTTACCCTACATACCCCTCTAAAGAAAAAACAGCTCTTCGTATAGAACTCCACCTCCGTTTTTCCGTCGGATTTCTCTAAAACGCTCAACCTCCCGTAACGGCTATCTATGGACTCAACGTCCCTTAAAAGTACGTAGTAGAGGGGAGGAACTAATGACTGGAGCTTATTGTTCTCCTTAGAGAACTCTCCAGACTTTTCAATTGAATTGAAGAACCCGTATGCTACCGTAAGAACAAAGGCGGCAAGCCCAACCGCCATGAGCATCTCAACGAGGGTAAAACCCCTACCGAACCTCATAGATTTCCACCAGCTTTCCCGTTTCTGGCGTTCCGGCCTCCACTTTAAGAACCCTAAATCCCATCAAATCCTCAAAGTCCTGATTAACAGTTATGGAGTAGTTCAGCACGTTTACTTCCCTGTTGTTATAGCTTTTTCTCATGTATAGAATTTCATTAACAGCGTTATTGGCCGCAAGTGTGGAAAGAGTCGTCTTTAGCAGAACATCTGTAGTTTCTACTATCCTCCCTGAAAGTACGAGGAACGCCCCAAAGGCCATTCCCACTATGGCTACAGCTATAAGAACCTCAAGTAGAGTAAAAGCCTTTCTCATCTCAAGCTCTCCCTTAAGTTGAAATCATAACAGACCCTAAGGATTTGTTAAGATTTTGCAAAAGCTCCGCTCCACGAGAAACCTCAGGAGGAGGAAAAAAATGAAAAAAAGGATAAGGCTCGGCGTTAACATAGACCACGTTGCAACTGTCAGAAATGCAAGGAGAACCTTTGAACCAGACCCAGTCCACGCAGCAGTTATCGCCGACCTTGCCGGCGCAGACCAGATTACCCTCCACGTGAGGGAGGACAGGCGTCACGTCAACGAGAGGGATCTTAAACTCATAAAAGAAGTCATCCATTCCCGAGTTAACCTTGAAATGGCCGTAACCGAGGAGATGATAAACATAGCCCTTGAAGTTAAGCCCCATCAGGTAACCTTAGTGCCTGAGAGAAGGGAAGAGATAACGACAGAAGGCGGCCTTGACGTAGTCGGTCAGAAGGAGAAGATAAGGGAAGCCGTAAAAAGGCTTAAAGAAGCAGGAATAGTTGTCAACCTTTTCATAGACCCCGAGGAAGAGCAGCTAAAGGCTGCCGCAGAGGTTGGAGCTGACGCTGTAGAGCTCCACACAGGCCGCTACGCCGAAGCCTTCGCCGAGAAAAACGAAAAATTAGTAGAGGAAGAGCTTGAAAGGCTAAGGAAAGCTGCAAAGCTTGGTAAAGAGCTTGGTCTAAAGGTTTACGCCGGACACGGACTTACCTATAAGAACGTAAAGCCCATAGCCGAAATTCCTGAAATAGAGGAACTAAACATCGGTCACTCAATAGTCGCAAACGCAATCTTAAAAGGAATGAAAGAGGCCGTTCAGGAGATGATAAGGCTCATAAACTCTTAAGGAGCTCCCCTTGCTTGTTTCCTGTGGAGTAGACATCGTATCGGTTAAGAGAGTAGAACGCCTCTTAGATAAATACGGTGAACGCTTTATAAGGAAGGTCTTCCCCGAAGGGATTGACTACTGTTTCAAAAAAAGAAAAGGAGAGCTTGCGGGCTGCATAGCAGCCCGCTTCGCCCTTAAGGAAGCTGTTATTAAAGCTTTTGCTTCCATCGGAAAAAGGATTTCTTTTAAGGACATCGTAATCTGCGGAGGAGGAAGTCATTTAACTTTGAAAGTAAAAAACTTTGAAGACCTAAAACTTTTAACCAGCATTTCCCACGAAAAAGAGTACGCCGTAGCTATAGTTAACGTATTGCAAAAGAATTAAAACTCCCTTAAAATTACCCAAAAAGGTGAGGGGATTACTTGAGATGAAAAGGTGGAAATCGCTCTTTTTAATCGTTTTTCTTTTAAGTTCATTGACATCATGCGGAGACAATAAAGAGGAAAAGAACAAAGAAAGTCCTATATACTCCCAGATTCAAGAGTTAACCAATGCAGGAATACTTCCAGAACTTGATACCTCTGAGGACGTAAAAGGAAAAGAAATAGACGGAATTCGCGAGGACGTGTTTAAAGAAGTTGAAAAAAGGTACAAAGAGGAACTGAAAGATAAAGAAGAGCTCTACCGGGCTTTACTACTTGGAGCTTGGACAGCCCAGAGGATTTTTGATATAGATCCTACAGTCAGAGAACAGGCGGTTAAATATAGCATCCTCATAGAACTTGAAGTTTCCTGCGTTGGTGACGCTTACGATTCCTACATGATTCCTTACTTAGAAAACAAGTACGGCAGGAGTTTTCCAGAAGTTCTTGACATTAAAGAGGCAGACGAAGAGTACGCAGAAGGTTTACTAAGGGTTTACGACATTGAAAGGTACATAAGAGCAATAACCTATAACACAGTAGAAAGGGCTAAATACTACCACCGCCTAAACCTCTCCTTAGATGGAACGGTCTCTTCCAACATAGGAAGTAGAGTACACAACTTAGGTTTCTCTTCCTGCGACCTACTGAAAGAAATGAAAAAGGAGTGGGAAAACGGAAAGAACATACTGGAAATAGACATTGATGAACTGTTAAACAGGATGGTAGAGAGGAGGAAGGAAAGTTGAAGGGGCTACTCCATCTCCTGATACTGGTCTTTACGTTTTTCTCCTCTGCTGTTTACGCAGAAAACACCCCTCCTTCGTGGTGCTACGATAGGAAAGTGGTTATTGCTTACGTTAATGGAATGCAAGTTGGAAGGGTAGAGGCAGAGCAAAGTTTAGAATTCCTGAATAGATACGTAATTAGAAAAGCTTATTCCCGTCTAAGGAATTTCTTGTCCGAAAATTTCTTTGCCGAGTATGAGGTAGCTCTCCTATACAACTACCACGTCGGAAAAATAGACGACATTGTAGAAGCTTACATCCAGTTGGTCCAAGAAAAGGGAATGTCTTTTGAAGAAGCAAGGGAAACGGTACACCTCTGGATAATGGCTTTCCAAGGGATTCTCCAAGATTTCAGCAACAATGCTATAGTCAGCTTCTACTTAGAACTCTTTTCCAGCTACCTGAAAAAAAGGGCGGACGAACTTCTAACTCAAAACTTAAACACTTTAATAAGAAATTACCAAGAACACAGAGAAGTTTTACAAGATTGGCTAAACAAAGGATACCCAATACTTCTCATTCCCCACTCCCAAGGGAATTTCTTCGTTAACGCCTACGCTCAGAACAACTGGCTAACGCCAACAGACCCTAATGCTCCTCCTCCTGTCGTCAAAGTCCTACACTTGGCAACTCCAGCGACAAAAACGGCCTTTGAAAACCCCTCCGAATCTCCCTACTATACGCTTGAAGAAGATTTAGTCATAGCAAAACTGGTGAGCGCTGCTGCCGAACACCTTCTAAATATATCTATACTGCCACCTAACACAAAGCTTGCATGCGGAAACACTCTTGAATGCATATACAAGTTAAAAGACTTTACTCTCCACAGCTTCACAAAAACTTACTTAAATCCTAAGTATCCTGCCTCCCTTTCAATGAGGAACCTCGTACTTAACACTGTGGTTTCTTTCACTCAAACCCAAATTGAAAAGTGGTACGAAAACCTTATAGGGAACGTTGACGCAGAGTTCTACGAATTTGAGAAGCTATCCCTTAACAACCGTTGTCCTATCTGTGGAATTGACCCGACGTCCATAACTGACCGTCAAATAGATCCCCCGCGGGTAGAAAACCTTGACTGCTCTTCACAAACTTCAATTACAGCATCTGGAGGATACCAAGTAACAACCATCATCGTGGACGTTTCCAAAGTTGGAAACAACCGAACCCTCAACTTCTACTTTGAACCCTACTACGTGCCCGATAGTATCTGTATAAGCCACCCTCCGGGTAATGAAATATACAAAAGGATAAGGATAGGCAGGAATGAGGGAACTCCCGACCTACCCGTAATTGATAACTTTGTGGTAAACAGCTTTTTCGGTAAAGACCCATTAAAGAGCAAGGTTGTTATAATCATTGTTGGTGAAGAACCAAGTACAGCATGGGACTTTGAACTCTCCTGTAATTAGACGGTAACCTTCCTGAGCCCAGAAAGTGCTTGTGAAAGCCACTGGGCAGTTACTGTGTCCATCGTCAGGATGTGGTCTTTTATCCATGGTTTAAAGACCTTTTCAAAGTAACGTTTTAGAACTCCAACATCCTTCGTCTCTTCCCACCTTCTCTTCACTTCCTCAATTTCTCTAAGAACCCTCTTATGTTCCTCAGAGTGGCAGTGGTAGGCAAAGAAAGCCGTTTTCCTCATCAAGTCTTCCTCATAGGCAAAGTGCTGTCTGATGTCCTCCACGAACGCATCAAACAGAGCGGAAATCTCCTCAGTGTCTCTACCTTCTGAGATTGCCTCATAGAGTCGGTTCAGTATCTCCAGCTCCCTTCTATGAACATCATTCATTCCTGAGTAAGCAACTAAAGGCAGTTTCTCTAAGGGTATAAGCATCTCTCTCTCCTTTTAAATGGTTCCTACTCTGGAACCTAATGCTTACCTGAGGAAGTGGAAATGAGATAGGTCAAAGTTCTCTCTCGTACTTCTCCATAATCCGCTTATACTCGTCTAAAATCTTCCGCCTGATGTGGAGGTAGAGATCCCTGTTTAAAGGGTTCACGATGGGAACGAACTCCCCCGTTCTTGTTTTCTTTAAGGGCATCTGTATAAAGTAGCCGTTGTTGGAGTAAAGAATTTTTATGTCTTTTATTTCTAAAACGTCGTTAATCTTTATCGTAGCAACGGCCTTAACGTTTCCTCCGATTCCAGTTGTATCAAAGGGATAGATTTTTACATCCGTTACCTCTATGTTCATTACGGGAAGTCTCTCAAGCTCCTTCCTCCTCATCTTATAGAAATTCCTCCAACAATTGAGTCAAAGATTTTGCTCCCCTGTTCCTTCCAGCGATTCAGCCTCCTTTCTGAAATTACCTGAACAGGAATGTATACCCCAGTCTCCTCATAAATCTTAAGTGCTACCTCCATAACAGGACGTAAAGCTTTTAACTCATCATGTACTAAAACAAAAACTTCAAAACCCTCCTCCCCTATAACTACCTTCACGTCGTTAACCGTTACCCTCCTGAAAACTGTCTCCGAAAACCTATGAAGAGCCTCCTTCTTCCTCTCTTCTACCTGAAGGCTATCCCACCAAGCTGGTCTCTCTCTCCTTTCTCCTCCCTTAGGGAGGAAAACAACAACTCCTTCAGAACCCTCTGGAATATCCTTTTCCTCCACAGGAACAAACACGCCGTTTCTAAAGACAACCCTAACAGTTTTCATTTCTCGTTCCCGTTAACATAATTTGAAACTGTAGAGGAATTTAATGGAAAGGACTGAAAATGGCCAGAGGGATAGAAGGAAGAACCGACTTTCGGAAGCTCTTGAAGCTTGCCCAAAAAGCGGTGAAAAACTCGTACTGTCCATACTCAAACTTCCGAGTATCTGCCGTTTTATTCGGCGAAGACGGCACCGTAACGGGAGTTAACGTAGAAAATGCTTCTTACGGTCTAACAGTTTGCGCCGAGAGGGTCGCTATTTTCAAAGCAGTCTCAGAAGGGAAAAGGAAATTTAGAGGAATTCTTATCTACTCACCAGATGGCATGCCGTACCCATGCGGTGCCTGCCGTCAAGTGATGACTGAGTTTTTCCCCACAGATTTTGAAATACTCGTTACAAACGGCTCTTCAGAAGAGCGATTTACGCTCAAAGAGCTATTCCCCTACAACTTTAAGCTATAATTGAGTTCAAACAAAACAGGAAAGGAGCTCCCTATGGTAGTACTTCTCGTTGAGGACGACGAGGACCTCGGAGAACTCGTTAAGTACAACTTAGAAAAGCACGGGCTTAAAGTTGACTGGGTTCTTGACGGGAAGGAAGCCTTTGAGAAAGTAATGAGGCAACGTTACGACTTCATAATCCTTGACCTTATGCTTCCCGGAATGAGTGGCCTTGACTTATGTAAGGAGATAAGGGAGAACTCTCCAAATAGGGAAACGCCGATAATAATGCTCACAGCTCTCTCTGATGAAGACACGAAGGTAAAAGGCTTCTCCACAGGTGCCGACGACTACGTGACCAAACCTTTTAGCATGAAGGAGCTAATAGCCAGAATAGAGGCCGTCTTGAGAAGGGTTGGACATATCAAGAAAGACGTAATTGAGTTTAACGGAATAGTTATTGACAGGAAGTCTAAGAGCGTAACTATTGACGGAAACCCTGTCTATTTAACAAAGACGGAGCTCCAGCTCCTTGAGTTCTTCCTTGAACACCCGGAACAGCTCTTCTCACGGGAGGAGCTCCTTGAAAAGATATGGGGCACAGAGCACAACGAGACTACCAGAACCGTTGACGTTTACATAAGCAGGCTAAGGAAGAAACTTGGAGAAAAAGGAAAGTACCTCAAGACACTACCGCGACTTGGTTATAAGCTGACAAAAAATTAAAGAGGGGCCTACTGCCCCTCAGTTAGTCTTCTTCTTAGATCTCTTCCTCTTCTTCTCCTCCGGGTAGAGGGCAAGCTCAAAGACATCTTCAACTCTGTCAACAAAGACCAGTTTAATCTTCTTCTTAACCTCTTCTGGGAGTTCCTCCATAACCTCTGCCCTGTTCTTCTCCGGCAGTATCACAGTCTTAGCTCCATACCTGAGGGCGGCAAGCACCTTCTCCTTCAACCCTCCGACTGGGAGAACCTTACCACCGAGGGTAATCTCTCCGGTCATTGCCACTTCCTTCTTAACTTTCCTGCCTGTAAGGGCAGAGAGCATAGCCGTAGCTATGGTTATTCCGGCTGAAGGTCCGTCCTTTGGAATAGCTCCGGCCGGAACGTGAACGTGAATGTCTATCTTTGAAAAGTCGTGCTTTATACCGTATCTGTCGGCATTTGCCCTTATAAATCCAAGGGCTGCCTGTGCAGACTCCTTCATAACCTCGCCAAGCCTTCCGGTCAGGGTTAGCCTACCACTACCCTTTGTAACGATAACCTCTATAAAGAGAACATCTCCACCAACCGGAGTCCACGCAAGTCCTGTAGCAACGCCAATCTCGTCCTCCCCAAGCTCAAGCTCAGGGACAAACTTTGGAGCTCCAAGTATTTTCTCTACGAGTTTCTTCGTTACCCTGTACTTCTTCTCCTTCCCCTCGCTAATCCAGAGGGCCACCTTCCTGCAGATGGCCGCAATCTGTCTGTCAAGGTTTCTAACACCTGCCTCCCTCGTGTAGTGGCGGATGATGTGAAGGAGGGCAGGCTCTGTGAACTCTATATCATTTTCGGTAAGGGCGTGGTTCTTGAGTTGCTTTGGAACAATGTACTTTTTGGCTATCTGTAGCTTCTCGTACTCTGTGTAACCGGGAAGGCTTATAACCTCAAGCCTATCGTAGAGGGGCTCAGGGATAGTGTGGGGAGTGTTTGCCGTTGCGATAAAGAGAACCTCAGAAAGGTCAAAGGGGTGATTTACGTAGTTGTCAACGAACTCCCTGTTCTGCTCTGGGTCTAAGACCTCTAAAAGTGCTGCAGCAGGGTCTCCCCTAAAGTCAGAGGCCATCTTGTCTATTTCATCAAGGAGAATAACGGGGTTCTTAGTACCAGCCTTCCTTAAGGCCTGAATAATCTTCCCCGGCATTGCGCCAACGTAGGTTCTCCTGTGTCCCCTTATCTCTGCCTCGTCCCTTACTCCACCGAGGGAAATCCTTACAAACTTCCTGCCGAGAGCTCTCGCAATTGAACGGGCAAGGGAGGTCTTACCAACACCCGGAGGGCCAACAAAGCAAATGGTTGGCTGTTTTACCTCTTTAACTTTCTTCTTCCTCTTCTTTATAAGAGCTTTTACGGCTAAGTACTCAAGTATCCTGTTTTTAACTTTATCAAGGTCGTAGTGGTCTTCGTCCAAGATTTCCCTTGCTCTTTCTATATCAAGCTTGTCTCTCGTCCTCTTTGACCAAGGGAGCTCTATCATCCACTCAATCCACGTCCTAAGGACGGCAGCTTCGGCAGATTCGGGGTGCATCTTTTCAAGACGGGAGAGCTCCTTTAGGACGGACTCCTCAACCTCCTTGGGCATTTTGGCTTTCTTTATTTTCTCCCTGTACTCCTCAATCTCTTTTGTCTTTTCCTCTTCCTCTCCAAGTTCCTTCCTAATGGCCCGGAGCTGTTGACGCAGGAAGTATTCCCTCTGCTCTTTCTCCATAGACTCCCGGGCCTTGGTTCTTATGAGCTCCTGTATTTCAAGGACTTTTATGTCGTGCTCAAGCTTTTCACTTATCTTCCTTAAACGCTCTATGGGGTCAATGGTGGAAAGGAGTGCGATAGCCTCTTCTGTAGAGAGCTCAAGCTGTCCGGCAACGAGGTCTGCAAGCCTTCCCGGGTCTTCAATGGAACGGAGGATGGCAACCATATCGGGAGGTATCTGCTTTCCAAGGGCAACGACCCTCTCTATCTGGTCCTTTACAAGCTTAACGAGGGCTTCCTCTTCAAGGCTCTGGGGGACGTGTTCCGGCTCAACGATGTGCTCAAGTACGGCCCGATAGTGGTTCTCCTCAACCTTAAACTCCTTTATCTTTGCCCTTCCAAGTCCCTGAACGAGAATCTTTACCCTGCCGTCACCCATCTTCATAGCCTTCAGGATGACGGCAACAGTCCCGTAGTCGTAGAGGTCCTCCCTCTTTGGCTCTTCAACGTCCTTGTCCTTCTGTGTTGCAAGGAAAATCAGCTTGTGCTCCCTAAGGGCCTCCTCAACGGCATTAAGTGAAAAAGGCCTTCCCACAAAGAGAGGAGCTATCATCATAGGGAAGACTACAACGTCCCTTAGGGGAAGGACGGGGAGCTCCTCCGGAAACCTCGCCTCAGCTATCTGATTCATCATTTCTGCCATTTTCAAACTCCTCTTTTAGTCTCTTTTTTAAGAACCTGAGGAACGGTTCCCTCAGCTCCTTCCTTGAAAGGGCAAAATCTACAGTGGCCTCAAGGAACCCCACCTTCGTTCCTGTATCGTACCTCTTGCCTTTCATTATCTTAGCATAGATGGCTTCCCTCAGCCCTAACTTCTGGATACCGTCTGTTAGCTGGATTTCCCCTCCTTTGCCGGGGGGGATATTTCTTAAGGCTTCAAATATACCGGGAGTAAGGATGTACCTACCTGTAATGGCAAGGTTTGAGGGAGCTTCTTCCGGCGAAGGCTTCTCTATCAGGGTATCAACCTTATAAATCCCCTCCTCTATCTCCTTCCCGGCAACTATTCCGTACTTACTTACCTCTTCTCTGGAAACTTCCTGAATTCCAAGAACGCAACAGCGATACTTATTAAAAACGTCTATAAGCTGTTTTATAGCCGGAGGGTCAGAGACCATAATATCGTCACCAAGTAAAACGGCAAAGGGCTCGTTACCAACGGCAGGCTCAGCTGTAAGGATTGCGTGTCCAAGGCCAAGGGGCTCTTTCTGTCTCACGTAGACTATATCAACAAGCTCGGAAATTTCCCGAACGAGCTTTAGGAGCTCCTCCTTTCCCTTCTCTTCAAGGGCCCTCTCAAGCTCTAAATTCCTGTCAAAGTGGTCCTCTATCGCCCTCTTGTGCCTTCCGGTAACAAAGATTATCTGCTTTATCCCAGCAGCTACAGCTTCCTCAACGATGTACTGAATCACCGGTTTATCAACTATTGGAAGCATCTCCTTAGGTTGCGCCTTCGTTGCCGGCAAGAACCTTGTCCCAAGTCCGGCAACGGGAATCACAGCCTTCCTTATTACCATTTAGACCTCCTGAGGAAACGTCTTAGCGAAGATGCACTTTAAGTACCTTGACTCCGGTATCTGGAGGACGAAGGGGTGGTCCTTTGCCTGATAGGTGGTGTAGAGAACCCTCAGGGGAGTCCTCGTATCGTAGGCGGCAGAGAGGAGTATCTCTTCAAGGATTGGGGGCGTTACGTGGTGGGAACAGGAACAGACAACGAGACTGCCCCCCGGCTTTAGCATCTTAATGCCCCTTAGAAAGAGCTCTTTGTATCCCCTCTTAGCCTGTTCAAGCACCTTTTTACTCTTTGCAAAGGCCGGAGGGTCTATAACGATGGCGTCAAACTTTTCACCTGAAAGCTGCATCTCCTTTAGAACCTTAAAGGCGTCACCCTTAACCGTCTTAAACCTGTCCTCAACGCCGTTTAGCCTTGCGTTCTCTTTTGCAAGGTCAAGGGCAAGCTGGGAACTATCTACAGCGACAACCTCTCCGGCTTTACCCAGTACCAAGGCGTGAATACCAAAACCTCCAAGGTGGCAGAAGGCGTCAAGAACTCTATCTCCCTCTTTAACAAACTCCTTCGCAAAGAGGAGCTTGTTCTCCCTCTGGTCTAAGAAGTAACCGGTCTTCTGTCCACCAACTATCTGAACGTTGAACTTTATGCCGTTTTCCGTAATTACGACCCTCTCCGGAATGTCCCCGTAGAGGGGCTGTTCTACCATCTGGAGTCCCTCAAGCTCACGGGCAGGGACGGTTGACTTCTCATAGACCCCCTTAGGCTTAACAACGTCAACGAGGGCCCTTACCACCTTCTCCTTTAGTGCCTCCATTCCAAGGGTCGTAACCTGAACCACCAAGTAACCGCTGTAGTAGTCAACTATCAGGCCGGGCAGGTAGTCGGCCTCTGAGTGAATGAGGCGAAAGGCGCTACAGTTTTCAGGAACTATCTGCTGTCTGTAGGAGTAGGCCTCCTCTACTCTCCTTCTAAAGAACTCGTAGTCTATCGGCTCGTCCTTCCTGTAGGTTAGTATCCTTATGGATATGTAGCTATCCGGGTTGATGTAACCCTTTGCCAAGAAAGCTCCCTTGTGGTCCCTTACGATGCAGAGCTCCCCCGGCTTTGGCCTCCTTGAAAAGGAGAGTATGTCGTTCCTGTAAACCCACGGATGGAAACCCCTTATCCTCTTCTCTCTTCCCTTCTTTATTGAAACCTGTAACATTTAGCCCCTCGCTAAGAGTTTAAGTAAGAGTTTAAAGAACTCCTTGATTCCCTGCCTGTAGGAAATCTTTCCAGAGAGAAGTTCAGCAGTGATTTGACCAACACTACCTTCCTTTTCTACAACGTAGAAATTTAGGCTTTTAAACTTAAAAAAGAGATTACCCACTACCCTCGCCCAGAAGAACTCACTTCCAAGCTCCTCGTCAACAACCCTTTTATAGAGCTCCAAAACCTTAAAGTCTCCCGTCTCAAAGGCCTTCCTAACGGCATCAGCGGCGATAACCCCACTTTTCACGGCCGAGTAAATACCTTCCCCCGTCAAGGGGTCAACCAATCCTCCGGCATCACCCAGAAAGAGAACCCTATCCCTTAAAACGTCGTTCTTCCTCTTACCGCAGGGAATAGGGAAACCACCGGAGCTTAAGGTTTTCCCCACAACGCCGTGCTTCCTGTTAAACCGCTCAAGTTTTTCTTTAAGGTCAGGAACTTTCTTCCTAAACTCTCCAAGTCCGGCAGTAACAAAGTCACCCTTTGGGAAAATCCAGTAGTAGCCCCAGTCAAAATCGGTAAAGTCTATAAGAATCTCCTCCCTATAAGGGGTTTCAACGTCCACCTCAAAGGTGAACCCAAAGTCCCTTTTTACTTTTAGTTGCCTTGCTATCCTGCTGTTTGCCCCATCTGAGGCAACAACAACCCTTGCCCTGTAAGTTCCCTTTTCGGTTTTTATCCTCCATAGCTCCCCTTCCCTCTCTACCCCTAAAACAGCCTCCTTGGTGTGGACGGTAAAGTCTGAACTCTTTACGGAGGATTCAAAGAGAAAGTTGTCAAGTTCCTTTCTGTCGGTAAGGTAGGTGAGAACTTCCTCTGAAGGAAGGATAACCTTCTTACCACCGTTACAGAGGACAAATTTATGAACCCTTACCCTAACTACCCTTTCAACTTGGGAAAAGAGGGAAGAGAGGAGGGAATAGGCCTTAGGAGTCAATCCCCCTGCACAGAGTTTCTTTCTTGGAAACTCTGCCCGGTCAAAGGCGATTACTTTTAGACCACTACCCTCTATTCCCTTTAAAAAAGCTGTACCGGCCGGCCCTAAGCCGGAAACAGCTACATCATAAACCATTTACCTCCCTTTGTAATCGGAAATAAGCTTCTCAAACTCCCTAAAGAGATACCTTGAGTCGTGGGGTCCCGGGGAGCTCTCCGGGTGATACTGAACGGTGAAGATTGGCTTAGTCTTATGCTTTAACCCCTCAACCGTCTTATCGTTCAGGGAGTAGTGGGTTACCTCTAAGTCGTCCGGAATTGTCGTCTCGTCAACGGCAAAACCGTGGTTCTGTGCAGTTATCTCAACCCTGCCGGTTTTCTTATTCTTTACCGGCTGGTTAGCCCCCCTATGTCCGAATTTTAGCTTGTAGGTTGAAGCCCCCATCGCAAGGGCTGTAAGCTGATGTCCAAGGCAGATTCCAAATATCGGCTTTTTAAAGGTCGCTATGAGGTAGCGAATCGTCTCTATAGCGTAGGTAACAGCTGCAGGGTCTCCGGGACCACAGGAGAGAAAGATACCGTCGGGATTGAGCTTTAAGATATCCTCTGGAGGTGTCTTTGCAGGAACAACTATGGGCTTTATCCCTACATCAACGAGATTCCTCAGGATGTTGTACCTTACACCAAAGTCAAGAACGACAACGGAGTACCTGAGGTTCTTAGGCTTGGTGTAACCTTCCCCCGGCTTCCAAGTTCCAAGCTCCCACTCGTAAGGCTCTTTACAGGTAACCTCATCAACGAGGTTTAAACCTTCCATCTTAGGGATGGAACGTGCCTTTGATATGAGGCTGTCAACATCAAGGTCAACAGTTGAAATGACTCCCCTCATCGTTCCGACAGAGCGGAGCTTTTTCGTTAAGTCCCTCGTATCAACTTCACAAATTCCAACAACGCCGTACTCTTTCAAGTAGTCCTCAAAGGACTTTTCAGCTCTCCAGTTTGAGTAAATCTCAGAGATTTCCTTAACTACAAAGCCTTCTGCCTTTGGCCCGTCAGACTCAACGTCCTCCCTGTTTGCCCCAACGTTGCCTATAAGGGGGCAGGTCATCGTAACAATCTGTCCCTTAAAGGAGGGGTCTGTAATTATCTCCTGATAACCCGTCATAGAGGTTGTAAAAACTACCTCCCCGTAAGCCTCACCTTCTGCACCAAAGCTATAGCCCTCGTAGTAAGAGCCGTCCTCAAGGGCAAGGATTGCAGGCTTCCTGTTTAGCATAAGCTCTACCTCAAAAGCGTTATGGAAACTAAGGGTCTCAGAATTTTATCATCTTTTTCAAAGCAGAAGGGGCTATCCCAGCTACCACTTCCTGTTAAAATTGTCTTCTAAAACTTACATAGCAAAGCAAACCTGCAGGGGGTTCTCATGAAAAGACTTCTCACCCTTCTCATCATAGCAACTGCTTTTATTGCTGGGTGTTTCTCCGGTAACGATTCAAAACCACTCATAGCTTCTTCCCTCCCAATCTGGAAGAGCGTTGCTGAGTACATAGGTGGAAGAGACTTTAGGTACTACTCAGTCCTAAAAGGTGGAGAGTCACCCCACGGCTACGAGCCTAAACCCTCCGACATAAAGAAACTCAGCGAGGCCAACCTCGTAATCATCCACGGCTTGGGGCTTGACGACTGGGCAGTTAAGGGAATAGAGGGCGAGAAGGTCTTCAACCTTGGGGAGCTCCTAAGCAAGAAATACCCAATGGTAAAAGAGCCCGGCTTGGATGAACCCCGTCCTCATGGAGGACGTCTACTTTGAAGTCGCCAACAAGCTCACAAACTTCTATCCAAAGAGAGAAACCTACTACACTAAGAGGGCTGAGGACTACGCTGCAATGATAGACCAGCTCCTTAGCAGAATAGAAACCTGTGTTAAGGAGGCAAAAACTAAAACTGTCGTGATTTACCATCCGGTTTGGAAGCCTTTCCTTGAAACCTTTGGGATATCAACAATTGAGATTGTGGGAGCTCCAGAAGAGCAGGTTACTCCCAAGAGGATAAAGGAAGTTGTAGAAAAGGCAAAAGCTAAGGGAGCAAAACTCGTAATAGGAGAGCCCTTCTCTGATAAAAGAGTAGTCAGAACTGTCGCAGAGGAAATAGGTGGAAAAGTGCTGATTTTAAATCCAATACCCAATAAGGATTACGTTGTTTCTCTCTCTGAATGGGGCAAAGAAATATGCTCTGCCTTAAAAGAATGAACCGTTAAGTCAGGTTGCATAGATGAGGAGGAAAGAAAAGGGGACTGTTAAACTTTTACTAACGTTGTTTTTTCTAATTTTTATCGGGATGAGTGAGGGAGCTCTCTCAGAAACCGGCTGGCTAAGGTTCGTCAAAAAGAACGATATTTACTACCGTCCCTTCGTTGACGTTATAAACCCAAAGAACAAGCTCGTTGTTTTTGTAACAGAAGACGGTCACATATACAAAGGCCGTTGCCGTAAAAAGAGAGTGGCTAAAACGTGCCGAGTAACACCGTCAAAGAGGTTTTCCGATAAGTTCGTTGAGATTAGATACATCGTCTTAGAGCTTGTTCCGGATTACCCTCCTAAGCTGGTAAGAAGCGGGGTGGTAGAAAGGCTTAACGTAGTTAATCAACGTTGACGGAGCTCTTTCTGGACTTTATAAATTAAGGGACAGGAGTAAAACCCGTTTTATAGGAAGGCCAGAATGGGAGAGATAGTAATTAAAGTCCCCGGCGACTTCAAGGAAACGTTTGAAATAGAAAGAGATAGGGAAGCAATAAAGAAGGTCGTAAAAAAACTTGAGGTGATGGAGGATATCGTTTTCTTACAAACACACTACTCTAAGGTGAAGAACGCTGTGAGAGTTGAAGACATTGACGAAGAAGAACTCACCTTACAGGGTGATTAAGTGAAGTTGTTTGTTGACAGTAGTGTAATTATAGAAGCCTTAAAACAAGAGGGAAACGGAGAAGCCAAGAAGATATGGGAGACTTTATTAGCTTATCTACTGAAACCTAAAATTGAGTTTTGTGTAAATGCTATTGTCTATAGTGAATCTGTTTACAAGCTCGTTATTAAAGGGAAGAAAGAATCTTCCTTAGTGGACGATTACGTCTTCAGAATTTTTAAAGTTTTTTCGTGGATGGACATTCCTTACAAAGTAAAAGAAATTGCGGAAGGATATTTGAAACAGTATAGTTTAGCTACAAACGACGCTTTGATTTTGGCGACCTGTAAGTTTCATGGCGTCAAGTATCTAATATCGCTGGACGAAGACTTTGCCACACCGTGCAGAGGAGAGGGAATTTTTCTAATTAACTCCGCTGAGAAGCTGAGGGAGGCGTTAAATAGAGGAACTTGACAGTCCTTAATATACGACTGCCTTGAAAAGTTTGACCCCTACATAACGCTTCACTTTGAATGGAAAAAGGTAAAGTAGGCAAGGCTTAGAAGTCTTGAGCTGTCCTTTGAGTTTTGTAAAATTAATGAAGGAAACCCTATGAAGGGAACAGAGGGGTGAAAAGAATAACTGCAGTCTTAGTAGGAGTAGTTCTATCTATTGTTCTTAATTCTTTAAGCTTAAGCAAAAAGGCAAGAGCGGATTTTATATATCCTGTTATCGGTTTTCAAGAAAAACAATCGCAAACTAACTCTTCTAATACTACCCCCCACAAACAGAAGAAAGAATTCACACCACCAGAAAAAAACTACAACTGGATTAAGCCAGACAAACACGACAAATGGCAATGCGCTTATGAACTAACTTACGATGAAGACACCCCAGACGGCTTTAAGCTTTATGTGGATAGAGATGGAGATAACAAACCTGACTACACTTATGAGTATTATCTAAACGGTATTAATGCATTTTACGGTGGTGCAACTTATGAATTTCGTTTAAAGACTAGTGTTGTTCCTGTTGGAGGTGGATGGAAAGATAACGGTTATAAAGCAATGAACGTATGTGGTCCAGACGCTATAAAAGACCTTTTTTATAAGAGAGACGATCTTGTAAGAAGTCCTTACGAATATGAAATAGATGAAGTAGATTACGATTTTTACTATCCAGAAGTAACTTTTGAAAGAAGGTAATTTTTTGTGTTATAAAACTTCAATAGGAAGAAAATAGAATAATCAAAATTCCCAAAAACAAAAAGGAAACTACCTTTTTGCAGGTTTAATATTGGCTATGTAAAACCCGAGAAGGGCTATTACCAAAAAGGTAAATACAACAATAGCGTAGGGAAAAATTTCTTTCATCCTTCACCTATTATTAACTATCCAGTTTTTTCATATTCACAATGGAAAGCTGTAGAAACTTCTCCAACAACGAGGAGTATTAAAAGATTCCACAATTTTTCAAGAGAAGAAAAAATAAAAAAGGCCTGGCACCGCCCTACTTTCCCGCCCCGTCTCCAGGGCAGTATCATCGGCGCTGGCGGGCTTAACTTCCGTGTTCGGAATGGGAACGGGTGTTT